>DASWVQ010000200.1:0-1857 GCA_036401195.1 Gemmatimonadaceae bacterium
CGGCACGCCTCCCCTCGGGGAGCCCGCCCGTGGCGCGCGGGGGCGAGGCGTCGCCCGCGGCCCCGGCGACGGGGAGCACCGCGACGACCACCCTCGGCGTGCTCGCGCGCCTCGTGCTCGCCACCGCGCTGGGGGTGGGGGTGCTCTTCTGGCCGTACGCCTCGCGCTGCGGACCGGGGCTGGCCGGCTACCTTGCGGCGGTGGGGGCCGTCGCCGTGGGCGGCGCCTGGAGCGCCGTCTGGAGCTGGCGCCACCGCGCCGCGAAGGCGCACCTGCTCTCGCTCCTCCTCGTCCTCTGGGGGCTCTCCCTCGCCGCCATCGAGGTGCTTCCGCGCGTCGGCTACGCCAAGGCCGACCCGACGCGCTCCGTGTGGATCTGCCAATGACTTTCCGGAACCGATAATGCGCCAATTCAAGAACTTCATCGCCGGCCAGTGGGTCGCCCCCGCATCGGGCGAATACTTCGTGAACGCCAACCCCGCCGACCGGAGCGACCGCATCGGGGAGTTCCCCCTCTCGACGCTGGCCGACGTGGACGCCGCGGTGGCATCGGCGAAGCGCGGCTTCGAGCTCTGGAAGAAGACGCCGGCCCCCCTGCGCGGCGACGTGCTCCGCCGCGTGGGCGACCTGATGGCGTCGCGGAAGGAGGAGATCGCGGACCTGATGACGCGCGAGATGGGGAAGCCCCTCAACGAGACGCGCGGCGACGTGCAGGAAGGGATCGACACCGCGTACTACGCCGCGACGATGGGGCGCCAGCTCTGGGGGCACACCGTGCCGAGCGAGCTGCGGAACAAGTGGGCGATGAGCTTCCGCCGGCCGATCGGCGTGGCGGGG
Source organism: Gemmatimonadaceae bacterium (assembly GCA_036401195.1). Taxonomy (GTDB): domain Bacteria; phylum Gemmatimonadota; class Gemmatimonadetes; order Gemmatimonadales; family Gemmatimonadaceae; genus JACDHQ01. Next base: position 838 of record DASWVQ010000200.1, read on the forward strand.
ATCATCACCCCCTTCAACTTCCCGATGGCGATCCCCACCTGGAAGATGTTCCCCGCGCTCGTGTGCGGGAACGCGTGCGTGTTCAAGCCGGCGGAGGACGTTCCGCACACCGGCGCGGTGCTCGTGGAGATCCTCCTCGAGGCGGGGCTCCCGCCGGAGGTGATCCAGCTCGTGCACGGCACCGGCGAGGTGGTGGGCGCGGCGATCGTGCAGCACCCGGAGGTCCCCCTCGTGTCGTTCACCGGCTCCACGGAGACGGGGCGCATCGTGGGCGAGACCTGCGGCCGGATGCACAAGCGGCTCTCGCTCGAGATGGGGGGGAAGAACGCCCAGATCGTGATGGACGACGCCGACGTGGAGCTCGCCCTCGAAGGGGTGCTCTGGGGGGCCTTCGGCACCGCGGGGCAGCGCTGCACCGCCACCAGCCGCCTGATCCTCCAGGACGGGATCCACGACCGCTTCCTCTCGGAGCTGCTGCAGCGTACGCGGGCGCTCAAGCTGGGCGACGGCCGGAAGAAGGGGACGGACGTTGGCCCCGTGATCCACGAGGCCTCGCTGAAGAAGATCGAGGAGTACACGGACATCGGCGTCGCCGAGGGGGCAGACCTGCTCTGCGGCGGGCGCCGCGCGACGGGGAAGGGGCTCGACGACGGGTTCTTCTTCGAGCCGACCATCTTCGCGCGCGTCGAGCCTGGGATGCGGATCGAGCAGGAGGAGATCTTCGGCCCTGTCCTGTCCGTGGTGCGGGTTCGTTCCGCGGACGAGGCCTTCCGCGTCAATAATGGGGTGAAGTACGGGCTGTCGTCCTCGATCTACACCCGCGACGTGAACCTGGCCTTCCGGGCGTTCAACGAGCTGGACAACGGCATCACCTACGTGAACGCGCCGACGATCGGCGCGGAGGCGCACCTGCCCTTCGGTGGGGTGAAGCAGACGGGGAACGGCCACCGGGAAGGGGGGTGGGAAGTGTACGAGTTCTACTCGGAGACCAAGGTGGGGTACTGCGACTTCTCGGGGGTG
>DASWVQ010000201.1:0-6596 GCA_036401195.1 Gemmatimonadaceae bacterium
CCCCCGGTGCCGCGCCGGGAGCGACCGCGTCGCGCACCGCGGCGGCAAAGTCGCCCAGCGCCCGGTAGCAGGCCGACACGGCGAGCCGCGCCGGGCGGTAGGGCCGCAGGGGCCAGAGCCCCAGCGCGAGCACGGCCACCCAGGCGGAACCGGCCACGATGTAGCCCCCGCGCGCGAGGGGCCCCTGCTCGGCGGGGATGGCGAGGGCGATGACGAAGTTGTTCAGCAGGGAACCGCCGATCGAGGCGCCCACGTTCCCCCAGCCGCGCCCGAGCGAGCAGGCGACGGCCACGAGCAGCGTGGTGACCACGGCGACGGGAAGGGACTGCTGCGCGATGGCGCCCGCCATCACCGCGAGCGCGGAGAGCCCGGTGAAGAGGACGAGGGTGAGGGCGCGCACGCGGTACGGGGCGCCGCCCCGGTCCACGAGCGCACCGCTGAAGCCCGCGAGGCTGAGCCAGGTCCCCGCCTCGGCGGGAAGGTGCAAGAGCTGCGCGGCGAAGAGGGGGACGAAGGTCGCGATCGCGGCGCGAACGCCGGCCCCCCACGCCGGGGCGCCCTGCACCGCGGTGATCGCCCGGGCGCGGCGGCCGGCGGTGCGGAACGAGAGGCGGGAGGGGAGATCGGGGAGCGCCACGGAGCGGGAGTGCGGAGTTGCCGGTGCCTGGATGGGCCGCGCGCTCGACACCCGGCGCGCGAGGGAGTAGTTTCGCGCGGACTCCACGCCATTGCCATGCCCCTGATCCTTCGTGCCTCCCGCGCGCCCGCTCGCGCCACGTCGTCCCACGGTCCCGCGGCTGCGCTCCCCGGCGCGCGGCGGGCCCTCCTGCCCCTCGCGCTCGCGATGCTCGCCGCGGCGGGGGGCACCGCGCGTGCCCAGCGTGCCGCGGCCGGCCCCGCCAGGATGGGCGCGGATGTCGCGACCTCGCCGGCGCTCCGGTTCTCCCCCGCGCGGCTGGCGCGCCTCGACTCGGCGTTGCAACGGTACGTGGACGACGGGCAGGTCCCGGGAGCGGTCCTGCTCATCCTGCGCGACGGGCGCGTGGCGCACGAGGTGGCGGTCGGCTGGGCCGACCGGGAGGCGCGGCGGCCGATGCGCGCCGACGCCCTCTTCCGCATCGCCTCGCAGACCAAGGCGCTCACCACCGTGGCCGCGATGCAGCTCGTGGAAGAAGGGCGGCTCGGCCTCGTGGATCCGGTCTCGCGCTACATCCCGCAGTTCGCGCGCACCACCGTCGCCGTGCGCACCGACACGGGCCGCGCCATCGTCCGCGCGCGCCGCGCGATCACGATCCGCGACCTGATGACGCACACCGCCGGGATCTCGTACGGCACCGATGCCCTCGTCGCCCCGCTGTACCAAGCGCAGGGACTCGGCCCCGCGGCGGGATTCGGGTGGTACACCGCCGACAAGGACGAGCCGGTGTGCGCCACGATGGAGCGGCTCGCGTCGCTCCCCTTCGTGGCGCAGCCGGGCGAGCGCTTCGTGTACGGCTACGGCACCGACGTACTCGGGTGCGTGCTCGAGCGCGTGACGGGGAAGCCGCTCGACCAGGTGATCCGGGAACGGGTCACCGTGCCGCTCGGGATGCGCGACAGCTGGTTCTTCGTCCCTTCCCCCGAGGGGGCACGGCTCACGACGGTGTACGCGAGCGACAGCACCGGGAAGGCCGTGCGCGCGCCCGACGGCGCGCGGGGGCAGGGCCATTACCTGGCAGGCCCGCGGCGCAACTTCGCCGGGGGGGCGGGGCTCGTGTCCACCGCGCGCGACTACGCGCGCTTCCTCGAGGCGCTGCGGCGCGGCGGCCAGCTCGACGGCGTGCGGCTGCTCGCGCCGCAGTCCGTGGCGCTGATGACCAGCGATCACGTGGACCCGCGCGATACCACCGATTTCGCCTTCGGGCTGGGCTTCCAGCTCGTGGAACGGCTGGGCACCTGGGGGATGCGGTCGGTGGGGAGCTTCGGCTGGGGCGGGGCCTACGGGTCGTCGTACTGGGTGGACCCGCGCGAGCGGATGGTGGTGGTGTTCCTCCAGCAGTTGCTCCCGAGCCGGAGTGACATCCAGGACCGGGTGGTGTCGCTGGTGTACCAGGCGTTGGTGAACTGAACGGCCACGGACGGCCGCCGGCCCTCGGCTCTCGGCCCTCGGCCCTCGGCACGGAATCGGGAGCGGCGTGAGCGCCCTGCGGGCGCCACGCCGATTTCCTTTTCCGGCGAAGTTCACCCGATGCGGTTTGCGCGCTAAAGGGCCGCGAAGCGGCCCAGGCGCGCTTCCGGTTTCGTGCCGACGCCCGAAGCCCGAAGCCCCTCGCCCTTAGCTGTCGGTCCCGAGACCAGTGCCGGTCGTTGACGTTCCCCAACCAACGGCCAACTGCAACGGCGAGGGCGGGGGCCTCGGCCCTCAGGCGTCAGGCCTCGGCACGAATTCGGAAGCGAGCGGCGCGCGAGGGCGCGCGCGCTCGATCGCCCCGGCGGGTAACCTCAGGAGGTCTGCGCGCTAAAGGGCCGCGAAGCGGCCCAGGCGCGCTTCCGATCCCGGAGCCGAGGGCCGAGCGCCGAGAGCCGAGCGCCGGCGGCCGTCCGTTGAAGTTGTCATTGGCTGCCGGCGGGCCCCGCCTCCCTCCCTCCCCCCCCCGTTTCCGGGCATTTCCCCTACCTCGAACTAGCGCCGCATCCGACTGCGCCCCCCTGCTCCCTCGCCTACCCTGCTCCCAGACGAAGGGGCGGGGCCCCGGGAGGATCGAATGCGTGCGAGCAGTTGGATGGTGGGCGTCGTGGCCGCGGTGGGGATCGCCGGATCGGCGCTGGGATGGGTGGCGGTGGAGAAGCCGCACTGGCTGATGCGCCACCGGCACGAGGCGGTCCCGATGCCGGAGCGCTTCCGCGAGGCGGCCTTCGACTATCGCGAGTTCCGGAGCGGGGACACCGCAAAGGTCGCGCTCTGGGACGGGAACGACGCCCGGGCACGCGAGACGGTGACGCCCTTCGAGAAGCGGGTGCTCGCCATTCCGCGGCGGCACCACCTGCTCGTCGTCGCGGAGAACTGGTGCCCCGACGCGGCGAACAGCGTGCCCTATCTCGCGCAGCTGGCCGACGCCGCGCCCAACGTGGACCTGAAGATCCTGCGCAAGGCCGACGCCCCGGACCTGCTCGCGAAATACCCGCTCGGCGACCGCCAGGCCACGCCGCTGGTGGTCGTCATGGATTCGAAGTGGCAGGTGCGGGGGGTGTGGATCGAGCAGCCCGAGGCGTTGAAGGGCCGCATCGCGGCGCTGAAAGCCGAGGGGTTGAGTCAGGATTCGATCCGGCCGCATGTGAAGGCGTGGTACGCGGCCGACTCGGGGCGTGCGATGCTCGAGGAAATCACTCGGCTTTTGGAGGGGAGGGGAGGGGCCGCGGCGCCGGCGTCTGGCGCGAGTGCGACCTGTGGTGGTAACTAGCGGCGCGAGGCGTGACGCCGGGGAGGGATTGTCGTACAAAAGACTCTCCACTCTCCGGACTGCTGGACGGCGCGATCGCATCGATCTTATGACCGCCTGCTCTCCGACCGGCGATGGGCCGGATCCGGGTCCCCCGGGCAGGTGGTGAACCAGCAGTCCTTCAGCCGTGGGTCCGCCGCAACGCGTGCAGGGCCGCCACGAGGGCACAACGTCATGAGACATGCGACAAGTGGGACGATGCGGGTGTGGGCGGTGGCGCTTCTCGGCGTCTTCGTGGCCACCGCCTGTGTCGACGAAAAGGTGGTGTACCGCGACGTGAACGCGGTGGTCGCGCCGCCGACCGCCGCCCAGGGATTCGTGGGCTACTCGCGCCAGGCCGACACGCAGACGGTCTGCGCGAACTGCCACGCGGGCGCCGGCGCGAACTGGAAGGGCACGAAGCACGCGACCGCGTGGAAGGACCTCCAGGCCAGCGGCCATGCCACGAAGGCGTGCGAGGGCTGCCACTCGGTGAACGCCCTCGGCAACGCCGTCGTGGGCGACGCCGGCTGGGTGGCCACGGGTGACCCCCGCTACCAGGATGTGCAGTGCGAGGCCTGCCACGGCCCCGGCCTCAACCACGTGAGCAGCCCCTCCAAGGGGAACGTGCCGCTCGCGTCGCTGCTCGCCGACTCCACGCGCACGGACGGTTGCGGTGAGTGCCACCGCGGCACGCACAACCCGTTCGTGTCGGAGTGGGCCCAGTCGAACCACGGCACGATGGAGCTCTCCGAGCACCCGCGGTCGAACCCCTCCTGCCAGGGGTGCCACACCGGCCAGGGTGCGCTCGCCGCGATGGGCGTCACCGCGAACTACAAGGAAAAGTCGATGGCCAAGGACACTCTTGGCATCGTCTGCGGCGTCTGCCACGATCCGCACGCGAAGCGCATCGACGGCCAGCTCCGCCTCTCGGTGAGCGATCCCGACCCGGACAAGAACCTCTGCGTGAACTGCCACCACAAGCGTGGCCAGCCCGATCCCGTCGCCTCGCGCGGCCCGCACTCGCCGGAAGGTCCGATGGTGCTGGGCGAAGCGGGCTGGTGGCCGCCGAACGTGGCGGCGGACAGCGCGCTGACCCGGATTTACGGCTCGCACGGGCCGGGCGCCAACAAGCGCCTGTGCGCGACCTGCCACATGGAGCGTTACGACGTGACCGACAAGGCGACGGGCGCGTTCAAGATCAGCTCCGTGGGCCACCGCTTCATCGCCATCCCCTGCGTGGACGCCACTGGCTACCCGACGACGGAGCAGAACTGCGCCACCGATACGGTGTCCGCGGCCGGGTACCTGACGGGCCGGCGGTTCAACGCCTGCGCCACCAGTGGCTGCCACGGGACACCGGAAGCCGCGAAGTCGGCGGCGATCGCCTCGGCGACCCGCACCCGCCAGCTCCGCGTCGAGCTCCAGCGCCTCCTGGCGCAGATCCCGAAGTCGGAGTTCAGCGGCACGGACGGCAAGTGGACCACCGCGGAAGGCGCGGACTGGAACCGCCAGCTGGCCGACGGGCGGATGTGGATGGCCTCCTCGGTCCACAACCCCTTCCTCCTCGAGACGCTCCTCCGCACCTCGATCGAGCAGCTCAAGAAGGACTATCCCACGATCAAGTCGGTATCGACCGTGGACCTGTCCGCCCAGTTGCAGAAGCCGGCCCGCCTGCGCTGAGCGCGGGAGGTTCGGGTGGCACGATGTAGATCCATGGGACGCCGGGGGTGCTCGATCGCAGGGCCCCCCGGCGTTTCCACACCGCCCCGGCATGGTGCGCGGCACGCGCCGGGTGCGGTCCTTCCCAAGTCGCGGTGAACTCTCCCAGCCAGATGCTGACGGGATCCGCCCTGCCCCAGACGCTCGACAGCCTGACGCCGGACTCGGGCTCGCAGTTCCACTTCGAGCGAGTCCAGCACCTCGCCGACTCCATCACCGCGCCGCTCCCGCAGGGATCCATCCCGCAGGCGCTGCGCTGGATGTTCAACCTCTCCACCACCGTGCAGCTCGCGGCGGCGGTCGGGGGCATCCTCGTCGCCCTCGTGCTCGTGCTGCTCCTCTGGACGCGGCGCGAGCTGCTGCTCGGCTGGTTCCGCACGCGCTGGGGGCAGGCCGGCTGGCGGGTGGGCTTCATCACCATCGGCGGGATCGCGCTGGTCGCGGCCGCCGGCGGGGGGTACGCCGCCAACCACTACATGGAGCACGCGAACGACTTCTGCGTCTCCTGCCACGTGATGAACACGGCCTTCGCCAAGTTCCAGTCGAGCGAGCACGTGAAGCTCCAGTGCCACGACTGCCACAAGACGACGCGCCTCGGGCAGATGAAGGAGCTGTACGTCTGGGTCTTCGAGAAGCCCAGCGAGATCCCGAAGCACGCGCCGGTGCCGAACGACATCTGCGCGAAGTGCCACATCCAGAAGGACCCGCAGAAGACCTGGCAGCGCATCTCCGCCACCGCGGGGCACCGCATCCACCTCACCTCCGACTCGGCGTCGCTGCGCAACGTGCAGTGCACCAAGTGCCACGGGGCCGAGGTGCACCACTTCGTGCCCGCCTCGAAGACCTGCGGCCAGTCGCAGTGCCACGAGAAGCTGGAAGTGAAGATGGGGAAGATGGCGAACGTGGCGGTGCACTGCGCCGGCTGCCACCAGTTCACCGCCCCGGTGGCGGAGAACATCTCGCGCGACTCCACGCACAACTTCCTCGTGCCGAAGGGCGCCCAGTGCCTGGCCTGCCACGAGATGCGCAGCAAGCTCGCGGGGTTCGAGCCGGAGAAGGACCCGCACAAGGGCACCTGTGGCTCCTGCCACAACCCCCACACGCAGGACATGCCGGACGACGCGTTCAAGAGCTGCACGAACAGCGGCTGCCACGCGCGCCCGGACACCGTGTCCACCTTCCACAAGGGGATCGCCCCCGCGCAGCTGGCGGAGTGCAAGAGCTGCCACCAAGCGCACACCTGGACGGTGAAGGGCGAGCAGTGCATCAGCTGCCACAAGACGATCTACGAGGATGACAAGGGGCGGCCGAGCGGCGCCTCGCCGCACGGCCGGACGGCCTCGACGGCGCCGGCCGCCCCGGCGTCGGCCTGGCAGCGAGTGGTGGCGCTCGTGACCCCGGCGCCGCGCCCGCGCG
>DASWVQ010000202.1:0-4363 GCA_036401195.1 Gemmatimonadaceae bacterium
GTCTCCGGCATGAAGATCCGGATGACGAGGTACACGATCGCCCCGATGATCGCGATCTTGATCGCGAGCCCCAGCAGGCCGAAGACGATCCCGAACAGCCCGCCCAGGATCCCGAAGGCGATCCGGAGCAGGAACAGCCCGATCAGGGCGAACAGCCCGGTCATGAAGATGGTGCGGAGCATGGCGGCGTCTCGTGTCGAGGTTCGTGCATCCCTACGCCCGGTAGGCCCGGAAGTTTCAGTCCCCCGGGAGCGGAGGGCAACCCGGCCGGCGGGTCGCCGGCCCGGCCGTCGCCCCGACCTAAGCACAGCGGCTGGCAGTCATCCTGACCCGGAGCGCAGCGAAGGGGAAGGATCCGGCTCCGGTGCCGGCCCGGCAGTCATCCTGAGCCGAAGGCGAAGGATCTGACTTCAATAACCGGCTAAACAACTCTGGAACGGTTACGCTCGCCTAGATATCGCGGGTCGAGGGGGGTATCTTCACCAGTTCCATGTCCGACCAACTCTATCAGATAATCGGGCGGAAGCGGCGCGAGCCCCTCCCCGAGCGCAAGCCCTCCTGGCTCAAGGTCCGCGCCCCCGGGGGCCCCAACTACCTGCGCCTCAAGCAGATGATGCGGGAGATGAACCTGCATACCGTCTGCGAGGAGGCGCACTGCCCCAACGTGGGGGAGTGCTGGGAGCACGGCACCGCCACCTTCATGATCCTGGGCGACGTCTGCACCCGGAACTGCGGCTACTGCGCCGTGAGCCACGGCCGCCCCCCCGAGTACGACATCGAGGAGCCCGCGCGCGTCGCCCAGGCGGTCGCGGAGATGAGCCTCCGCCACGTGGTCATCACCTCGGTGGACCGCGACGACCTCAAGGACTTCGGGGCGTACATCTTCGCCGAGACGATCCGGCAGGTGAAGGCGCGCATCCCCACCTGCTCGGTGGAGGTGCTCGTCCCCGACTTCCAGGGGAACGAGGCCGCCATCGCCGCGGTGCTCGAGGCCAATCCGGACATCTACAACCACAACACCGAGACGGTGCCGCGCCTCTACAAGCGCGCGCGTCCCGGCGGGCGGTACGAGCGGGTGATGAACATCTTCCGCACCGCCAAGCGGCTCGCGCCGCACATCCCCACCAAGACCGGGATCATCCTCGGCCTCGGGGAGACGATCGAGGAAGTGAAGCTGGTGATGCAGGACCTGCGGGCCGTGGACGTGGACATCCTCACCCTCGGCCAGTACCTCCGTCCCTCCGACGGGCACCTGCCCCTCGACCGCTACTACACGCCCGACGAATTCCGGCACCTGTACGAGGTGGGGATGGCGATGGGCTTCCGTCACGTGGAGTCCGCCCCCCTGGTGCGCTCCAGCTACCACGCCTGGGAGCAGGTCCAGGCGGCCGGCGTGGCGTAACGACGCCGCGGGCCGGATCCCCCGGCCGGCGCGCGCCCCTTTTGTTCGAACAATGGCGAAAAAGAAAACCGACAATTCCAAGGACGCCGACGGAGAGCTGAACCTCGCGCTCCTCCGTTCCATGCTCCTTCAGCGCCGCTTCGAGGAGCGCTGTGCGGAGGCCTACGCCCTGGGCAAGATCGGCGGCTTCTGCCACCTCTACATCGGCCAGGAGGCGGTCTCCACGGGGATCCTCTCCCTCCTGCGCGAGGACGACTACGTCATCACCACCTACCGCGACCACGGGCAGGCGCTGGCCCGCGGCATGTCGCCGCGCGGGGTGATGGCGGAGCTGTTCGGGCGCGAGACCGGCGTGTCGCGCGGCAAGGGGGGCTCGATGCACCTCTTCGACAGCAACACCAACTTCCTCGGCGGCCACGGCATCGTTGGCGGCCACGTGCCCGTGGCGACCGGGGTCGGCTTCGCCATCAAGTACCGCGGCGGCGACCAGGTGTGCGTCTGCTTCATGGGCGAGTCGGTGGTGAACACCGGCGCCTTCCACGAGGCGCTCAACATGGCCGGCCTCTGGAAGCTCCCCGTGGTGTACGTGATCGAGAACAACCGCTACGGCATGGGCACCGCCCTCGAGCGCGCGTCGGCGATCCACGACATCTACGAGCGCGGCGCCGCGTACAACATGCCCCGCGCCATGTGCGACGGGCAGGACGTGTTCGAGGTCCGCCAGGCCTTCGGGGAGGCGCTCGAGCGCGCCCGCAAGGAGCAGGTCCCCACGCTCCTCGAGGTGCGCACCTACCGCTTCATGGGCCATTCGATGAGCGACGCGGTCAGCGGCACCTACCGCACGAAGGCGGAGCTCGACGAGCACATGAAGCGCGACCCGATCGTGCTCCTCCGCATGCAGATGGCGGAGAAGGGCCAGATCGACGACGCCTCCCTCGCGAAGCTCGACGAGGAGATCAAGCACGAAGTCCAGGATGCCTGGGACTTCGCCGACCAGAGCCCCGAGCCCCCGCTCGAGGCGCTGTACGAAGACGTCCTGGTCGACACGGTGAGCTGACCCATGCCCGTACTCACGTATCGCGACGCGCTCAATCGTGCCCTCCGCGAGGAGATGCAGCGCGACGACCGCGTCTTCATCATGGGCGAGGAAGTCGCCGTCTACCAGGGCGCGTACAAGGTCTCCAAGGGGCTGCTCCAGGAGTTCGGCGAGATGCGCGTGGTCGACACGCCCATCACGGAACTCGGCTTCGCCGGCGTGGGCGTCGGCGCCGCCATGGTGGGGCTCCGCCCCATCATCGAGTTCATGACCTGGAACTTCGCCCTCCTCGCGCTCGACCAGGTGGTGAACGCCGCCGCGAAGATGCTCTACATGTCGGGCGGGCAGTACAAGATGCCGATGGTCTTCCGCGGCCCCAACGGCGCCGCCCTCCAGCTCAGCGCCCAGCACTCGCAGGCCTGGGAGTCGTGGCTCGCGCACATCCCGGGGCTCAAGGTCCTCACCCCCGGCACCCCCGCCGACGCCTACGGGCTCCTCAAGAGCGCCATCCGCGACGACAACCCGGTGGTGTTCCTCGAGGGCGAGATGCTCTACAACACCAAGGGCGAGGTGCCAGAGGAGGAGTTCCTCGTCCCCATCGGGCAGGCGGAGCTCAAGCGCGAGGGCGCGGACTGCTCGATCATCACCTTCGGCAAGATGGTCCTCGTCGCCATGCAGGCCGCCGACCAGCTGGCGAAGCAGGGGATCACCGTGGATGTGGTCGACCTCCGCACCGTCCGCCCGATGGACCGCGACGCGATCACGACCTCGGTGCGCAAGACCAACCGCGCCGTCGTCCTCGAGGAAGGCTGGGAGGTCGCGGGGATGGGGGCCCAGATCGTGGACTACATCCAGCGCGACTGCTTCGACGACCTCGATGCCCCGGTGGTCCGCGTGCACCAGGCCGACGTGCCGATGCCCTACGCGAAGAACCTGGAGAAGGCGGCGAAGCCGGACGTGGCGAAGACGATCGCCGCGGTGAAGAAGGTCATGTACCTGGAGGCCTGACCCGATGGCGACCAAGGTGTTCATGGAGGCGCTCTCCCCCACGATGGAAGAGGGGCGCCTCGTGAAGTGGACGAAGAACGAGGGGGACGCCGTGAAGACCGGCGACCCCATCGCGGAAGTCGAGACCGACAAGGCGATCATGGAGCTCGTGGCGCGCGCCGACGGCGTGCTCCGCAAGCGCATCGTTCCCGAGGGGGAATCGCGCCCGGTCGGCTCGATCGTCGGCATCATCGCCGGCGCCGACGAGAACATCGACGCCATCATCGCGGAAGCCGGCGGCCAGATGGCGGCCGGCGCCAGCGCAGGAACGCCACCAGCGCAGGCGCCGGCCGCCGAGCTCACGCAGGCCGCCGCCCCCGCGCCCCAGCCCCCCGCCTCCGCCCCCACCCCCGTTGGGGGTAGCCGAGAGCCGAGCGCCGAGAGCCGAGAGCCGGGAGCCGCCGTTGCCGGTCCGCAGTCCGGCCGCGTGCGCTCCTCCCCCCTCGCCCGTCGCCTCGCCGCCGAGAAGGGGGTCGACCTCGGCGCCCTTCAGGGCTCCGGCCCCGGCGGCCGCATCGTGAAGAAGGACATCGAGTCGGCGCAGGCCAGCGGCCAGCGGCCAGCGGCCAGCAGCGCCGGAGCCGCCGCTCGCCCCGCCTCCGGCGCCGACTTCGAGGACCAGTCGCTCACCCAGATCCGCAAGACGATCGCGAAGCGCCTCTCCGAGTCCATCGGCCCGATCCCCACCTTCTACCTCACGGCGGAGATCGACATGGAGCGCGTCGCCGAGGCGCGCTCCGCCATGGCGGAGATGGGCGACGAGTTCAAGGCGTCGTTCAACGACGTGATCCTCAAGGCGGTGGCCACCGCGCTCCGCCAGCACCCCGAGGTGAACGCGCACTGGCTCGGCGACAGGATCCGCTATCACCACCGCGTGC
>DASWVQ010000203.1:0-2311 GCA_036401195.1 Gemmatimonadaceae bacterium
GGGAAGGGCGCGCCGTCCGGGGGCGGCCCGGCGCTTCCCGCGGGCCACGTGGAGGCGTGGGCGATCGCCGCGCCCGGGCTCGAGTCCCTGCTCGAGGCCGAGCTTCGCGCGCTCGGCATCGCGGGGCGTGCCGACGCGGGAGGCGTCGCCTGGACGGGGGACCTGCGCTCGGTGATGCGCGCCAACCTCCACTCGCGGCTCGCGACGCGCGTGCTGGTGCGCACCGCGCGCTTCCGGGCGACCACCTTCTGGGAGCTGGAACGGCTCGCGGCGAAGGTGGAGTGGGGGCGCTTCGTGGCCCCGGGCACCGCGGTCGCCTTCCGCGTCACCTGCCGCAAGTCGAAGCTCTACCACTCCGACGCCGTCGCGGAGCGGCTGGGACGCGCGGTGACGCGGGCCGTGAAGGGCACCACCTGGGTGGACGCGCCCGAGGAGCCCGAGGGGGACGACGCGGCCGGCGTCGCCCCCGCTCCCGCCGGGGCCAAGGGAAGCGCCGCCGGGCCCCAGCTCTTCATCGCGCGCTTCGACCACGACCAGCTCCTGCTCAGCGCCGACAGCTCGGGGGCGCCGCTGTACATGCGCGGCTGGCGGCAGGCGGTGGCCAAGGCCCCGCTGCGGGAGACACTGGCGGCGGCGCTGCTCGTGGCGAGCGGGTGGGAGGAGTCGGCGCCCCTGCTCGACCCGATGTGCGGCTCGGGGACGATCGCGATCGAGGGGGCGCTGCGGGCGCGGGGGATCGCGCCGGGGCTCGGGCGATCGTTCGCCTTCGAGCGGTGGCCGCGCTTCGATGCTGCCGGGTGGGCGGCGCTGCGCGAGGAGGCACGCGCGGCGGAACTGCCGCGGGCGCCGGCGCCGATCGTCGCCACCGACCGCGACGAGGGGGCGATCGTGGCGGCGCGGGCGAACGCGGTGCGGGCCGGAGTGGAGGGGGACATCCGCTTCGATGCGCGAGCCCTCTCCGCCCTCGCCGGCGACACCGACCTTGCCGCGCTGGCGGGGGGCGCGGGATGGCTCGTGTCGAACCCGCCCTACGGCGTGCGGGTGGGGGATCGCGACCGGGTGCGCGACCTCTGGTCGGCGATCGGCCGGGTGGCCCGGGAGCGGCTTCCCGGGTGGACGATCGCCCTCCTCTCGCCGGAGGAGCGGCTGGAGGGGCAGGTGGGGCTCGAGTTCCGCGACGCGCTGCGGACGCGGAACGGGGGGATCCCGGTGCGAGTGGTGGTGGGGCGGGCGGAGTAGCCCGTCCGTCGCGCCGCCTGGACGAGCTGGCTCTCTCGCGCCGGGCGGGCGGGGCTGGCTTCTTCGCGCCGGTCGGGCGGGGCTGGCTCCTTCGCGCCGGCCGGGTGGGGCTGGCTCTTTCGCGCCGGCCGGTTGGGGCGGCTCCTTCGCGCCGGCCGGGCGGGGCGGCTCCTTCGCGCCGGCCGGTTGGGTGAGAAAACGACGATAAGGGCGAAAGGACCCATTGCTCCTCTCCCAATCGGGTCTCCATCCACCGGCCAGACGAGGTGAGGATGAGGGGGGACCAGCTGTACCTGCTGATGGCCCTCCATCAATTCCGGTCGCGGAACTGTCCTGGGCGGGAGGAATGTCGACTGGGCGCGAGGGACGAGAGTTTTCTTGTTTTCCTGTTTTCTAACCCCCCCGGCCGGCGCGATGGATTCGGTACGTCCGCCGGCGTGACGGAGCGGGTCCCCCGGCCGGCGCGATGGATTCGGTAGGTCCGCCGGCGTGACGGAGCGGGGTCCCCCGGCCGGCGCGATGGATTCGGTACGTCCGCCGGCGCGACGGAGCGGGTTCCCCCGGGCGGCGCGATGGAGGCGGTGCTTCCGCCTCCGGCCGACGGAACGGAGTGCGTTTGAGCCGGGCGCGACGGGGCCGGGTCAGGGCGACAAACACTTGGCGGAAAGTCGGGAGTTCCCGGACTCAGCGGCCTGTCCTTTGCAGAAAAGCACTCGCTTGGACTGTACAGCGGAAGCGAGCTCGACAAGCGCCGGATTCCATGAGCCCGGCACGAATCGTGAAGCACGAACATCTGTATCGGACCGTGTGACGACCCCGCCTGGACACGGGGGGCCGCCGCGCCGGTTCGTCTTCATCTCCCCCCTCGTCACCAGGAGCTGACCGTGGGCGTCGGCGAAGGTCCTGAGATCGTCCCGCCGGAAGGCGAGACCCCCTCCCAGCGCAATACCCGCGGCCGCAAGGCCGCTGCCCGCAAGGCCGCGCGTCCGGCCGGCCGGGCGACCAACGGCAATGGCACCCCGAACGGCGCCGCGGGCGGCGCCGCCAACGGCGCGGGCAACGGTCGCGCGCG
>DASWVQ010000204.1:0-5496 GCA_036401195.1 Gemmatimonadaceae bacterium
GAGCACTGCTTCTGCCGCTCCATGCGCGCCGACTTCGTGGACCACGGCTTCGACCTCTTCCTCTACGACATCGGCGCCGACTACCTCGTGCTGGTGGGGACCGCCCTCGGCGACGACATGGTGCTCGCGGGGAAGGAGATCTTCCGCGCCGTCACTCCCGCCGACATCGACGAGTACAAGCGCCGCTCCACCGCCAAGGAGCAGGCCTTCCAGCTCCAGGTGGAGATCCGCGACCTCCCCGAGATCTTCGAGCTGGAGTACGACAGCGGCTTCTGGCAGGAGCTGGGGGACCGCTGCCTCTCGTGCGGGAGCTGCACCGTCGTCTGCCCCACCTGCTACTGCTACGAGGCGCGGGACGAGGTGACGCTCGGGAGCTGCGCGGGCGCCCGCGAGCGCTGCTGGGACTCCTGCGTCTTCCACACCCACGCCCTCGTGGCCGGCGGGGAGAACTTCCGCGAGCAGCGCGCCGACCGGATCAAGTTCCGCTTCTATCACAAGCAGCGCGGCTTCGTGGCCGAGTACGGGCGGCCGAGCTGCGTGGGCTGCGGGCGCTGCATCCCCGCCTGTCCCGTCGGCATCAACATCGTCGAGGTGGTGGACCGCCTCAGGGGAGCCCGTGACGCTGCACGCTGCTGACAATCGCGCCGCGCCCGCGGCCCTCGGCTGGTCGAAGAATCCCTACCAGCCCTTCCTCGCCCGCATCGTCCGCATCGAGAAGATGCTGGACGACAACCACCTCTTCACCGTCCGCTTCCTCGACCCGGCGCACGCCGAGGGGTTCCAGCATCGTCCCGGGCAGTTCGTGATGCTGAGCGTCCTCGGCGCGGGGGAGGTGCCGATCTCGATCTCCTCCTCCCCCTCGCGCACGGGGGTGCTGGAGCTGTGCATCCGGCGCGTGGGGCGCGTGACCAGCGCCCTCTTCCGGCTGCGCACGAACGACGTGGTCGCCCTGCGCGGCCCGTACGGGAACGGCTTCCCGGTGGAGGCGATGTTCGGGGGCGACCTGCTCATCATCGCCGGCGGGCTGGGGATGGCGCCCCTGCGCTCCCTCCTCTGGTACGCCCTCGACCAGCGCGAGCGCTTCCGCGAGATCACCCTCATGTACGGCGCGCGCACCCCGGCGGGGATGCTCTTCCGCGACGAGCTGGTGTCGCTCATGGACCGGAACGACATGCGGTGCCTGCTGGGGGTGGACGGCGATCCCGACGGCAGCTGGCGCGGCGAGGTGTGCCGCCTCCCCGAGCTGTTCGACCGGGCGAAGATCACCCCGGAGACGACGTATGCGGCCGTGTGCGGCCCCCCGGTGGTGTACCGGCACGTGCTCGACCGGCTGCTGCAGCTCGGCTTCTCGAAGGACCGCATCCTCATGTCGCTCGAGCGGCGGATGATGTGCGGCGTGGGGAAGTGCGGGCACTGCAGCGTGGGGTACAAGTACACGTGCATCCACGGGCCGATCTTCACCTACTGGGACGCCATCAACCTGCCGGAGATGATATGACCGCCATCCTTCCCCTGGCGCCCCCCGCATCACCGGGGACGGCGCCCCGGAGCGCACGACCGATGGTCGGCATCTTCGGCCTCACGGGGTGCGCCGGCGACCAGCTGGTGCTGCTCAACTGCGAGGACGAGCTGCTCGACCTGGTGGAGCTGGTGGACCTGCGCGACTTCGTGATGGCCGCGAGCGCCCCGGACGAGGCGTGCCGGCTCGACGTGGCGTTCGTGGAGGGCGCGGTGGTCACCGGCCGCGACGAGGCGCTGCTGCGCCGCGTGCGGGAGCGCGCGTCGATCCTCGTGGCGATCGGGACCTGCGCGATGTGGGGCGGGGTGCCGGGCATGCCGTCGGCCACGCCCCGGCCGGCGCTGCTGCACGAGGTGTACGGCGACGTCGCCGGGGGGTACGATGCCCCCGGCGTGCGCCCGCTGCGCGAGGTGGTGACGGTGGACGCGGAGATCCCGGGGTGCCCGATCGAGAAGAGCGAGCTGCTCTCCGCGCTGAGCGCCCTGCTCGCGGGCAACCTCCCACAGCTCCCGAAGTACCCGGTGTGCACGGAGTGCCGCATCCGCGAGAACCGCTGCCTGCTCACGCAGGACGGGGCGCTCTGCTGCGGGCCGCTCACGATGGCCGGCTGCGCCGCGCGCTGCCCCTCGCAGGGGGTGGCGTGCGTGGGCTGCCGCGGTCCCACGCCCGACGCGAACGTGGCCTCGGCCACGGCGCTGTTCCTGTCCAAGGGGTACGACGCGGAGGAGATCGCCGTGCGGCTCGGCACCTTCGCCCCTGTCGCCGCCGCCCGGAGGCACTGAGATGAGCACCATCACCCTGGTCGAGCACCTCGCGCGGGTCGAGGGCCACGGCGGGATCACCGTGGAAATGGAGGGCGACGCCGTCACCGACGTGCGCTTCGACGTCATGGAGGGGCCGCGGCTCCTGGAGGCGCTGCTCCGGGGGCACCCCTACGGGCAGGTGGCCCCCATCCTCTCGCGCATCTGCGCCATCTGCTCGGTGGCGCACACCCTCACCTCGCTCGCCACCACCGAGGCGGCCTTCGGGATCACCGTGAGCGCGCAGACACGGCTCCTGCGCGAGCTCCTCTTCCGCGGGGAGAACATCGAGAGCCACGCGCTGCACGTCTTCCTCCTCGCGCTCCCCGACTACTTCGGCGCGCCGAGCGCGCCCGCCCTCGCCACGTCGCACCCGAGCGCGGTGAAGGCGGGGCTCCGCCTCAAGCGGCTCGGCAACCAGATCCAGGAAGTGATCGGCGGGCGCGCGATCCACCCGGTGAACGCGGTGCTGGGGGGGATGGGGCACCTCCCATCCGTATCGGACCTCGCGACGCTGCGCGAGGCGTTGCGTCGCGCGCGCGAGGACGCCCTCCTCGCCGTGGACATCGTGTCCGCCCTCCCCGCGGACGACTTCGTGGAATCCGACACCACCTTCGCCGCGGTGGAGATGCACGGCGAGTACGGCTACTTCGGCGCGGGCGAGCGCATCGTGGTGATGTCGCCGAACGGGCGGCGCCACTTCGCGGCGAGCGAGTACCGGGGGCTCACCAGCGAGCACGGGGTCGCGCACGGCTACGCGAAGCACAGCACCCTCGACGGCGAGCCGATCATGGTGGGGGCGCTGGCCCGGCTCACGGTGAACCGCCGCCGGGTGTCCCCCGCGGGCACCGACGCGATCGCGCGGCTCGGGCTCGTGCTTCCCTCGAGCAACCCGATGGACAACACCCGGGCCCAGGTGGTGGAGCTGGTGATGGACCTGGAGCGCGCGCTGGAGATCGTGGGGGAGCTGCTCGGCGAGGGGATGGCCGAGGAGGCCCCGCTGCCCGTGGAGCCGCGCGCGGGGCGCGCGACGGTGGTCTCCGAGGCGCCGCGCGGGCTGCTCGTGCACAGCTACGAGTACGACGAGGCGGGGCGCGTCGTGGCCGCCGACGTGATCACCCCCACCGCGATCAATGCCGCCAGCATGGAACGCCACTTCCGCGACACCGTGGAGCAGAGCCCGAGCAAGGCGCTTCTCGAGCTGACGCGAAAGCTGGAGCTGGTGGCGCGGGCCTACGACCCCTGCATCTCATGTTCAGTGCACCTGGTGCAGCACGGCTGAGCGAGCGCTCGCCGAGCCGCGTCCCCGCGAAGCCCATCCTCGTCGTCGGCCTCGGCAATCCGATGGCCGGCGACGACGGGGTGGGGTTCCGCGCGGCGGAGGCCCTCGCCCTGGACTCCCGCCTCCCCCCCGAAGTGGAGGTGCTCTGCGGCGGCGCCGACGTGCTGCGGCTCGCTCCCTGGTTCGAGGGGCGCGACCGCGTGCTCTTCGTCGACGCCTGCCTCGGCGTGCATGCCGGCGAGGTGCAGGTGGTGCCGCACGACGAGGCACGCCTGCTCGGCAGCTCCCGCCCCCACGCGCACCGCCTCTCGCCCGTGGAAGGGGTGGAGCTCCTCCTGCGCGTCACCCCGGGGATGCATCGCGACGACATCCGCTGGGCGCTGGTCGGCGTGAGGGACGTGCGGCACGGGGACGCCCTTTCCCCCGGCATCGCCGCGGCCATGCCCGCGATCACGGAGCGGCTGCTCGCGGCGCTCGCCGAGCCCTGAGCCTCCGGCGGCGCCTCCCCGAACCCGCCCGGCCCGCGCCGAAGGGTCGGTGACGGCGGACACATCGGGGCTCGCCGGTCCGCGCGACCCTCTTGCGTGACGGTGGCGATGGGGCCAACGTCGCATGGACAGTGGTCACCGCCCAGGCTCGGTCGCCGCCGGCGCCCCGCTGTCCTGGTTGTCCCACAGGCCTCGGCCCCCACACGAGCGCCCGAAGATCCTGCGCATCCCCAGCTGGCAACCGATCGGCCGGAAGCTGCCGCTGCTCATCTCGGCGCTGCTTCTCGCGGTGCTCGCGGCCCTCGGGTGGACCGCGTACCGCCGCGTGAAGCATGCGGTATTGACCGTCGCGACCGACCGGCTGGCCAGCGCCGCTGAACAGTTCGGCGGCCTCATCGCCGGTTCGCCTCGCCAGGTCGCCCTCACCCTCGGCGCCCTCGCCGCTGAGCCCGAGCTGGTTGCCGCGGTCGGCGCGCCCACGCCGCGCACCGTCGCCCGGGCCCGGGAGCTGATGGCACCTCCCGGTCCCGTCCCACCGGGCGGCTCCCCGCCATTCGTCCGCGCCCTCTGGACCGCGGACTGCCGGCACCTGATCGCGACGACCGAGGCATCCCCCTCGGGGATCGCCGCGCGCTGTCCCCAGGTCGCCACCTCAGCGGCCGGCAGGAAGGCCGCCGTGGTCAGCCCCTTCTCGCCGGAGGGCGGGGGCACGCGGTACACCGTGAGCGTCCCGGTGCTCGCGCCTGATTCCTCGATCGTGGGGATCGTGGTCGAGGCGCGCAGCTTCTCGCAGGCGCAGAATGTGGATCGCATCGCCGGGTTGATCGGGCGGGAGATCGCGGTGCGGCTCGGGAACCTCGACGGGTCGAGCTGGTCGGACCTCGTGCAGAAGCGAGAGGGGCCGCCGGCCCCCGTGGCCGAGCATCGGCTGGTGTCGTACACCGACGGCGCGGGGCGGGTGCAGATGGGCGTCGCGCGGGAGGTGCCGGGCACGCCGTGGACCGCGTGGGTGCAGATGCCGCAGGCCGCCGCCATCGCCCCCGCGCGCCGGCTGCTCTGGGAGATCCTCGCGGCCGCCGCCGCCTGCGTGGTCCTCGGGGCGATCGGGGCCTGGCTGGTGGGGCGGCACGTGTCGGCGCCGATCGACGAGCTCACGCGCGCGGCCGGCGCACTCGCGACCGGGAACTATGCCCAGCGCGTGCGCGTCGAGCGAGGCGACGAGCTCGGGATGCTCGCCCACGCCTTCAACGCCATGGCCTTGCGCGTCGAGGAGTCGAACGCCGGCCTGCAGGCGCAGTTCCGCGAGGCATCGGCGCTGGCCACGGAGCTGGAGCGCACCAACCAGGAGCTGCGCGAGTCCATGGACGAGGCGCGCCGTGCCCGGCGCGAGAGCCTCGCGGCGCGCTC
>DASWVQ010000205.1:0-26290 GCA_036401195.1 Gemmatimonadaceae bacterium
CAGCGGCGGCTCCCGTCGCCGCCGCGGTGGTGGCGGCGGTGGCGGCCGCGGTCGCGGTCCCTCCCGCTGATCCGTCGCGCCATCAACGGCTGGAACCACCATGAAGCAAATGAAGGGAATGAAGGGAATGGTCCTGGTACATCTGGAACACGCGCGCCCGGGCCGGTGGCACTGACGAGGAAGCGGATGGAGCGGGTCGAGCGGGTCGAGCGGGTCGAGCGGGTCGAGCGGCAAGGGCGAACCCCCGGGGATGCGCGGTTGACCGTTCCGCTCCGTCCGCTCGATCCGCTTCTCGTCAGTTCAGGATGTTCCGGCGGTACGCCCCCGCCCCCACGCGACGGCATTCCTTCATGCCCTTCATTGGCTTCATGGTGGTTGAGCCGTTGATGGCGCACCGCGCGCCCGCCCCCCGGGCTCGCACATGACCCGCTGGGCGATCACCCCCTACCGCGGGCATGGGCGCGACGGGCGCGCACTCCTGCTCGGCCGCGTGCTGCGCAACGAGACCTGGGCCCCCGCCGATCCGAAGCGCGGAGGGTGGGGGAACCTGCGCGACGTGTGGCGTCGCATCGAGGCCGACCCCCTCCCCCACGCCCAGGTGCTCGTCCGCTGCGGTGAGGTGCTGCACGAGCTCGAGGCCGACGACGAGGGCTTCTTCCGCGGCTGGGTCGAGCTCCCCCTCGGCCCCGGGGCGGGCTGGCACGACGTGCACCTCGAGCTCCAGCACGAGGAGGCCGCGCCCCCCGTGAAGGTCCCCGTGCTCGTCCCCCGCGCCGACGCGCGCTTCGGGATCATCAGCGACCTCGACGACACGGTGATCCAGTCCCAGGTCACCCGTTTCCTCCACGCGGCGCGGCTCCTCCTCCTCGAGAACGCCCGCACCCGCCTCCCCTTTCCCGGCGTGGCGCCCTTCTACGAGGGGCTCTCGGACGAGGGGCGAAACCCGCTCTTCTATGTGTCGAGCAGCCCGTGGAACCTCTACGGGGTGCTCGACGAGTTCCTCGGGATCCACGGCGTGCCCACCGGCCCCGTCCTCCTGCGCGACTGGGACCTGGACCGCTCCCTCTTCGGGAATCGCCAGCACAAGCTCCGGCTGATCGAGGAGATCCTCGCCGCCCATCCGGCCCTCCCCTTCATCCTGGTGGGGGACAGCGGACAGGAAGACCCGGAGATCTATCGGGAGGTGGTCCGGGCCCATCCCGGGCGCATACGGGCCATTTACATTCGCGAGGTCACCGGCCGCGCGAGCCGGCAGGCGGCGATCGCCGCCCTGGCGGACGAGCTCTCCGGGAGCGGGGCGGTCCTCCTCACCACCCCCGACACCCTCGACGCCGCCCGCCACGCCGCGGATCATGGATGGGTTTCCCCGGGTACGGTGGATGCGGTAGCTGCCGCGATGCACGCGACCGCGACCCTGCCAGACGAGATTGAAGGCTGAGTTGCCCCTTTCCCTCACCGCCCGCTCGATGCGACTGCACGTCCTGACTCCCGCGACCCTGGCGTTCGCGGCCCTCGCGGCCTGCGCCCCGGCCGTCTCCACCACGCCGGCCCCGAGCCCCGTCCCCACGGCGGATACGGCGCGGAGCGCGCCCGCCACGCCGGCCGCGGCGGCCGAGCGTCCCGCGCGGAACTGGCAGCTCCTCGACCCCGACGCCGATGGGGTGCTCGGCACCTCCACGGAGCGCGCCTATCGCGAGCTGCTCGCGGGGAAGGCGCCGAAGCGCACCGTGGTCGTCGCCGTGATCGACGGCGGCGTGGATACCGCGCACGCCGACCTGCGCCCGGTGCTCTGGAGCAACCCGCGCGAAGTCGCGAACAACCGCGCCGACGACGACGGCAACGGCTACGCCGACGACGTGCGCGGCTGGGACTTCATCGGCGGCCCTGGGGGTGACGTGCACCAGGACACCTACGAGCTCACGCGGCTCGTGGCCCGCTGCGCGAAGCGCCCCGCCGCGCGCGGCGACACGGTGCTCACCGCCGCGGAGCGGGCCCGGTGCCCCACCCTCTCCGCGGAGCTCGACCAGAAGCGCGGCGAGGCGGAGCAGCAGCTCCAGCAGGTGCGCTACATCTCGGCCGCCCTCACGCAGGCGATGCCGGTCCTTCGCGGCGCCCTCGGCGACTCCGTCACCACGGAGAAGGTGCGGGCCATGCAGCCCCGCAACGCGCAGGAGCAGTCGGCGAAGGCCTTCTACCTCCAGCTCGCGAACAACGGGATCACGCCGAAGGACATCGAGGACGGCCTCGAGCAGCTCGAGACCCAGGTGAAGTACGGTTACAACCTGGACTTCGACCCGCGCGGCATCGTGGGCGACGACTACCGCAACACCGCCGAGCGGCGCTACGGCAACACCGACGTCACCGGGCCCGACGCCGACCACGGCACCCACGTGGCCGGGATCATCGCCGCCGCCCGCGGCAACGGCACCGGCATCGACGGCGTCGCCCCCACCTCCGCGGTGCGCATCATGGCGGTGCGGACCGTGCCCGACGGCGACGAGCGCGACAAGGACGTGGCCAACGCGATCCGCTACGCCGTGGACAACGGCGCGCAGGTCATCAACATGAGCTTCGGCAAGGCGCACTCCCCGCAGAAGGCGGCGGTGGACGCGGCGGTAAAGTACGCCGACAGCAAGGGGGTGCTGATGGTGCACGCCGCGGGGAACGAGGGGGAGAACACCGCGGAGCACCCGAGCTTCCCCACCCCGGCCTACCTGGACGGCGGGCGCGCGCAGAACTGGATCGAGGTGGGCGCCTCCTCGTGGAAGTCCGCCGACTCCCTCGCCGCCGATTTCTCCAACTGGGGCCCGCAGGTGGACCTCTTCGCCCCCGGCGTGGACATCCTGTCCACCGTGCAGGGGGGCGGGTACCAGCGACTCGGCGGGACGAGCATGGCGTCGCCCGTGGTCGCCGGCGTCGCCGCGCTGCTCATGGCGTACTACCCCGAGCTCACCGCGGCCGACGTGAAGCGCATCCTCCTGGCTTCCGCCACGAAGCGCGGCGAGGTGCGGGTGCTGCGCCCCGGCGGCGGCGAGCACGTGCTGTTCTCCTCGCTCTCCTCCACCGGCGGCGTGGTCAACGCCTACGCCGCGCTGCGCATGGCCGAGGACATCGTGCGGAGCCGCCGATGAGCGCGATCCGCGAGGTGCAGACGTCGCAGGCCCCCACGCCCAAGGGGCACTACGCGCAGGGAATCGTGCACGGCGGCGTGGTGTACGTGGCCGGCCAGCTCCCCCTCGATCCGGCCACCGGCGAGCCGACCGGCGGCGACGCGGCCGCCCAGGCCGAGCGCACCCTGCGCAACGTGGAGGCGGTGCTGGAGGCGGCGGGGAGCAGCCTCGCCAGGCTGCTCTCCGTCACCGTGTACGTGACCGACCTGGCGCTGTGGGGCGAGGTGAATCGCGCCTACGGCAACGTGCTCGGGACCCATCGCCCCGCCCGCGCGATCGTGCCGGTGAAGGAGCTGCGGGCGGGTTGCGTGATCGAGATCCAGGCGGTGGCGGCGGTCTGACGCTCGGCGCGCCGGCGACACGATCTCCGTCGCGCCGGACAGACGGGGTCATGAAGGGACTGAAACAGGGTACGGGCTGATCGCTCCACGCCCATGCGGGGCTCCGTGCTCCGTGGAGCGATCATTCTTTCAGGGGTTTCAGTCGTTTCATGTCTACGTCTGGCCGGCGGGACGGACTCCTTCGGTGCGGCCGTCCACGGGAGTCAGTTTTCCTTGCCGTCGAACAGCTCGAACGATCCCTTCCGCTCGCGCACCTCGCCGTTCACGACCTCGCGGTAGATCACCACGCCGTCGATCACGCGGCTGCCGCGGAAGTTGCCGCGGAACTCCCAGTGCGGCGCGCCGAACAGCTTGAGGGTGAGGCCGTCGATCACGCCGTCGATCTCGAAGGGCGCCTCGGGGGTGCTGAAGGGGGGCGTGCCCCCGCCGAGGATGGCGCAGCCGGAGTGCATCCCCTGGGTGTCCCAGGAGGGCTCCGCGATCCCCTCCACCAGGCCGTGGCTGTCGTCGAGGCGCAGGATGATCCCGCTCATCCAGCAGCGGGTGCCGTTGCCGACGAGGTCGTAGATGGCGAGCCGGTAGCTCTTGAACAGCTTCGGGTACCCGACCTCCACGCGGATGACCGCGCGCTTCCCCTCGCTCTCCGCGATCACGTTGGCGATGCCGGCGCGCAGCCCGCGCACCTTCCCGTTCGCGACGACCACCATGCTGGAGTCGCCCGAGCTCCAGGTGACACGCCGGTCCTCGAGCAGCCGGCCGTCGGCCGCGAAGAGGGTGACGAAGACCCACTCGGAGAACCCGGCCTCGATCGCGAGCACCGGCTTCGAGGGTTCGATGCGGGCGACGGTGAGCGGGAGCACCCGCACCCGCGCCGAGGCCGACTTGCCGCCGGCGCTGGCGGTGAGGGTCGCGGTCCCCGCGACGCCGGTGACGATCGATCCCGACGAGGTGACGAAGGCGATGGCGCTGTCGCTGGTGCTCCACGACACCGGGTGGCTGGTCAGCTCCTGGCCGCGCGCGTTGCGGACCACGGGCTGGATCTGCGCCCACCCGGCGGCCAGCACGTCGATCGAGTCGGCCGAGAGCTCGACCCTGGCGACGGCGTTGGGGTCGCCCTGCCCAGGCCCGTTGCCGGGGCCGGCGGGGGTGGCGGTGTCGCTGCAGGCCGCGGCCACGAGGAGGAGCGACGCGGCGGCCGCGCGAGTGAGGGAGTTGATGAGGCGTGACATGTGTGGCTCGTGGTGTTGGTGATCGGTGATCTCTGCGGCACCGAACACCAGGTCACCACGGCCGGTGACAAACTCGTCAACTCGTTGTCAGTCAAGAACATGACGAATACGACCCACCCCGCCCTTCCACCGGTTTGTCCTCCATGGAGGACAGGTGGCGGGGCGGGGTGGTAGACAGGGTAACCGTCTATTTCTTCAAGTGCTGGTTGTACCATCCCACCCATCGCTCGTACCGGTCCACCCGGTAGCTGGGGATGGAGATCCCGTGGAACTGGCCGGGATAGATCACCAGCCTGGTCGGCACGCCGAGGGCGCGCAGCGCCTGGTACATCTGCTCGCTCCCGATCGCGGGCACGTTGAAGTCCTTCTCCCCCGCCATGAACATCGTGGGCGTGTGGATGCGGTTCGCCTCGAAGAAGGGGCGCGACAACCGGATCCAGAGGTCGCGCTGCTCCCAGGGGTGCCCCAGCTCGTACTCGTACTGCGAGATGTACTGGTCGGCGCCGTACATCGAGAGCTGGAGCGCGCTCCCCGCCCCGCTCACCGCCGCTTTGAAGCGGGTGGTCGTAGCGATCGTGTAGTCGGTGAGGATGCCGCCATAGCTCCACCCGCCGATCACGAGCTTCGTGGAATCGGCGATCCCCTGCCGCACCGCCTCGTCCACCGCGCCGAGGAGGTCCTGCACCTCCTTGTTCCCCCAGTCGGCGAAGATCGCGCGCTGATAGGCCACCCCACGCCCGTTGCTGCCGCGGTAGTTCACCGCCAGCACCGCGAAGCCGTTCGCCGCGAACAGCTCGCGGTCGAAGCTGAACGCGAACTGGTCCTGGCCATTGGGGCCGCCGTGGATGTACAGCACGGTGGGGAGCGCGACGCCGGCCGCCGCGCCCGCGGGACGGGTCACGACCGCGTGCACCTCCGTGCCGTCGGCGCTGCGGGAGGTGAGGCCGGTCGTGGCGCCCAGCTGGAGCACCGAGAAGAGCGAGTCGTTCTGGTGCGAGAGCTGCCGCAGCGCTCCCTTGTCGAGGGCGAACACCTCCGGGGCCCGGTCCGGGGTGCTCGCGAGGAGGGCGATGCGCGCGTCGGCCGCCCCCCGCGGGGCGCTGTACCCCATCACCGCGCGCGCCCCGCTCGTGAGGCGCTCCACCGCCCCGTCGCTCACGCGCACCTTCACCAGGTGCCGCTCGCGGTCGTCGGTGATCGTCGCGTAGAGGGCGCGCCCGTCGGCGGTGAAGGTGGGATCGCCGAGGGGGCGGTCCACCGACTCGGCGAGCAGCCGCGCGGGCGCGCTGCCGTCGCTCGCCACGATGCCGAGCCGCGGCTGGGTGTACGCCGAGTACTTCGGCAGGTCGCCGCGAAGGAAGGCGATGGTGCGGCCGTCGGGACTCCAGGCGAGGGGCCCCCCGTCGCCCCCCTCGTAATCGGTGAGCCGCACCGGGGTCGCGCCCCCACGGGCGTCCATCACGTACAGGTCGCCCCGGTCCGCCGCCTTCGGCTCCGCCGGCGTGCTGCGCACGAAGGCGATGCGCGTCCCGTCGGGCGACCACGCGGGTGACCCGTCGTCGGCGGTGCCGCGGGTCAGCGTGTCGACCTTGCGCGTGGCCAGGTCGAAGATGCCCAGGTGCGTGTGCGACGTGCCGAGGTAGCCGGCGACGTCGCGCTTGAAGCCGTAGCGATCGACCACGATCGGCTTCGGCGTCTTCTTCTCCCCGGTGTCGCGCCGCGCGAGCGAGTCGGTCTCCTCCTCCATGCCGATGACGAGGCGCTTCCCGTCGGGCGCCCAGGCGTAGCCGGAGACGCCTCCCTTCACCTGCGTGACGCGTTGGGCCTCGCCGCCGCGCCGGTCGAGGAGCCAGAGCTGCCCCCCCTTTCCCTCCTGCCGCCCCGAGACGAAGGCGAGGTACCGTCCGTCGGGACTCCAGCGCGGCGAGCCCTCCGACTCCGGGCTCCAGGTGAGCCGCACCGTTTCCGAGCCGTCCCAACTCGTCATCCACACGTCGGCGTCGGACTTGTCCTTCGCCGAGTCGAGGGAGGTGACGGTGTAGGCGACCCAGCGGCCATCGGGGGAGCGCTGGGGGTCGGCGACGGTCTTCAGGCGATAGAGGTCGGTGGCCTTGATGGCGCGCCGGGCGGGGGCGGCGGGGGGAGCGGAAGCGGCGGGGGCCTGGGCACCGGCGAGCGCCGGCACGAGGAGGATCGCGAGGAGGAAGGGGCGCATGCGGGAGGGAGGAGGGATGGGCGGGAATGTAGGGGGGAGGGGCAGCACGGCAACGGCAACGACCACTGCAACTGACGGCTGCCGGCCCTCGGCCCTCGGCTCTCGGCTCTCGGCACGAAATCGGAAGCGAGCGGCGAGGGCCGAGGGCCGAGGGCCGGCGGCCATCTGTTGATGGTTCCCTCGCGCGACGTTGACGATCCCCTCCCCCGAAGCCAGCTTCCGACGACTCCCTCCTTCCCCGGCCCGATGTCTCCGAACCGCGCGACCCTCTCCCTCCTCGCCGTGACCGTCCTCGCCTCGGCCGCCGGTGCGCAGGGCACCGCCCCCGCCCCCTCGGCCCGCGACCTCCAGGTGGCCCGGCGCGCCCTGCGCGCGGCGCCCCTCATCGACGGGCACAACGACCTCCCCTGGGCCATCCGCGAGGCGAAGGGGGCGCCGATGGACGTGGAGGCGTACGACCTCACGAAGCAGACCCCCGGCCACACCGACCTGCCGCGCCTCCGGCGGGGGCTGGTGGGGGGACAGTTCTGGTCGATCTACATCCCCGGAGAGATCCGCGATTCCGGCTACGCGCGCGTGCAGCTCGAGCAGTTCGACATCGCGAAGCGCGTGATCGCGAAGTACCCGAAGGACCTCGCCTTCGCCTGGACCGCGGCCGACGTGCGCCGCGCGCACCGGGCGGGGAAGGTCGCCTCGATGCTCGGGCTCGAGGGCGGGCACGCGATCGAGAACTCCCTCGGCGCGCTGCGCGCCTACCGCGAGCTGGGCGCGCGCTACATGACGCTCACGCACAACGTGACCCTCGACTGGGCCGACGCGGCGCTCGACAGCGCGAAGCACGGCGGGCTCACCGCCTTCGGCAAGGAAGTGGTGCGCGAGATGAACCGCCTCGGGATGCTCGTGGACCTGGCGCACGTGTCGCCGGCGACGATGAGCGATGCGCTCGACGTGAGCGAGGCCCCCGTGATCTTCTCGCACTCCGGCGCGCGCGCGGTGGTCGACGTCGCCCGCAACGTGCCCGACTCGATCCTCCGGCGGCTGCCGAAGAACGGCGGGGTGGTGATGGTGCCCTTCGTCCCGGGCTTCACCGCGAAGGCGGTGCTGGAGTGGGAGGAGGCGGCGGACAAGGCGCGCGCCGAGGCGGTGGCGAAGGGCGCCGACGAGGCCAGCCTGCGGCAGATGATCCAGGAGTACCGCCGCGCGCATCCGATGCCGCGCGCCACGATCGCCGACGTGGCCGACCACATCGAGCACGTGCGGCGGGTGGCGGGGATCGACCACGTGGGGATCGGGGGCGACTTCGACGGCATCTCCACCACGCCCGTCGGGCTCGAGGACGTGTCCACCTATCCGGCGCTCTTCGCCGAGCTGGCGCGCCGCGGCTGGACGCAGGCGGAGCTCGAGCAGCTCGCGGGGCGCAACGTGCTGCGGGTGATGGAGCAGGCGGAGCGGGTGGCGGCGCGGCTCCAGAAGGAGCGCGCCCCGTCCACGAAGACGATCGCGGAGCTCGACCACCCGGCGCCGTAGCCGCGCATGCCGGGAGGGAGCCTGCCGGGCCACGTCGTCCTGCTCGGCGATTCCGTGTTCGACAACGGGGCGTACGTCCCCGGCGCCCCCGCCGTGATCGAGCAGCTGCGCGCCACCCTGCCGGCGGGGTGGCGCGCGTCGCTCCTCGCCGTGGACGGCGCGACCACCGGCGACGTGGGCGCGCAGCTCCGCCGCGTGCCGGCGGACGCCACGCACCTGGTGGTGAGCGTGGGAGGGAACGACGCGCTGATGCACAGCGGGCTGCTCGACGTGCCGGTGCGGTCGTCGGGGGAGGTGCTCGACGCGCTGGCGCAGGCGGCGGCGGCGTTCGAGCAGCACTACTGCGCGATGCTCGGCCGCGTGCTGGCGCGCAGCCTCCCGCTCGTGCTCTGCACGATCTACCGCGGCCAGTTCCCCGACGCGGTGACGCAGCGCCGTGCATCGGTGGCGCTGTCGCCCTTCAACGACGCGATCCTCCGCGCCGCCTTCGAGGCCGCGGTGGAGGTGATCGACCTGCGCCTGGTGTGCAGCGACCCCGCCGACTATGCCAACCCCATCGAGCCCTCGGAGGCGGGCGGGATGAAGATCGCCCGCGCGATCGCGCGCGCCGTCACCACCCGGCACCCCGACGGCCACACCGAGGTCTTCGTCGAGTGACCGCCCGTTGTCATTCCGAGCGCAGCGAGGAATCTTCTTGCCCGGTGTAGTGGCCCCGTCGCGGGCCCGGATCTACGCCGTCGTCCGCCGCATCCCCCGCGGCACCGTGGCCACCTACGGCCAGGTGGCCGAGCTGGCGGGACTCGCCCGCCAGGCGCGCCAGGTGGGTTACGCCCTCGCCGCGCTGCCGCAGGGCTCGCGCGTCCCCTGGCACCGCGTGGTGAACGCGCGCGGGGTGATCGTGCTCTCCGACGCGGGCGGCGCGGCGACGGAGCAGCGGATCCGGCTCATGCGCGAGGGGGTCGTGGTGAACGCGACGGGGCGGATCGACCTGGCGCGGTTTCGATGGGCAGGCGGTTCGAGGGGGTGACCGCTACTCCAACGATGAACCGCCGGGAACGACAAGGTCGCGAAGGAGCGAAGGTCGCCAGGGAGATAATGCCCCTGGCGACCTTTGCTCCTTCGCGACCTTGCTCTTAATGGCTGTTGGCCGTTGATGTCGTCCTGACTCGACGAAGTGGCCACTACTGGGCGACGAGACGCTTCCTCGCTGCGCCCGGAATGACAGACTCAGGTCTTCGGCCGCGCGCGCTCCATCGAGTCCCGCTGCGCCTGGAGCCGGATCAGGTCATCGGTGATCCGGAAGGCGAAGCGCTGCTCCACCAGCTGCCGCACCTTCTGCCCGTTCCAGAGCGCGGGGCTGAAGCGCATGTCGGGGAGCGCGGCGCGCACCGCGCTCACGAAGGAGCGCGAGGTGGAGCTCATCACCTCGAAGGTGCTGGTGTCGGCCACGCCGAGGGTGTCCACCACGTAGCGCGCCACCACCTCCCCCTCCTTGTGCGCCTTGAGCATGTCCGAGGGGTACGCGGGCGCGGCGCTCCACGCATAGCGGACCGCCGCCGAGTCGACCTCGAGCACCGACATCACCGAGTCGCCGCTGTTCATCTCCGCGAGGGCGGGGGCGTCCTGCGGCGCCGTGCCCTCGCTCACCCCCGTCCCGGCATCCCCGGCGCGCCCCTGCTCGCTGCGGCCCAGGGGTACGTCCTGGAAGGGCCCCGAGAACGCCATCTGGATCCCGAGGGGGAGCCACTGGAGCTGCGCCTCCTGCGGGCGCTGGCTGATCGCCCGGTCGCGCGGGATGAGGTAGATGACCTTCTCCGCGGCCTCCCACCCCCGCGAGTCCTCGATCGCCACCGCACGGGTGGCCTGGATCGCGAGGAGGATGACCAGGGAGTGGGCCGCGACGCTGGCCACGGCCGTGAGGAAGGGGACCTCTCCCGGATGTGAGGACTCCAGCAGGCGAATCATGCGCGCTCCTCGAAAGTCGTCCCCGTCACCCGGTGGGGTGCCGGTGGGGTGGGACGCCCCTGGCTCAGTATTGCGGCGGGGGAGGGGACGGTGCAAGGCGCACCCCCACCCACCCCATCAACCCGTCGTTGCCGCCCACCTGTCACTTGGACAGCGGACGGCACCTCGAGGGTTGGTATTCCTTTCGGGGCGGGGCCCCGCCGGGTTTCACCACCCCCCCGCCGGCTCCCGCCCCAGGGCGGCGAGCAGCCAGGCCAGGCTGGCGGTGCCATCCATGATGGGCTCGTTGGTGGAGTAGTCTCCCTGGTCGTCGTGGTAGACCATCCGGCCGGTGTTCAGCTCGGCGAACTCGTCGGGCTGGGCCAGGTGGATCCCCTTCAGGTTCGAGTAGATGGACCGGTAGACCGGCCCGTCGAGGAGCCCCCCGGTGATGGACTCGGGGCCGAAACGCATGGACATCACGGAGTGCGGGTCGCGCGCCCACCGCCCGCCACGCGGGTAGCCCACCACCATCGAGACCCCCCAGGGGTTGGTCCCGAAGAGCCAGTCGATCGCCGCCTGCTCGTACTCACGATAGCGCTCGTCGCCGGTCATCCGCCGGTACAGCATCGCCTGCGTGGCGAAGGAGGTGACCAGGTTGTTCGAGCACCAGATGAAGGGGATTCCGATGCG
Organism: Gemmatimonadaceae bacterium; assembly: GCA_036401195.1. GTDB lineage: Bacteria > Gemmatimonadota > Gemmatimonadetes > Gemmatimonadales > Gemmatimonadaceae > JACDHQ01. Next base: position 11,120 of record DASWVQ010000205.1, read on the forward strand.
GAAGCCGTTCCCCGCGCGCGCGATCACCCGCTCGATCCCCTGGCGGTAGAACTCCGCGGCCAGCCGCTTCGCCGCCGCGTCGCCGGTGCGCCAGAGCGCATAGTGCCCGTTGTTGTGCCAGGGGTACCACTCGTAGTGCCTCGCGGTGTCCGCGCCCATCCACGGCGTGACCGGCTCCTGCTTCGCGTAGGCGACCGCCTCGTCCAGGTAGCGGCGCTCCCCGGTGAGCGCATGCATCTCCGCCGCGGCGAGCTCCATGTCGTCGACCCAGTTCTCCTCCTCGTAGAAGTAGGGGGAGGTGCCGGGGGCGGTCTGGCAGACGCCGGGGCGCGCGCGCCCCATCTCGTAGGCGACGCCGGCCTTGCGCGCCAGGTAGGCGGAGAGCGCGGGATCGCTCGCGCGGTACATGCGCGATGCGAGCGCGTACGCGGCGGCGTACTTCCCCGCGGTCGACGCGACCCCCGTCGAGCGGTTCTTCCCCTTGAACAGCCCCTGCGGCTTCCCGGTGCAGGGATAGATGGGCCGGTACTTCCCCTTCCCCCACCCATAATCGGAGGAATCGGTAGTGAGCAGGTCGAGCCACTGGTGATCGCGATCGTCGCCGAGCTGGTTGAACAGCTCGTGGTCGCTCGGGTTCATGCGCAGCAGCCACTGGAGCCCGTGCCGCGCCTCGTCGAGCGCGTCGCCCACGCCGTTGCTCCCCGGGGTGCCTTTCGCCTGGAAGGCGTCGGCGAAGGCGCGCGGGTGGTCGCGGGTCGCGAGGAGGAGGTGATAGGTGGCCGTCGCCGACGTCGTCACGTACTGGAGGTAATCGCTCGCGTCGGCCCAGCCGCCGCTCACCGGCATGAAGCGCGGGTCCGGGTCGTCCACGACGATGCCGTCGTACCGGTGCACCGAGTCGCGGAAGTACGGGTTCCACCCCGAGCGCTGCTCGCGCATGTACTGGAGCAGGGTGTCGGCGCCGCCGCGCCACACGCCGGCGCCGATGCGCACCTCCACCGGCTCGGCGCCCCCCGCGGCGATGCGATAGCGCCCCTCGCGGCGCACGCTGGTGAAGTCGAGCCGCACCGCCTGCACGCAGGGGCCGAAGCCGGCGGTGGGCACCACTCCCTTCCGCCGGAGCACGGTGCGTCCCGCGGCGTCGGTCACGCGCAGCTCCACCGGGGCGATCGAGTCGAGGGCGCACAGCACCGCGACCTTGGGGGCATCGGGGCGATAGCCCACCTGGTTCACGCGGATGTACTGGCGCGGCGCCCCGGCGCTGGCCACCGCGACCAGCGCCGCACTGAGTGCGACGAGGCCGTTCATGGCGCGACCTCCGGCTCGGCACTCCACCGGCTGCCGCGTCGCCGCGGCTCGAGCACCACCGCCCGGCTCTCCTTCCCCACGCGGTCCACCGCGCGCACCCAGATCGCGCGCGGGGGCGTGTCGCCCGCGCGGCGCGTGACCAGGTGCGTGCGCGCGTCGCCGGGGAGGATCAGCGTCTCCCAGCCGTCGGGGCCGAGCGACTGCACCGTCCACCAGCGGACCACTCCGTCGCCGCGCGGGGCGAAGTGGACGCGGGTGCCCCCGGTGGCGCTGTCGCGCGCGAAGCGCACGCGCGGCGTGGCGACCGGTGCGCGGTCGAGCCAGGGCGACGCGGGAGGCAGCGCCGCCTCGGCGTAGGGGCCGGCGAGCAGGCGGGCGGCCAGGGTGTCGGGCCAGGGCTCCGGCCCCGCGCCCGCGACGATCCGCTGCCCGGGCGCGGGCATCAGCCCCTTCATGCTGAAGTGGATGTTCCCCGTGGATCCCGGGTTGGCGCGCGTGAGCCGCACCTGCTCGAGCACCTCCGCGGTGGGCCAGCTCCCGCGTCCCCCGAGCCCGGCGGAGCGGCTCGTGTAGAGGCCGGGCCAGAGGTGGCGGTGGTGCACGTTCTCCCGTGTCCAGAAGCCGAGCAGGGAGGTGAAGCGCTGTCCCTCGGCGTTGACCGGCCAGTAGAGCTGCGGGGCGAGGTAGTCCAGCCATCCGTTGCGCAACCACTTTCGCGAGTCGGCGTAGATCTCCTGGTACGCGTCGAAGCCCTTCACGTCGGCGGGGGTGCCGGGGCGCCAGATGCCGAAGGGGGAGATGCCGACGCGCACCCAGGGCTTCGCCGCCTTCACGCCGGCGTAGAGCTCGCGCACGTACTCGTCCACGTTGTGGCGGCGCCAGTCGTCGCGCCCGAGGGTGCCGCCGCGGGCGCGGTAGCGCGCGTACGTCGCGCTGTCGGGGAAGTCGATCACCTGCCCCGCGGCATCGCGCTCCTTGTACGGGTAGAAGTAGTCGTCGATGTGCACCCCGTCCACGTCGTAGCGGCGCACCACGTCGAGCACGACGCCCAGGCTCTGGCGCCGCACCGCGGGATCCCCCGGATCCATCCACAGGTGCGTGCCGTAGGTGCGCACGAGCGAGGGGCTCGCGCGGCTCACGTGCGTGAGCGCGGTGTCGCTCGTCTTCCCGGAGGGATGCATGGCGCGGTAGGGGTTGAACCACGCGTGCAGCTCGAGCCCGCGCGCATGCGCCTCACGCACGGCGGTGGCGAGGGGATCCCACGCCGGCTCCGGCCCCACTCCCTGCTGCCCGGTGAGGTACTCCGACCAGGGCTCGCGCGCCGACGGATAGAGCGCGTCGGCCGCGGGGCGCACGTGCAGGATCACCGCGTTCAGGTGCAGCGCAGCGGCGCGGTCGAGGATCGCCCGCAGCTCGCGCTGCTGCTCCCAGGTGGAGAGGCCGGGGCGCGAGGGCCAGTCGATGTTGGCGACGGCGGCCACCCACACGCCGCGGAACTCCCGCGGCACGGGCGGCGGCGTGGGTGCGGACGCGGTGGGGCGCGCGGAGCGGGGCGCGGTTGGTGGCGCGCTGCTGGCCCGCTCCTGCGCCGGCGCGGGAAGCGCGAGGAGGGAGAAGAGCGCCGTCGCGAGGCAGGGGCGCGCGAGGGCGCGCGGGAGTCGGAAGGGGAGGCTGTTGCGCATGCGAGGGAGAGCGGTCTATTCTTTTGGAGATACAGACGATCCCAATGGAAGCGAAGGATTATCGCACGGAAGGCAGGCGACAGCCCATGAAGTCCCCCTACTACGTGCAGCCCGCACGCGGGGGGCATTTCCTGGTGCTCCACAAGCCATGCGGCAACCGGATCGCCCCGAAGGAATGCGGGCTGATGCCGTCGCGGGCGCACGCGCAGGCGCTCATTCGCCAGCTCGAGCGCGCGGAGTCGGCCGTCGACGACCTCTTCCTTGAAGCTACCGACGACGGGATCGAGGCGCTGGAGGCGATCCTCGCCGCCTGCGTGCAGGACGTGCTGGCGAAGCCCGCGGAGGAGCTGGAGCGGATGGCGCGCCCCGCCGGTTCCCGACCGAAGCGGGGGGGTCCGCCCCGCCGGGGAGGCAAGGGCGGGGGGAGCGGGAAGGGCAAGGGGGGCGCGGGGGGCGGAGCGCGGAAGCGGCGGTGAGCCGCCGCCCGGTTCACCTCGCGGCGCTCGGCCTGGGGCTCGCGCTGGCCACCCTCCCCGCCTGCAGCAGCGGCACGCAGGGCGCGTCGCGCTCGCAGCCGATCGCGCGCACGTACGTGCGCGTGAACAACCAGAGCTGGCTCGACATGACCGTGTACGTGGTGCGCGGCGCGCAGAAGGTGCGCATCGGGCAGGTCAGCTCGAACGCCACCACCCGGCTCGAGATCCCGCACGGGATGATCTCCGGGGCGACGACCCTCTCGTTCATGGTGGACCCGATCGGGTCCCAGCGCACCGCCACGAGCTTCGACCTGACCGTCACGCCGGGAGAGACGGTGCAGCTGACGATCCCCGCGACGGTGCGCTAGGCGCGCCAGCTACTTCGTCGTGACGGCGAAGCCGTCGACGTGGACGTTCAGGTTGTGGTTCACGCGCAGCCCCGCGGCGCCGTCGGCATTGGTGATCTCCTGGCGCGAGATGGCGTGCACCTGCTTCCCGTTCGCGAGGAAGCGCACCGAGTCCGCCCCCACCGTCACGCTCAGCGCGTTGCGCGCCTTGCCGGCAGCGTCCTGCTTGTTGAGCGCGTCGCTCGCCGTCCAGGGGACGATGCGGTGCACCTCGCTGCCCGCCCGGTGGGAGATGTTGTACTGGCCGTCGCCGCGCACGATGAAGTAGACGTAGGTCTGCTTCGCCGGGTCCGCCAGGTCGCGCCCCCCGAAGAAGAGGCCGTACGCCTCGGGGTGCCGCGGGGCCTCCATCTGCACGAAGGTGGCGCCCAGCGCGCCCAGATTCCTCACGTCGCCCTTGTAGTAGATGGCGGCCGGGCCGGAGGTGACGTGGAGCCCCGCGCCCATCGTCTCGAAGCGCGTGTCGGTGACCTTGTAGCGGGCGGTGTCCTTGTCGTCGAGGCGGACCGTCCAGCCGGCGGGGGTCGCCGCCGCGGCGGTCACGGTGCGCGTGGGGTCGGCCTCCTTCGCCTGCGGGGCGGGCTTCTGGGCGCAGGCGGAGCCGGTGACGAGCAGGGTGCCGAGGGCGAGGATCGTGGTGCGCATGGGGCGCTCCTGTGGGTGGGTGAAGTGGGGAGGTCCGTATAACAGCGTGGGGGACTCGCGCGCGCAAGCCCCCCGCGTCCGGTGACACCGGAAGCTCACATCCCGGAAGGATACGTCTCCGGCGGCTCGGGATCGCTGGTGTCGATGGCCATGTGCAGCGGGCGCAACGCGTGGCTCTCGTCGATGAAGGCGAACGCGTCGTAGCGCCTCGGCACGAGGGTGGGGACGTAGTTCCCCCATCGCTCCTGGCTGGGATCGTACACCACGCCGATGGCGCGATGGTCCCAGGGCTCGTCGAGGCCGGCGATCCCGCCGTCGTCGGCGCCGTTGAAGACGAGCAGGAAGTCGCCGTGCACCGCCTCGTGACAGGCGTCCTCCCAGCTCCCGGCACGCGCCACCGGGACCGGCATGCGCTGCATGGGCATCCCCCATTCCTCCGCGGCGATCACGCTGCCGCGGTGCGAGCCGAAGCCCACCACCACCACCCCCTCCCGGTCGTGCCGCTCGCGCACCACCTGCCCCACGTTGAACATCCCCTGCCGCGCCATGTCGGTGAAGCGCGCGTCGCCCACGTGCGTGTTGTGCTCCCACACGATCGCGCGCGCCAGGGGCCCGTGCAGCCGCATCAGCCGCTCGAGGGTCTGCACCATGTGGTCGTCGCGCACGTTCCACGACTGCGGCCCGCCGCGCACCATGGTGCGGTAGTACAGCTCCGCGTTCCTCGCGATGAGGGCGTTCTGCTCCGCGTCGAAGTACGACTCGTGCCCGTCGCCGGCGAAGCGCCCGGCCTCGCCCGCCGCGCGGCGGCGCAGGTCGCGCAGCACGCCCACCACCTCTTCCTCGCACGACGTGGGCACCAGCGCGGTGGCGCGGGCGTAATCGTGCTCGCTCTCGAAGTAGGGATCGAAGCAGGCGTAGGCGCGCCGCGCCTGCCGCGCCATCTCCGGGTCGCGCGACTCGAGGTACGCGGTCACCTCGCGGATCGAGTCCCAGAGGGAGTACACGTCGAGCCCGTAGAAGCCCGCGCGGCGCTCCGCGGGCAGGTGCTCGTTGTGGGCGCGCATCCAGCGCGCGAAGCGTTCCACCTCGCGGTTCGCCCACATCCAGGTGGGCCAGCGGTCGAAGGCGTGCAGCACCGACTCCGCGCTCTCGCCGGAGTCGCGGTACCCCTGCACCCACCGGTTCACCCGGTAGCAGTCGGGCCAGTCCCCCTCCACCGCCACGAAGGAGAAGCCATGCTCCGCGATCAGCCGCTTCGACAGCTCGGCGCGCCAGGTGTAGTACTCCGACGTGCCGTGCGACGCCTCGCCGAGGAGGACGTAGCGCGCGTCGCCGACCAGCGCGACCAGCGGGTCGAGGTCGGCGGCGTCGCGCAGCGGGCGCGCCTCGCGCGCGATCCCGTCGCGGATCGCGGCGACACGCCGGGTCATCGGGTGGCCCCCTCCTCCACCAGGCGCCGCGCCCTGGCCGGGCCGGCGCGGCCGACGGGGGCGAAGATCCGGTCTCGCATGGCGTTGTACGATTCGAAGAAATGCTCGATTTCCGCGATCAGTCGCTCGCTGAGGTCGTCGAGCGACTCGAGCTCGGCGTGCACGTGCGACTTCACCGCCACGGCGACCAGCCGGTCGTTCCGCTCCATCCCGCCGTCGTCGCCCTGCTGCCCCGCCTCGATCGCGCCGAGGAGGCGGCAGGTGACCACGCAGCCGGGGAACGCCGGCTCGTCCATGAGGAGCAGCACGTCGAGCGGGTCGCCGTCCTCGCCGAGGGTGCCGGGGACGAACCCGAAGTCGTACGGGAAGACCGCCCCCGAGGGGAGCACCCCGCCCAGGCGGAAGAAGCCCCCCTCGGGGTCGAAGGTGAACTTGTTGCGGCTCCCCTTGGGGGTCTCGATGACGACGTTGAGGAGGCCGTCGTCGTCGAACGGTGCGATCGCGGCGAGTTGGTGCATGCGGCCCCGAGCGGCAAACCCGGGGCCGCGGACTTCGTCGTGGTCAGCCGAGCCCGGCGATGATCTCCCGCGCCTGCTCGGTGTGCCGCGCCTCGTGCTCGGCCACAGAAAGTGCCCACCCGTAGCCGTCGAGCGGGCCCACCGCCGGGTGGGGGCGGGAGACCGCGCTCAGGGCCATGCCGTCGGCCTCGTGCAGGGTGGCCAGTAGCGCCTGGCGCGTGGCGACGAGGCCGTCGTACGCCGCCGCGGGGTCGGGGTCCTCACCGGGCGCCACGAAGGGGGGCGCCTCGACCTTCCGCGCGCGATCCAGGATGATCGCCACGGGGCCGTGCACCGGCAGCAGCGCACTCGTCTCCCGCTCCGCGCCGAGTCCCTCGTCGCGGATCTTCTGCATCAGCTTCCGGATCACCCGCGTGCAGGAGTCCTCCACCACGCGCAGGTGGTCCACCAGCTCCGCCATCGTCCACCCGCCGGCGGCGGGGCGCTCGCGCCACCGCGCCCGCGGCAGCTCGGCGAGCACCGCCTCGAGCTGTGCGCGGCGTAGCGCGAGCTGCGACGTCACCTCCTCGATGCGCGGATGCATCAGTCCTTCCCCCTTCGAGCGATCGGCCCCACCCACTTCGCGATCGTGCCGCGCGGCCCCACCGCCCAGCCCGCGGGCGCACCGGCCGCGCCGGCATGCTCCGGGGCGAAGGCCACCGCGTTCAGCGACAGGGCGTCCCCCGCGCTCCACGACTCGCCCCCGTCGCGCGACACGTCGCTCCCCGACGTACCCACCGCCACGAGCATGCGGCCGCCGCTCCCCGGTACGTACGCCACACCCGAGCGATAGCCTCCCGGCTGGCGCCCGCGCGGCGCCACCCAGGTGGCGCCACCATCCCCGGTGAGCGCAACGACCGACGTGGAGTCGGTGGGCGCCTCGTAGTTCCCACCCACCGCCACGCCCACCGTCCGGTCGCGCATCGCCAGCCCGAACACCCCCTTCGGCGACGCCCCCGCGGGGAGTGGCGTGACCGACGCGGCCCACGAGTGCCCGCCGTCGCGGCTGCGCAGCACGCGCGCGCGCGCGCCGCCCCCCGTGGCCAGCCAGAGCAGCTTCGCCTCCGCGTCGGCCGCGTCGCCGTCGGGGCGCGCCACGAGGCAGGTGCCGCTCGCGGCGAACCCGCCCTCCCCCGCCTCCGCCACCGGGGCGTGCGCCTCGGGCACCGGCGTCCAGCGGCTCCCGTCGCGCGTTTCCACGAGGCGGAAGCGACCGTTGCCGGGGTCGCTCATCGCGATCCCGTGGCGCGGGTTCCAGAAGGTGATGCAGTCGTAGAACGCCGTCGTGTCGGTGTTCCGGAACTGGAGCGTCCAGGTGGCGCCGCCGTCGGTGGTGGCGTAGATGCGCGACGCGTCGCCGTTGCCGATGCTCAGCACCCAGGCGCGCTGCGCGTCGATCGCTTCCACGTCGCGGAAGTCGAGCGAGTCGGCGCCGGGCACCGGGCGCGGCACCCAGGTGGCCCCGCCGTCGGTGGTGCGGAGCACCGTGCCGCGCGACCCGCTCGCCCACGCCACCCGATCGGAAGGCGCGCTGATGCCGCGCAGCGACGCGGTGCTCCCGCTGGGCTGCACCGCCCACTGGGCGCCGAGGGGGAGCGACGTGACCGACAGTGCGACGCCGGCGAGCGCCGCGAGGAGACGACGAGGATTTCGCATCCGCCGAATATCACCCGCCGGGGCGGGGACGGCCACCGTCGGCGGGGCGCCCCTGGAGCACGCGGACGATCTCCGACACCACGCTCATCGCGACGGGGGCCGCGCCCTGCACCGCCGCTTCCACGCCGGCGGGGATCCGCAGCCGCTGCACCTGCGCCTCGCCGAACCCCTCCGCGCGCAGCAGCTCGCGCAGCTCCTGCGCGCGACGGCGGCTCCCCAGCGTGGCGATGTACCCCGCGCGCCCCTGCAGCAGCTGGCGCACGACCCCCAGGTCGTGGCGATGGTCGTGCGACACGAGCAGCACCGCGGTGTGCGGGCCGAGGGGGAGGCGGCTCGCCACCTCCGCGGGCGGGCCGGAGAGCACCTCGCTCGCCGCGGCCAGCAGCTCGCGTCGCGCGAAGCGCTCGCGCCCCTCCACCACCACCACGCGCATCCCGAAGCGCCCCGCGATCGCCAGCAGCGCCTCCGCGAGCGCGCCGGTGCCGAAGATCACCAGGGTGGGAGGCGGGGCGATCCGCTCGAAGTAGAGGGGCACCTCGGCGCAATCCACCTCCAGCCGCGCCACGTGCGACGTGCCGACGGCGAGCATCGCCATGGCGTGCACGCGCGCGGCTTCATCCGTGGCCGGATCCCCGAGGGTCCCCGCGGTGTTCCCGCTGGAGTAGAGCAACAGCCGGCCGCGCCGGCCGTCGAGCGGGGCGACGACGACCACCGCGCGCCCCGCGGCCAGCTCGTCGCGCGCGCGGTCGTACGCGTCGCTCACCGGATCGGGCGCCCCGAAGGTGACCGGCTCCACGAGCAGCTCCGCGGTGCCGGCGCAGGTGAAGCCGATCTCCCAGGCTTCCTCGTCGTTCAACTGCATGGTCACCAGGCGGGGCGACCCGGCGGCGAGCACCTGCTCCGCCTCCGCGGTCACGCGCGCGTCGATCGCCCCGCCGATCGACTCCCCCAGCCGCCGCCCGCCGGCCCCCACGAACATCCTGGCGCCGGGATGCCGCGGCGTCGTGTCGCGCGCGCCCACCAGCGTGACCATCGCCACGCGAGGCTCGGTGTGACGCAGGCGGTCCAGGGTGCGGAAGGTGTCTTCCATGCGGTCACCTCTGGGGGCGAAGCTACCACGCGGGAGCGAGGGGCGCCAACTGATGGCGGCCGCTGTCAACGTCAACGAAAGGCCGCCGGCTCCCGGCTCTCGGCGCTCGGCCCTCGGCTCCGGGATCGGAAGGTGCCCGGGCCGCTTCGCGGCCCTTCAGCGCGCGGACCGCATCGAGGGTGAACCGCCAGGCAGGGTGCTGCGGGGTTCTTCGGGGCTCCGCGCGCCATGGGGTGTGTCGCGGATGACGCGAATTTCGCGGATGACGCGGTCCCGATGCGGCGGCGGGGAGAATCTCATGCCCCTGGAGATCGGGCGTCTTGGTGAACTGCCCGGCGGTGCGGAGCCTCCCGAGGCCGTTCCAACATTCCTGGCCGTTGACTCTTGCTCGGTGAGGCGCGACGGCGGTGGGACTGCCATCCCGACACCGCGTCATCCGCGTCGAACCACGTTGCGCGCGGACCTCCGCGCCGCGATGGTACTGAAGCGGTCCTGAACGCCCTGAAGGAAACAAAGAAAATCGGCGTGGCGCCCGCAGGGCGCTCACGCCGCTTCCGAATTCGTGCCGAGAGCCGAGGGCCGAGAGCCGAGAGCCGAGAGCCGGCGGCCGTCAGTTGCCGTCAGTGGCCGCGCCTACTCTCCCGCCGCCCCGCGCACCGCCTCCAGCCAGACCCTTCGGATCTCCCGGGCCCCCACCGCGTTCGGCTCCAGCGGCGATCGCCGCCAGAACCAGCGATCCTTCTCCTCCACCGAAGCCCCGTGCCCCAGGAAATGCAGGTACAGGTCGGCGAGCACCGCCCCCGGCTGCCGCGACGCCTGCTCGCGGATCGCCGCGTTGAGCTTGTCGAGCGCACCGAGGGAGTAGCGTCCCCCCTCGAACACCCCCTCCACCCGCCCGGTGCGGTCGGAGGGATCGGGGATGGTGGAGAGCACGAGCAGCGACTGCGGCCGCGTCGCCTGGATCGCCCGCACCAGGTGGCCGAACGCCTCCGCCACGTCGCGCACGATCGCGTCGAGCATGGCGCTCGTGCCGCGGTGCGTGAAGGCGCTGAACAGGTCGTTGCTCCCCACCGTGAGGGTGAAGAGCGTCGGCGCATCGGAGGGCACCACCTCGCCGAGCTGCTCGCCGAACACGTCGCCGATCGACGCGTCGTCGGTCGCGAGGTTGGTGAAGGCGAGCCCCGCATAGCGGGAGATGAGGTCCTCCCCCGCGTCGTCGGGCCATTGCTCCTCGGCATTGCGATAGAGCAGCGAGGCGGCGCCCAGCGGGGCCGTCTCCCCCGCGCGCTCCACCCGCTCGAGCGCCACCGCCACGTTGGTCTGTCCCGCGTCGAGCGCGGGATAGAGGTCGAGCGAGAGGGAGTCGCCGAGGGCGATGTACTCCGCGAATTCCAGCGGCGCCCCCGCGCTCATGCGCGCAGCACCGAGGCGGCGTCGAGCCCGCGCATGGCGAAGATGCGCATCACCGCCTCGCCGATCTTGCTGTTCGGCGTGCTCGCCCCCGCGGTGAGCCCGATCCGCACCGGCCCCTGCGCCGGGAGCCAGTGCGCCTGCACCCGTTCCTCGTGCGCCTTCTGGGGCAGCCGGTAGCGGATCCCGCCCTGCCCGTCGTCCACCGCGGCCGGCGACTCCACGTGATAGGCGGGCACCTGCTCGGCGCAGAGCATCGCCAGCGAGATCGTGTTGCTCGAGTTGTACCCCCCGATCACCACCATCGCGTCGATCGGCTCGCGCAGCAGCTCCTTCACCGCGTCCTGCCGCTCCTGGGTCGCCGAGCAGATCGTGTCGAAGGAGCGGAAGTCGGCCGCCCGCGCCCCGGGGCCGCGCGCGCGCGCGATCGCATCCCCCACCTCGGCGGCGATCGCCAGCGACTCGCTGGCCAGCATCGTGGTCTGGTTGGCCACGCCGATGCGGCGCAGGTGCAGCGCCGGGTCGAAGCCCGGCGAGGCGCGGTCGGCGAACTTGGCCAGGAACTCCTCGCGCGACACCGTGCCCTCGATGAAGTCGCACACCACGCGCGCCTCGCCCATGTCGCGCACCACGAGGTACCGTCCCTCGGGATGCTTCATCGCCTGCGACGCCGTCGCCCGCGTCTCCTCGTGGTAGTGCTTCCCGTGGATCAGCGCGGTGAAGCCGTCGCGGGCGTAGTTCTCCACCCGCTTCCAGACGTTGAGCACCGAGCCGCAGGTGGTGTCCACGAGCACGCAGCCGCTCTCGCGCAGCGCCTGGAAGTCGTGGATGGTGACCCCGAAGGCGGGGATGATCACCACGTCGTCCGCGCCCACCATCGAGAAGTCGAACTTGCCCTCGTCGGCGATGAGGATCTGCACCCCCATCTCGCGGAGGCGGGTGTTCACGTGCGGGTTGTGGATGATCTCCCCCACGAGGAAGATCCGCCGCTCCGGGAACTTGCGGCGGGTCTGGTAGGCGTAGTCCACCGCCCGCTCCACCCCGTAGCAGAACCCGAACTCCCGGGCCAGGCGCACCGTGACGTCGCCGAGGGTGAGGGTGTAGTCGTTGGCGCGCAGCCAGTCGACGAGCTCGCCGCTGTAGTCGGCGGCCAGCTCCCCCTCCACCTCGGCCTTGAGGCCGAAGCCCTTCCGGAAGTACGTGTCAGCTGAGGACATAGCTCGAAATCTAACCGATTTTCCGGTGCCCAACGCGGTCACGCGCGCCGGACAGACGGGGGGATGATGAGGGGGAAAGGGCTGGAACCCCTGATCGTCCCGATGGCATTCACATCCCCGTGCCGCCGGCGGAGCTCGGAGGGAGGGTGGCCAGAGGAGCGATCAGCAGGTGCAGCCCGTTCCCCCTCATCATCACCCGTCTGGCCGGGGGATGGAGCCCCGGGCATTCCGCGCGAGGAACGACCGTGCGAAACCGGGCCCTGCGCGGTATTCTCTCGGGGCCTCCTCCCCGAGACTCATGCGCCCGCTCCTCCCCGCCCTCGCCGCCCTCTTCGCGGCCACCCTCCTCCCCGCCCCCCTCGCCGCCCAGCAGGGGCCGACGGCGCTCCAGCGCGAGATCGACCGCCGGGCCGCGACGGTGATGCCCCGGGTCGTCGAGTGGCGCCGCGACTTCCACCAGCACCCCGAGCTTTCCAACCGCGAGACGCGGACCTCCGGGATCGTCGCCGCCCACCTCGAGAAGCTCGGGATCCGCGTGCGCCGCCTGGCGGGCACCGGGGTGGTGGGGGTGCTCACCGGCGGGAAGCCGGGCCCCGTGGTCGCCCTGCGGGCCGACATGGACGCCCTCCCCGTGGCGGAGCAGGTGGACCTCCCCTTCAAGTCCACCGTGCGCAGCACCTACAACGGGCAGGACGTGGGGGTGATGCACGCCTGCGGGCACGACATGCACACCGCCATCCTGATGGGGGTGGCCGAGGTCCTGAGCGGGATGCGCGCGCAGCTCCCCGGCACGGTGGTGTTCCTCTTCCAGCCCGCCGAGGAGGGGGTCCCCGCCGGCGAGACCGGGGGCGCGCCGCGCATGATCGCCGAGGGGGCGCTCGACGACCCGAAGGTGGGGGCGATCTTCGGGCTGCACGTCTTCGCCGGCTACCGCACGAACGACGTGGTGCTCCGTCCCGCGGGGCTGATGGCGAGCAGCGACACATGGGGGATGACGGTGCTCGGGCGCCAGACGCACGGCGGGATGCCCTGGGGGGGCGTGGACCCGATCGTCATTTCCTCCCAGGTGATCAACGGCTTCCAGACGATCGTGAGCCGCCAGGCCGACCTCACCACCAGCCCCGCGGTGGTCACCGTGGGCACCATCCACGGCGGGGTGCGGTTCAACATCGTGCCGGACAGCGTGGTGATGACCGGCACGGTGCGCGTGTTCGATCCCTCGATGCGCGACTCGATCAAGGTGCGCATGGACCGCATGGCGCAGGGGATCGCCGGCGCCTCCGGGGCGACCGCGGCGCTGCGCTTCGAGGGCGCGGGGAACCCGGTGACCTTCAACGATCCCGCGCTCACCGAGAAGATCCGCCCCACCGTGGAACGGGTCGCGGGGCGCGACCGCACGATCGCGGGGCAGGTGACCACCACCGCCGAGGACTATGCCTGGTACCAGCAGAAGGTCCCCGGCGTGTACCTCTTTCTCGGCGTCACCCCGCCGGGGGAGGACCTGAAGGCCGTCGCGCGCAACCACTCGCCGAAGTTCTTCGCCGACGAGGCGGCGCTCCCCACCGGGGTGCGGCTGCTGGCAAACCTCGCCGCCGATTATCTCGCATGGACGAAGTGACGGGCGCCGCGCTCGATCGCGACTTCCTCGAGTTCCAGGACGCCGTCGCCGGTCAGTACTCGCTGGAGCGGGAGCTGGGGCGCGGGGGGATGGGAATCGTGTACCTCGCGCGCGAGGTGGCGCTCGACCGGCTGGTGGCGATCAAGGTGCTCCCGCCCATGCTGGCGGCGCGCGGCGAGCTGCGCGAGCGCTTCCTGCGCGAGGCGCGCACCGCGGCGCGCCTGTCGCACCCGCACATCGTGCCGATCTTCCGCGTGGGCGAGGCGGGGCCGTACGTCTACTTCGCGATGATGTACGTGGCGGGGGAGACGCTCACCGAGCGGGTGCGACGCAAGGGCCCGCTCCCCGCCGCGGAGGGCGCGCGCATCCTGCGCGAGGTGGCGTGGGCGCTCGCCTACGCGCACGCGCAGGGGGTGGTGCACCGCGACGTGAAGCCCGACAACATCCTCATCGAGGCGGGGTCGGGGCGCTCGCTGGTGACCGACTTCGGCATCGCCCAGGTGGCGGCGAGCCCCGCGATCACGGGCGAGGGGCGGGTGATCGGCACCGCGCACTACATGAGCCCCGAGCAGGCGGCGGGGGAATCGCTCGACGGGCGGAGCGACCTGTATGCGCTGGGGATCGTGGGCTTCTTCGCCCTCTCGGGATCGCTCCCCTTCGACGCGCCGAGCGCGCACGCGCTGATGGCGAAGCAGCTCACGCAGCCGGCGCCCCCGCTCGCCGAGCTGGTGCCGGCGGTGCCGCGGCAGCTCGGCGCCGCGATCGACCAGTGCCTCGCGAAGGATCCCGCCGCGCGCCCGGCGAGCGGGGAGGCGCTGGCGGAGCTGCTCACCGTGGCCACGCCGGCGCGGCGCGAGGTGCCGGCGCCGCTGCGCGTGTGGCTCACCCGCGGCGAGGCGATCAAGCCGTTGTACGCGATGTGGTCCGGCGTCTTCGCCATCGACATCGTGACGAAGGTCGCGGCGATGAAGGCGCCCGACCCGTGGGTGGTGGGCTTCATGCTCGCCCCCTGGGTGTTCCACCTGCTGGTGCGCGCCACCGAGACGCGCCGCGTGCTCGACGCGGGCTACACCCTCGACGACCTGCGGCAGGTGATCCGCCTCGACCTGGAGCAGCGGCGCGAGGAGCGCGTCGTCGCCAACCAGTGGACGCCCCCGATCCTCGGGCGCATCATCCGGTGGGCGGCGTACGGGTTGTTCGGCGTGTCGGTGGCCGCGATCGGCACCGCGGCGCTGCTCGGCACCGCCAAGGTGGCCTGGCTCCCCATCTCGCTGCGGCTGGTGAGCAACATCGCCCTCGGCTTCGGCATCGTCTTCGGCGTGGCGGGGATGGTGGTGCCGGGACGCCGCCTCTCCCCCGAATCGCTGTTCGCGCGCCTGAAGCGGAAATTCTGGGAGAGCGGCATGGCGCGACGCTGGGTGGAGGGGATCGGGCCCGCGGGGATGGACCACGTCCGCACCCTCCCCGCCCCCGCCGCGATCCCCCGCCCCACCGAGCTCGCCCTGGGCGGCGCGGTGGACGACCTCTTCGCCGCCCTCCCCGAGCCGGTGCAGCGCCAGGTGCGCGAGCTCCCCGCCCTCGCCCGGCGGCTCGAGGACGACGCGCAGGGGATGCGCCGCCGGGTCGAGGAGCTCGACGCCGCCCTCGCCGAGGCGGGGCGCGATGCCGGCGGCGC
>DASWVQ010000206.1:0-7724 GCA_036401195.1 Gemmatimonadaceae bacterium
CGGCACGCCCCCCGCCGGCGATTCGCGCCCCGGCGACGCGGGCGACGTGGGCTCCGCGCGCTGCTGCGCGGCGAGGCTCACGGGGCGCCGCTCGGCGCGGAAGGCGCGCAGCCCCTCCGCCATGGACTTGATGTGCTCCGGCGTGGTGCCGCAGCACCCGCCGATCACCTTCGCGCCCCCCTGGGCGAGGTGGCGCGCGTACGTGCCCATGTACTCGGTGCTGGCCATGTACATGCGCCGCCCGCCGATGTCGCGCGGCATCCCGGCGTTGGGCATCGCGCTCAGCTTGCGATGCGTCACCGGCGCCATCCGCTCGATCGCCTCGAGGATGGCCTGGGGCCCCACCGAGCAGTTGACGCCGATCACGTCGGCCCCCCAGCGGTCCAGCGCGCGCGCCACGTCCTCCGGCGTCGCGCCGAAGGGGGTGAGCAGGTCGGCCCCGATCGTCACCTGGGCCACCACCGGCACGGCGGGATCCACCTCGCGGGCGGCGGCGATCGCCTGCTGCAGCTCGTGGAGGTCGGCGAAGGTCTCGAGGAGGAACAGGTCCGCCCCGCCGGCACGCAGCGCCGCCATCTGCTCGCGGAAGATCGCGCGCGCCTCGTCGGTGGCGGTGGGGCCGTAGGGCTCCAGCCGCACGCCGAGCGGGCCCACCGCGCCGGCCACGAGGACGCCCTCGCCCGCGCTCTCGCGCGCCAGCTCGGCCGCGCGGCGGTTGAGCTCCTGCACCTGCCCCTCCAGCCCGTACTGCGCCAGCTTGAGCCGGTTCGCGCCGAAGGAGTTGGTCTCCAGCACCTCGGCGCCGGCGCGGACGTAGGCGCGGTGCACGCTGCGTACCAGCTCCGGCGACGTCACGTTGAGCTGGTCGTAGCACTGGTTGATGAAGACGCCCTTCGCGTAGAGCATCGTCCCCATCGCGCCGTCCACCAGGACGATCTCGTTCGGGTCGAGGAAGCGCGCGAGGAGGGCCGCCGTGCCCCCCGGTGCCGCCGCGGGGGCGCTCATGTGCCGGCTCCTGCCGTGGCGAAGGCGGGCGACTCCCCCGCGCCGCGCACGGCGTAGTACCGCGCCTCGGGGTGGTGCGTGATGATCGCCGCCGTGGACTGCTCGGGGAGGAGCTGGTAGGCCTCGGTGTGATCCATGTCGAGCGCGGTGCGCGCCTCGGGAAGGAGCTGGAAGACCACCGCGTGGTCCTCGAGGTCGGGGCAGGCCCCGTACCCCCACGAGTAGCGCTTGCCGCGCCCGCCCGGGACGCCCAGCTCCGCCTTGATGCGCCGGTGCAGCCACTCGGCGGTCGCCTCCGCCGTTTCCACGGACAGCCCGTGGGCGAAGAAGGCCTCGGTGTACTCGTGCGCTCCCTGCAGCCGCTCGAAGTGCTCGGTCGCCTCGCGCCCCACCGTCACCACCTGCAGCGCCACCACGTCCACGTCCCCCGACTCCACCGACCGGTAGTAGTCGGCGATGCAGAGCCGCTCGCGGCCTTCCTGGCGCGGGAAGTGGAAGCGCGCGACCTCGCTGAGCGTCGCGTCCTTCGCGTAGGCCGCCGGGTCGTACACGACCAGGTCGTTGCCGCTCGACTGCGTGGGGAAGTAACCGTACACCGCCTGCGGGCGGATCCATCCCCCCTCCACCGCCTCGCGCTTCAGCCGGGCCAGGGTGGGCTGGAAGGTCTCGCGCACCGCGGTGTCGTACTCGGGGCCGGAGCCGCGTCCCCCCCACTGGAGGCGGAAGAGCTCATCCAGGTCGAGCACGTCGAACACCTCGTCGATCGGGATCGCGTCGAGCACGCGCGTTCCCCAGAAGGGGGGCGTGGGCACGGCGTGGTCCTGCGTGACGTCGCTCTTCTGCCCCGCGTCGGTGCCCCGCGCCTGGTCCTTCCCCACGGCGGTGCGGAGGAACACGTCGTTGCGCGCGTCGTCGAGCAGCTGCTGCTGGAAGGCGGCGCGCCCCGCGGGATCCTGGAGGCGGTCCATCGTCTCCAGCCCCTCGAAGGCGTCCTTGCAGTAGAAGACGCCGGGCGCGTAGGCGCGCTCCCCGTCCACGAACAGCGCGCGGCGGCCGAAGCGGCGGTTGATCGCCGCCCCGCCGATCATCACCGGGATCTCCAGCCCGCGCCGGTCGAGCTCCTGCACGCAGAGGGGCATCTGCTTCGAGGTGGACACCAGCAGCGCGGAGAGCCCGATCGCGTCGGCGCCCACCTCCTGCGCCTTCTCGATGATCGTGTTCACCGGCACCTGCTTCCCGAGGTCGTACACGGTGTAGCCGTTGTTGGAGAGGATCGTGTTCACCAGCGACTTGCCGATGTCGTGCACGTCGCCGTACACCGTCGCCAGCACCACCTTGCCCTTCGTGTACCCCTCCGCGCGCTCCAGGAACTGCTCCAGGTGCTTCACCGCGCGCTTCATCACCTCGGCGGATTGCAGCACGAAGGGGAGGATCAGCTCTCCCGAGCCGAACTTGTCCCCCACCTCCTTCATCGCCGGGAGCAGCACCTCGTTGAGCACGCGCACCGGCTGCCCGCGCACGCCGGCGGCGTCGAGGGCCTCCTCGATCCCCTCCTTCTTGCGGTGCACCACCATGGTGTGCACGCGCTGGTCGGGGGTGAGCCCCTCGAAGGGGTCGGCCTTCTCCGCGCGGGCGGTCGCCGCCGCGTCGGTCACCGCGTAGCGCTCGATGAAGCGCTGCAGGGCGTCGGGGCGGCGGTTGAAGACCAGGTCGTCGGCCAGCGCCCGCTCCTCCGCCGAGATCTCGGCGTACGGCCGCACGTGCGCCGGGTTCACGATCGCGGCGTCGAGCCCCGTCTCCACGCAGTGGTGCAGGAACACCGAGTTGAGCACGTGCCGCGCGTCGGCGGCGAGGCCGAAGCTCACGTTGGAGACGCCGAGGATGGTGTGCACCCCCGGCAGCTCCCGCTTGATGAGCCGGATCCCCTCGATCGTCTCCTTCGCGCTCTCGATCCACTCGGCGTCGCCGGTGGCGAGGGTGAAGGTGAGGGCGTCGAAGAGCAGGTCGGCGGGGGAGAGGCCGTACTCGTCCACCACGATGTCGTGGATGGCGCGCGCCACCTCGAGCTTCCGCTCGCGCGTCTTCGCCATCCCCGCCGGGTCGATGGTGAGGGCCACGAGGGCGGCGCCATGCCGCTTCGCGATCGGCACCACCTCGTCGATGCGCTTGCGGCCGTTCTCCATGTTGATGGAGTTGATGATGGCGCGCCCCGGGATGTGCTCCAGGGCGCGGGCGATCACCGGCGCCTCCGTGGAATCGATCATCAGCGGGGGCTCCACCGACATCGAGAGCAGCTTCACCGTGCGCGCCATCTGGTCCTGCTCGTCGGCGCGCTCGGTGAGGGCGACGCACACGTCGAGCACGTGCGCGCCGCTGTCGAGCTGGTCGCGCGCCACCTCGAGGAGCCCCTCGTAGTCGTCGGCCAGGAGGAGGCGCTTCACCTTGCGCGACCCCTGCGCATTCACCCGCTCCCCCACCAGCAGCGGGGCGGGCTCCTGGCGGATGGTGGCGGCGCGCATCGCGCTCGACACCTGCGGCACGCGCGAGCCGCGCGCGCTGCCGGGCACCACGTGCACCTGGGCCGGGCGCGACGCCGCCGGCACGGCCCGCACGGCGCGCACGATCGCCTCGAGGTGCTCGGGGCGGGTGCCGCAGCAGCCTCCCACGATGCGCACCCCGAACTCCGCCACGAACTCGGCGAGCATCGTCGCCATCGGCTCGGGCTCGAGCGGGTACACCGCCTCCCCCACGCCGGTGTTGATGGGGAGCCCCGCATTGGGGATCACCGAGATGGGGTGCGCCGCGTTGGCGGTGAGGAAGCGCACCGGCTCGCGCATGTGCTCCGGGCCGGTGGAGCAGTTGAGCCCCAGCACGTCCACCGCGATCGCCTCGAGGGTGACCATGGCGCTGGCGACGTCGGTGCCGAGGAGCATGCGGCCGCTCGTGTCGAGCGTGACCTGCGCCTGGATGGGGATGCGGCGGCCCAGCTCCTCGAAGAGGCGCTCGAAGCCCGCGATCGCCGCCTTCACCTCGAGGATGTCCTGCGCCGTCTCCACGAGGAGCACGTCGACCCCGCCTTCCACCAGGTACTTCGCCTGCGCGTAGTAGTTGTCCGAGAGCTCGGCGAAGGTGATCGCGGAGAGGGCGGGGTCGCTGCTGGAGGGGAGCATCCCCGTGGGGCCGATCGAGCCGGCGACGAAGCGGGGGCGGTCGGGGGTGGCGAACTTGTCGCACGCCGCCCGCGCCAGCCGGGCGGCGTTCACATTGATCTCGCGCACCTTGTCGCCGATCCCCCACTCCTCGAGGCGGCGCGGGGTCGACTGGAAGGTGCAGGTCTCCACCACGTCGCACCCCACGGCGAGGAAGCTCTCGTGGATGGACTGGATGATGTCCGGCCGCGTGAGCACCAGGTGGTCGTTGCACCCCTCGAGGGCCTTGCCGCCGTAGTCTTCGGCGGTGGGCGCGTGGCGCTGGATGTTCGTGCCCATCGCGCCGTCGTACACGAGCACGCGGTCGCGGAGCGCCTGGAGGTACGGATGCGGATCGAGGGGGAGCTTGGCGGACATCAGGGACCCGGGAAAAACGAAAGCGGCCCGACGCAAACGCGCCGGACCGATTGGGCGGCGCTTTAGCGAGTTGTTTAACGTGGCCGCAAGTTGCCGTAAATCGCCACGAACTACGGTTGTCCCTGAATCCTAAGGCGCGGGGGCGGGGCGGGCAAGCACAGGAAGGCGGCGCGCCCCGCGGCGCGGGGTCAGTGCGGGGAGGGTGGCTGGGGGGTGTGCCGCCTCGCCGCCCGCCCCGTCGCGAAGGCGCGCCCCTCCACCGACTGCACGAGCGCGAGGAGGCGCATCCGCTCGAGGGGGAGGGTGAGCTCCGCGAGTACGCTCCGCTGGAGCGCCGGCGCGAGGGTGACCTCCGCGTCGCCCACCTTGCGGTAGAGCACCAGGGCGCCGCCCGCGAGGCGCGGGATCCCCATCGCCGCGGCGCTGTCGTCGGCGAGCAGGGTGCGGTCCGCGATGGTGATGAGCGGGGTCTCGCGGGCGGCCAGGTCGGCGGCCTCGGCGAGGGAGCCCGCGACCTGCGGCTGGTGCCCCGCGGTGACGAGGGACTGCGCCAGCCCTTCGAGCAGGGCGGTGTCGGTGCCGATGAGGAGGATCGAAGACATCGATTGCGATTCTAGTCGCTCGCCACGTTCGTCGCCAGCCGTTTTTCCTCACATGTGATGCACGGCACCGTGGGCGCCGTGTCGCAGGTCACTCTCGAAGCGGGCTGGGCGGTGTTTGCGTCGGTTGCGCCGGACCGTTCGGGTGGGAGAACAGGAAAACGACGAAAAGACCGCGTCCCCTCGAGGGCATTCGTGCCTCCCCGCGCCGGCCAGACGAGGGTGGTGATGAGGGGGTACCAACTGGACCTGCTGACCGCTCCTCTTTCAACCACAATTCCCGGCCCCGGGGATTGGAATCGTGAATGCCAGGGAGGGAAGCAGCGTTTTGGATCTTTTCCAGTTTTCTCACCCAAAACGCCCTGCGCATGGGATTGCAGATCGCCGAGGAGCGATCAGAAGGTACAGCTCGTACCCCCTCATCATGATCCCCGTCTGTCCGGCGCGAGGCAGCTCCCGCTCAGGCGATCAGCGACACCACCACCCGCTGCACGATGCCGAGCAGGAACCAGGCGATCAGGGGGGTGAGGTCGAACATCCCCACCATCGGGATCACCGACCGCAGCGGGTGCAGCATCCACTCGGTGAGGCGGCGGGCCACCCGGATCACCGGGTTGAGGGGCGACACCGGGATCCAGCTCGAGAGCACCCGCACGAGCAGGGCGAAGCGGAGCACCGCGAAGGTCCAGATCACGAGGAGCACGAGCACCGCGCGCGGCCCCGCGCTGGCGGCCGACATGGTCGCCAGCACCTGCTCGATCACGAAGTCCACCAGGGCGATGAGCAGCAGCCCGCCCACCACCACTCCCCCCAGCAGCCACCAGGGGGCGTTCGCGACGCGCCGCCCCGAGCGCACGAGGCGCTTCTCCAGGGGGGCGAGCAGCGGGTCGGTGACGCGCCGGATGGTGCGCGCGAGGCGGCCGAAGGGGCTGATCCGCCGTGCCTGCACCGCCCACGCCGCCACGGCGACGACGAGCGCCGCGATCGCGACGACGAGCACCGCGACGCGCACCGCGCGCGAGAATGCGCCCAGCAGGTACATCGTGTCGATCACGTTCATTTCCTCCGGAGGAGCCGGCGCACGCCGACCAGGCCGGCCAGGCGGTCGGCGGGGGAGCGGCCGTGGGCGAGCCGCAGGAAGGCGTCGAACCCCCGCGCCAGGTCGGGAGTATAGCGATACCACCAGAGCTGCCGAATGCCGGGGAAGCGCTCGGTGATGATCGCCTTGCTCTGCACGCACTCGAGCAGCCCGGCGACGCCGTGCGAGCGTCCCATCCCGCTCGACTTCACCCCCCCGTGCGGCACCTCCGCGATCCCGGCGGCGAGCAGGACGTCGTTCAGCATCACCGAGCCCGCCTGCAGCCGGTGCGCGATCGCCACGCCACGGCGCCGGTCACGCGTCCAGATGCTCGCGCTCAGCCCGAAGGTGGAGGCGTTGGCGCGACGCACCGCGTCGTCGGCGTCGCGCACGCGCACGATCGGGAGCACGGGGCCGAAGGTCTCCTCGCGCAGCACCTTCATGTCCTCGGTGACGCCGGTGAGCACCGTGGGGGGGAAGTAGCCCGGCTCGTCCTTCTGCACGGGGCTCCGCGCCGCCACCTGCGCGCCGCGGGCGAGCGCGTCGTCGTACTGCACCGCGAGCGCCGCGACCTGGGTGGGGTGGATGAGCGGCCCCACCTCCGCGCCGCTCGTGGCGGCGCCCACCGAGAGGGCGTTCACCCGCGCGCTCACCTCGCGCACGAACGCGTCGTGCACCGCGTCCACCACGAACACGCGCTTCGGCGCCACGCAGGTCTGGCCCGCGTTGTAGAAGCGGCCGAAGACGATCCCGTCGGCGGCCACGTCGAGGGGCGCGTCCTCGAGCACGATGGCGGGATCGCTCCCGCCCAGCTCCAGCACGCAGGGGATCATGCGTCGCCCGCACTCGGCCGACACGAGGCGCCCCGTCGCCTCGCTCCCCGTGAAGAACACCTTGTCCACCCCGCTCGCCACGAGCGCCGCGCCGGCGGCGCCGGCACCGGGGAGGACGTGCAGCACCTCGCGCGGCACCCCCGCCGCGTGCAGCAGCTCCACCATCCGCACCGCGGTGGTGGGGGTGAGCTCCGAGGGCTTGAGGAGCACCGCGTTCCCCGCCACCAGGGCGGGAAGCACGTGCCCGGCGGCGAGCATCAGCGGGTAGTTCCAGGGGGCGATCACTCCCATCACCCCCACCGGCTCCTGCGCGATGGTGATCTGCTTGCGGAACATCGCCAGACTCGCCGACCGGAAGGTGCGGGGCGCCAGCTCGCGCGGGGCGGCCTTTCCATAGAACGCGCACAGGTCGAGCACGAGCATCACCTCGCCCAGCCCTTCCACCGTGGCCTTGCCGTTCTCCCGCACCACGATCCCCGCCATCTCCTGCCGGGCCTCGTAGAGCAGGCGGCGGAAGCGCTCGAGGATGGCGACGCGCTCGCGGAGGGGGCGGGCCGCCCACGCGGGCTGCGCCCCCCGTGCCGACGCGAGGGCGGCGGCCACCTCCGGCGCGCCCGCCGCCGTGTAGCGGCGCCACACCTCG
>DASWVQ010000207.1:0-4601 GCA_036401195.1 Gemmatimonadaceae bacterium
GAGCTCGCGCAGCGCCCCGCGCGCGGGAAGCTGGTGCTGGTCTCCTCGATCAACTCCACCCCGGTGGGCGAGGGGAAGAGCACCACGATGGTGGGGCTCGGCCAGGCGCTGCGCCGGCTGGGGACGAACGCGGTGGTCTGCATCCGCGAGCCGAGCCTCGGGCCGGTGTTCGGGGTGAAGGGGGGCGCGGCCGGGGGCGGGTACGCGCAGGTGGTGCCGATGGAGGACCTGAACCTCCATTTCACCGGCGACTTCCATGCGATCGCCTCCGCGCACGCGCTGCTCTCCGCGATGCTGGACAACCACATCTTCCAGGGGAACGCGCTCGGTGTGGATCCGCGGCGCATCACCTGGCCGCGCACGATCGACATGAACGACCGCGCGCTGCGCAAGGTGATCGTGGGGCTCGGGGGCGCGACGGGCGGGGTGCCGCGCGAGGAACGCTGGGTCATCGTGCCCGCGAGCGAGATCATGGCCGTCGTCGCGCTGGCGACGAGCCGCGCCGACCTCGAGGAGCGGATCTCGCGCATCATCATCGGCTCCACGGCGGGGAAGGCGCCGGTGCGCGCGGGCGACCTCGGGGTGACCGGGGCGATGTCCCTCCTGCTGAAGGACGCGCTCCGCCCGAACCTGGTGCAGACGCTCGAAGGGGGCCCGGTGCTCGCGCACTGCGGCCCCTTCGCCAACATCGCCCACGGCTGCAACTCGCTCATGGCGACGAAGACGGCGCTCGCCCTCGCCGACGTGGTGGTGACCGAGGCGGGGTTCGGCTCCGACCTGGGGGCGGAGAAGTTCTTCGACATCAAGAGCCGCTTCGGCGGGCTCTCGCCGGCGGCGGCGGTGCTGGTGTGCACGGTGCGCTCGCTCAAGTACCACGGCGGCGCGGCGAAGACGGCGCTCGGCGAGGAGGACCTCGACGCGCTCGCCCGCGGGCTGCCGAACCTTGAGCACCACGTGGAGAACCTGCGTCGCTTCGGCGTGCCGGTGGTGGTCGCCCTCAACCGCCACCTGCGCGACACCGACGCGGAGCACCAGCTGGTGGCCGACGCGGCGTCGAGGCTCGGCGTGCCGCTGGCGCTGAGCGACGTGTGGGAGCGGGGCGGGGAGGGAGGGGAAGCGCTCGCCCGCGAGCTGCTCACCCTCCTCGAGGGCCCCACGCCCACCTATCGCCCCCTCTACGACCTGCACCTGCCGCTGCGCGAGAAGATCGAGACGATCGTGCGCAAGGCCTACGGCGGCGACGGCGCCGACTTCTCCGCCGCCGCCGCGCGAAGCATCGACCACCTGGAGTCGATCGGCATGCGCGACGTGCCGGTGTGCATGGCGAAGACGCAGTTCTCCCTCACCGACGATCCCAAGCGGCTCGGTCGCCCCACCGGGTTCCGCCTCACGGTGAACGAGGTCTACCCGGCGGCGGGGGCGGGCTTCGTGGTGGCGCAGTGCGGCGACATCATGACGATGCCCGGCCTCCCGAAGGCGCCCGCCGCCGAGCGCATGGGGATCGACGAGGAGGGGGGGAGCTACGGGTTGTCCTGAGCGCTTCGCGCGTGCCGTCCAGGGTCGGCGCGCCGCGGCATCGGAACTGACGATCGAGCGGATGGAGCGGGTCGAGCGGAAACACCAGGACCTGCAAGCCGCACCGTCAACGGCCGCAACATCCATGAAGCGAATGAAGAGAATGCAGGGAATCGACCCTGGCGACGCGGCACTCCGCGTCGCCAAGGTGGATTCTTTTCATGCGTTCCAGGCTTGCTTCCTGTCGTTCTCGTCGACGTTTCCGCTCGATCCGCTCAGTCCGATTAATCGTCAGTTCGCAGCGGCCGGGCGCGCAGGTGCCGGCTGCGCGGGCTTCTGCGGATAGGCGATGTACGCCGTCGGCAGCTCGCCGGTGAGGGCGCCGAGCCACGCGAGGATTTCGTCCACGTCGCGGTCGCCGAGGTCGCGCCCGAGCTGGTGCTTCGCCATCAGCTGCACCGCGGTGCGGAGCGACGCCACCGAGCCGTCGTGGAAATAGGGACCCGTCTTCTCCACGTTGCGCAGCGCCGCCACCTTGAACACGCGCACGTCGGCGGGACTCTTCGTCACGGCGAAGCGCCCGCTGTCGGCGGTGGGCGACCACGCGGTGCGCAGCCCGAGCTTCTGGTACGACTGCCCGCCCACGTAGGCCCCGTTGTGGCACCCCACGCAGCCGGCGGCCACGAACGTCGCGAGCCCGCGCCGCTCACGGGCGTCGAGCGCGGTGCTGTCGCCCGTCAGGTAGCGATCCCAGCGCGACGGCGTGACCAGCCCGCGCTCGAACGCCCCGATGGCCCGTCCCACGTTGTCGTAGGTGACCGGCTGCGACGCACCGGGAAACGCCTCGCGGAAGGCCGCGCGGTAGGCCGGTGACGCCCGCAGGTGCGCAAGCACCTCGGCCGAGTCGCTCATCGCCATCTCGGCGGGGTTGAGGATCGGTCCCTTCGCCTGCGCCTCCACGTCCTTCGCGCGACCATCCCAGAACTGCGCGATGTGGCCGGCGGCGTTGTACACCGTGGGCGCGTTGCGGCCACCCAGCTGCCCGCGGTCGCCGACGCTCAGCGCGCGGCCGTCGGCCCCGTAGGCATTGAGCGGGTGGCAGGAGTTGCACGAGACGTCGTGGTTCTCGGAGAGGATGTTCTCGTAGTAGAGCGCGCGGCCGAGCGCCACCATCGGCTCGGCGGGCGCCTCGCCGGCGACCATCCGGGCCGGGAGGGGAGCGAACATCGAGAGCTGGGCCTGCGTCACCGCCGGCGCCGACCCCTCCTCCGCGGCGTTCGTCGCGGGAGCGGGGGAACGTCCGCAGGCGACGCTGCCCGCGAGCAGGACCATCACGATGGAACGGGTACGCATCGCCGGCCTCCTTCCTTCGAGCGGGAGTTGCCTCCACGATACGCGCGGCGCGGATTGATGCAGTCGGGAAAGGGTGTACGCGCCGCACAGTGCGCACGCTCGTGGCCGCTCGTGCGGCTGCCCCCACCGCGCGCTCAGCCCTCCGCAATCGCCCGCGCGCTGTCGAGCAGCAGCGCGAGCTGGCGCTCCAGCCGCTCCAGGCGGGCGCGCACCACCAGGTCGCCCGTCTCGAGCGCTGGCGCCACGACCGACGCGGCCGACGGGGTGCGCACGGAGGGACCGGGCGGGGCCCCCGCGGGCGCGGCGGGCGCGGCGGGGCGCACCCCCGTCGGATGCTCCGCCGTGAGCCGCAGCTCCACGTCGTGCGCCTCGAGCTGGCGTGCGCCGCGCTCCAGCGCCGTCGTGGTCCGCGCGGTGAATCCCTCGAGCACTCCCGCGGTGCCGGCATCCACCGCGTGCCGGCTCGTCGCCAGTGCCGCGATCGAGGCGCCGAACCGTCGCGCGTACGTGAGGAAGGTGAGGAGGGGGGCCAGCCCCTCGGCGCCGCCCCGGTGCTCGCCCATCAGCCGCTGGAACGATTCCTCCGCGTTGATGGCCGCGAGCCCCGCGCGGCGGCGTCCCGCCCGCATCCGCGCCGTGGCGGCCTCGCCCCGGTCGCCGAAGTCCCGCGCGACGATGCGGAGGAAGTCCGCGTTCTCCCGGAGCACCGCGGCGGCGTAGGTGGGGAAGCGGCTCCACTCCGGGCGGGGCCAGAGCAGCCGCGAGCCGAGGAGCGCGAGCGACGCGCCGAGCAGGGTGTTCAGCACGCGCACCTCGGCGAGGTGCCAGTCGCCGGTGCCCACTTCCGCCAGCAGCACGAAGGTGGGGGTGAGGAACATCGAGAAGAGCGCGTAGTTGATGGGGAGCACCGCGACGCAGATCCCCGCGAAGAGGAAGGAGAGCACGAGGATCCACCGTGGGTCGTGCAGCGCGGCGCCGAGGGCGGCGGTGAGGATGCCGCCGAGCACCGTGCCGAGCAGCCGCTGCATCGCCTTCACCGTCGTCGCGCCGCTGTACGGCTGGAGGATCACCACGGCGGTGATGGTGACCCAGTACCCGTGCGGGATGGCGAACTGTCCGGTGAGCCACACCGCCAGCGCGGTCACGATCCCGACGCGGAGGGCGTAGCGCAGGACCAGGGAGTCGTGGTCGAGCACCGCGGCGAGCGGCGCGAGCAGGGAGCCGCGCTCGTCTCCCTCCTCCGCCACGGAGAGGCTGCTGGGATCGGGGAGCGCGGGCTGCGCGGAGCCCATGCGGGAGAGCACCGCCGAGGCCACGGCCGCGAACTGCTCCATGCGCTCGACCACGAGCGCCGCGTGTTCGTACTGCGCGCGCTCCGTGGGACCCAGCGACGCCCCGCGGGCGTCGAGCAATCCGCGCATGCGCGCCCCGCGCTGGATGATCGCGGGGCCGGGCCGGTCCCGCTCGTCGAGCACGCCAGTGGCCAGCGCGGTCACGACGTCGATCGCGTCGCCGAGGGCGGCCGCGAGCTCCTCCTGGAGCGCCGCGTCGCGCCGCGCGCGCGGGATCGTCTCCACCACGTCGCCGAGGGCGATCACGAGGCCGAAGAGCTGGTCGCAGGATTCGCGCAGCACCACCAGGCGATCGCCGCGCGGGGATTCGCCCGGGCGTCCGCGCCGGATCGCCGCGAGCACGCCCGCGGCGTGCTCCAGCGCCGCGCGCACCCCGGCGCT
>DASWVQ010000208.1:0-10302 GCA_036401195.1 Gemmatimonadaceae bacterium
CCCTCGGGGAAGCGCCGCCAGCAGCGGGCGAGCGCCAGCCGGCCCCCTTCCACGTCCTGCGGCGCGATGTCGTGGCTGAGGTCCACGATCGGCACCCCGGGCGCCAGCGTCGCCAGCACGCCCTTCATCTCGGCCACGTAGCCGTCGGCGGTGCCGAAGTCGGTGAGGAGGGTGATGGGGGGCATGACGTCGGGGATGTGATGTGGTCATCCTGAGCGAAACGATGGATCCGGCCCAGGGGGACGGTGGCCCGATCCTTCGGCTTCGCCTCAGGATGACCTCAAATGGACTTACGCGCCCACCCGCCCCGCCGCCAGAGCCACATCATCGCGACCCCCCGCAGCATGGCCGTCCCGGAGATCACCCACCAGATACCCGTCACCCCATATGCCGCCGCCGCCCAGGCGGCGAGGGGGATGCGGGCCAGGGTGATGCTGCTCGACGCGAGCATGGGGGGAAGGGTGTCCCCCGCCCCGCCCAGCGCCCCCTCGAGGACGATCTCGGCGCAGATCAGGAGCTGCGACCAGGCGGCGATGCGCAGGTAGCCGGCGCTCACCGCGATCACCGCGGGATCGGTGCTGAAGAGTCCCGCGAACTGCTCGGCGAAGAACAGCTCGAGCACGCACGCGGCCACGCCGAGGATCGAACAGAATCCCACCGCCAGCCATCCGGCGCGCGCCGCGCGGTCCGCGCGGCCGGCGCCGAGGTTCTGCCCCACGATCGCGGCGGTGGCCGCGCCGAACCCCACGCCGACCATGTACAGCCAGCTCTCCACGCGGTGCCCGATGCCGAGGGCGGCGAGGGCCGGCGTGCCGAAGCGGGTGGTGGTGCGGGTGAGCGCCACGTAGATGAGCGAGAAGAAGGCGCCGGTGACCGCCGTGGGCAGCCCCACGCGCGCCACCGCCGCGATCGGGGCCAGCCGCGGCCGGCCGACGCGCAGCAGCCCGCGCCGCAGGACGATGATCAGCCCGAGGATGAAGGCGCCCCCGCGCGTGAGCGCCGTGGCCAGGGCGGCGCCGGCGATCCCCATCTTCGGGAACCCCCACAGTCCCAGGATCAGCGCCGGGTCGAGCACGAGGGTGATCGCCACCGAGGCGGCGAGGATCCAGAAGGGCGTCTTCGTGTCGCCCGCCGCGCGGAAGGCGGCGTCGATGGCGAAGAAGCCGTAGATGAGCGGGGTGCCGAGGAAGTACGTGTGCAGGTAGTCCACGCCCAGCGCGGTGACGTGCGCCGGGGTGCCCATGAGGGCGAAGCACCACTCCACCAGGAGCGAACCCGCGACCGCGATGACCACCCCGAGCGCGAGCGAGAACAGGAGGGCGTCGCCGGCGGTGCGCGCGGCTTCCTCGCGCCGGCGCTCCCCGTACCGGCGCGCGGCGACCGCCGTGAGCCCCACGCTCACCATCTCGGCGATCGAAATCACCATCCAGATCCAGAAGACGGCGGTGGAGACCGCGGCCAGCCCGTCGGCGCCCACGCGCGTGCCCACCCAGTAGGTGTCCACGCTCGTGAACAGCGTCATGAGGAACGACGACGCCACCGCCGGCAGCGCGACCCGAGCCACGGTGCGCGGCAGCGAGTCGTGCACCAGCCCCGCGACCTGGAACTCTCCCGTGACCGCGACGGGGGCGAGGCCCTCGTGCGGGTCGACCGGGAAGGACGGGGGGTGGTTCGCCGCCGTCATGGCATGCCGAGCATCGTGCGCCGTGGGGAGCGGTCAGCCGTCAGTGGGGCGTTCCACTGACCACTGACGGCTGAGGGCTCCCCACTGCGCACGGTGTTGACGTTCACAACGCCGCCACCTTCTCCGCGATCGCCGTGAGCGCCTTCGCCGCCGACGACCCGGCGTCGGACACCACGATCGGGGTGCCCGCATCCCCCGCCTCCATCACGCGCGGGTAGAGCGGGATCTGCCCCAGCAGCGGCACCCCCACCTCCTTCGCCAGCCGCTCGCCGCCCCCCGTGCCGAAGAGCGACGACGGCTTGCCGCAGTGCGGGCACTCGAACCAGCTCATGTTCTCGACGATCCCCCACACCGGCACGCCCACGCGCTCGAACATCTTCACCCCGCGCAGCGCGTCGCCCACCGACACCTCCTGCGGCGTGGTCACGATGATCGCGGCGGTGACCGGCGTGGCCTGCACCAGCGAGAGCTGCGCGTCGCCCGTGCCCGGGGGCATGTCGACGATGAAGTAGTCGAGCTCCCCCCACGCCACGTCCTGGAGGAACTGCGTGACGATCTTCATCACGATCGGGCCGCGCCAGATCGCCGGCTGGTCGCGATCGATCAGGAGCCCCAGGGAGATCACCTTCACCCCGTGCGCGCTGAGGGGGACGATCTTCTCGTTCAGCACCGGGGGCGCGCCCTCGATGCCCATCATGCGCGGGAGGTTCGGGCCGTAGACGTCGGCGTCCATCAGCCCCACGCGCTTCCCCGCCTTCGCCAGCGCGACCGCGAGGTTGGTGGAGACGGTGGACTTCCCCACCCCGCCCTTGCCGCTGGAGACGGCGATGATCTTCCCCAGGTGCGGGTAGGGCTTGGGCTGCGGCGCGGGGACGCGCCCCGCCTGCGGGCGGTCGTCCATCACCGGGAGCGCGCGGGGCGCACCTGCCGGCGCCGCGGGGCGCCCCGCGCCGGACGCGGCGGGCGGAACATGCCCTGGCCCTTTCATCTCCGACTTCGGCTTCACGTCCACCCGCACCTCCTGCACCCCCTCGATCCCCTCGATCGCCTGCCGCACCTCGCGCACCAGCGTCGCGTCATCGGCGGGATCCAGGTAGAGGGCCAGCCGCACGCGGCCGTCGGTGGTCGTGGCGATGTCGCGCACCATCTCCGCCGACAGCACGTCGGCGCCGGTGCGCGGGTTCTTCACGGACTGCAGCGCGGCATCGATGCGCGCATTCAGGTTGCTCATGTGTCCTGCCCGTTCAGGAAGGTCCTGGCCTCGGCGAGCACCTGCTCCCGGACCGTGTCGAGCGCCCCGGGGATCATCGCCCCCGCGGCCTTGGCGTGCCCGCCCCCGCCGAACTTCCGGGCGAAGGCGTTCACGTCGGTGCGCCCGGTGCTGCGGAAGGAGACCTTCACCTTTCCGTGCCCCAGGTCGCGGAAGAAGAGCGCCATGCGCGTGCCGGCGATCGAGCGCGCGTGCTCCACGATCCCGTCCAGGTCCTCCGACCGCACCTCGTACTGGTCGAGCACCCCGGCGGGGAGGGAGAGCCAGGCGAGTCCCGCCTCGGCGTCCACCCCCAGCGTCTGGAGCGCCACGCCGAGGAGCTGCACGCGCCCCACCGGCGCGCTCGCGTAGACGCGCTGGTACATCTCCTCGGGGTTCACCCCGCGCGAGAGCAGGTCGGCGGCGATCGCATGGCAGCGCGGCGAGGTGTTGCTGAAGCGGAAGCTCCCCGTGTCGGTGAGGATCGCGACGTAGAGCGCCGTGGCCACCGCGGGGGTGATCTCCAGCCCCAGGCAGGCGGCGAAGTCGTACACCAGCTCCCCCGTGGCGCAGGCAGTGGTGTCGGCGAGCACCGTGTCGCCCGCGGGATCGTCCGAGGCGATGTGATGGTCGATCACCAGCCGCGGCACCGTCAGCGCGCGCACCGTCTCGGTGAGGATTCCCAGCCGCTTCACGTCGCTGATGTCCACCACCAGCAGGGCGCTCGCATCCTTGAGCCCCTTCCCCCCCTTGCTCGACTGCTCGTCGATCCCCTCGGCGAGGAAGCCGAAGAGCCCCGGCCAGGGGGTGGGATTGACGATCCGCACCTGGTGCCCGCGCTGCGCCAGCAGGTGCGCCAGCGCGGCCTCCGAGCCGCACCCGTCGCCATCGGCGTTCATGTGCGTGGAGAGCACCACGAGCCGCGCCCCCTCGAGGCGGGCGGCGATCCCCGCGATGGCGGCGCGGCGGCCAGGCGGAACGGCGAGCAGGTCAGGATGCGGCATTCGAATTGGCTATGGGACTCGGCGCGGATCTGCCTGCGCCGGAAACTGCCGGGTTAGAAAAAAGCGAAAACCAAGAAAGAAGGAATCTTTGTCCCGCTGCAGGTCCAGCGCCCATGCTCCGCTCCCGGTCATCGACAGGAACCAGAAAGGGTTGCAGGCACTTTTCGCACTTATCGAGTTTCTCGCCGTTTTCCAACCCCGAAGGTCAGGCGAGCGGAGCTCCGGCGCCTGGGAGCAAGAAAAAACGGCGCCCCAGGGGGGCGCCGTTCCAAGATAACGAGGAAGCCCGCGGGAGGGCGCCCGGCGGACCGGGCGCTCCCCCGAGGGGTCAGTCGATCCCGCCCCTCGCCTGCCCCTGCCCGCTGCCGATGCGGGAGTGGCGCATGCCGTAGGCGAAGTAGATCATCAGGCCGAGGAACATCCACACGATGAGCCGGATCCAGGTGTCCTTGGGGAGGCCGACCATCATGTAGCCGCAGATGAGGATGCCGAGGATCGGCACCAGCGGCACGAAGGGCGTGCGGAAGGGGCGCGCCAGGTTCGGCTGCTTGTAGCGGAGCACGATGATCCCGGCGCACACGATCACGAAGGCCAGCAGGGTGCCGATGGACACCAGCTCGCCGAGCAGGCCGATGGGCAGGAGCCCGGCGGTGATCGCCGCGACCACGCCCGTGATGATCGTGGTGACGTACGGCGTCTTGTACTTCTTGTGGACCTTCCCGAACAGCGCGGGGAGCAGGCCGTCACGCGACATCGAGTAGAAGATGCGGGGCTGGCCCATGAGCATCACCAGCACCACCGAGGCGAGGCCGGCGATCGCGCCGATGTTGATGAAGGCGCCGAGCCAGGCGAGCGACGGGCCGGCCTTCTCGATCGCCACGAACACCGGGTGCGGCACGTTCAGCTCGGTGTAGTGCGCGAGGCCGGTCATCACCAGCGCCATCAGGATGTACAGCACGGTGCAGATGGCCAGCGACGCGAGGATGCCGATGGGCATGTCGCGTTGCGGGTTCTTCGCTTCCTGCGCCGCCGTGGACACCGCGTCGAAGCCGATGTAGGCGAAGAACACCACCCCCGCCGCGCGCACGATGCCGGTCCAGCCGTAGTGGCCGAACTCCCCGGTGGTGTTGGGCGGGATGAACGGGTGCCAGTTCGCCTTGTTCACGAACATGAAGCCGAAGCCGATCACCAGGAAGACGATCGCCGTCTTGATGAAGACGATGACGTTGTTGAAGCGGGCCGACTCCTTGATGCCGACGACGAGCAGCGCGGTCATCAGCAGCACCAGCACCATCGCGGGGAGGTTGATGATCCCCTGCTGGATCACGTGGCGCGCGGTGTCGCAGACGGCGCCGGAGCTCAGGTCGACCAGGCCGCCCGTGGCGGGATCGACGCAGAGCTGCGAGCGCACGAGGGTGTGTGTCCCCTGCACGTCGAATGGCGCCCCCGCGAGCCGGGCCGGCAGGTGCATGCCGAGCTGTCCGAGGAAGGCGGTGAAGTACCCCGACCAGCCCACCGCCACGGTGGCCGCGCCGAACAGGTACTCGAGGATCAGGTCCCAGCCGATGATCCAGGCGAAGAACTCACCGAGGGTGGCGTAGCCGTACGTGTACGCCGAGCCGGCGATCGGGATCATCGACGCGAACTCCGCGTAGCAGAGTCCCGCGAAGAGGCAGCCCAGCCCCGCCAGGACGAACGAGAGCACCACCGCCGGGCCGGCGTACTGCGCCGCCGCCGTGCCGGTGAGCACGAAGATGCCGGCGCCGATGATCGCGCCGATGCCGAGCAGGGTGAGGTTCAGCGCGCCGAGCGCGCGCCGGAGCGAATGCTCGCCCTCTTCCGCGGCTTCCTGCTGGAGCAGGGTGATGCTCTTCTTGGACCAGAAACCCATTGGGTGTTTCTCCGTGGGACCTGCGACGCGCCGTCGGCGGCCGCGCTCGGGGAGGGGGGGATGTGCAGGGACTGTTCTGTATACAGTCCGGAGAATCCTGACAATACTCGCGCCGGGTGGGGCCCGGCGCAAGGCGAGCAGTGTAACTCGGTCGCCCACGAAAAGCTGCTACGCGGGAGGGGACGGAAGGGTTGAGCCAGTCGTCCTGAGCGCAGCGAAGGACCTGGCCGCCGGGCACCCGCATCGTCCTGGGCGCAGCGAAGCCGGGGCCACGGCCCGCGGCGCCGGATCCTTCGCGTCGCTCAGGATGACGGCGCCTGGCGAGAGGAGCAGGCGCCGGGACGTCAGCCCCGGCGCTTCAAACAGGCCGATCATTCGGTTCGACCCGGAGGGTCAAACCGAATAATTCGGTGCCTCGCGCGTGATCTGCACGTCGTGCGGATGCGACTCGCGCAGGCCGGCCGCGGTGATGCGCACGAAGACGGTCTCCTCGCGGAGCTCCTCGATCGTGCCGCACCCCACGTAGCCCATCCCGCTGCGGAGCCCCCCGATGAGCTGGAAGATCACGTCGGCCACGGGGCCCTTGTACGGCACCCGCCCCTCGATCCCCTCGGGAACGAGCTTCCGGGGGGAGAGCTCCCCCTCCTGGAAATAGCGATCGGCGCTTCCGTCCTGCATCGCCGAGAGCGAGCCCATCCCGCGGATCATCTTGAACCGCCGCCCCTCGAGGAGGAACGACTCGCCGGGGCTCTCCTCGGTGCCGGCGAGCATGGAGCCCATCATCACGCTGGCTGCGCCGGCGGCGAGCGCCTTCACCGCGTCGCCGGAGTACTTCACCCCGCCGTCGGCGATGACCGGCACGTCCCCCGCGCCGTCCACGGCATCGAACACCGCGGTGAGCTGCGGCACGCCGACGCCGGTCACCACGCGCGTGGTGCAGATCGAGCCGGGGCCGACGCCGACCTTCACCGCGTCCACCCCCCGCTCGACCAGCGCGCGGGCGGCCTCGCGCGTCGCGATGTTCCCCGCGACCAGCTGGACCTCCGGGAACTTCTCGCGCACCGTCGCGGTGGCCTTGAGCACCGCGTCGGCGTGGCCGTGCGCGGTGTCGATGATGATCGCGTCCACCCCGGCGTCGATCAGCGCCCTGGCGCGGGTGAGGAAGTCCCCCGCCGCCCCGATCGCCGCCGCCACCCGCAGCCGCCCATGCTCGTCCTTGTTCGCGTCGGGATACTGTCGGCGCTTGTGGATGTCCTTCACCGTGATCAGCCCCTTGAGGCGCCCCTCCCCATCCACCACGGGGAGCTTCTCGATCCGGTGCTTCCCGAGGATCACCTCGGCCTCATCCAGCGTGGTCCCCGCCGCGGCGGTGACCAGGCGGTCCTTCGTCATCGCCTCGCGCAGGGGCCGGTCGAGCGACTGCTCGAACTGGAGGTCGCGGTTGGTGATGATGCCGACCAGCTTCCCCTCCTCGTCCACGATCGGCACGCCGGAGATGCGGAAGCGCTGCATCAGGGCGGTGGCCTCGCGCAGCGAGGCGTTGGGGCCGAGGGTGATGGGATTGAGGATCATCCCGCTCTCGGAGCGCTTGACGCGGTCCACCTCCGCCGCCTGGCGGTCGATGGACATGTTCTTGTGCACCACCCCGATCCCGCCGGCCCGGGCGACGGCGATCGCCATCTCCGACTCGGTGACGGTGTCCATCGCCGCGGCCACGAAGGGCACGTTGAGCTTGATGCCGCGGGAGAACCAGGAGGTGATGCGGACGTCCTTCGGGTGCGTGAGCGAGCGCCGGGGGACGAGGAGGACGTCGTCGAAGGTGAGCGCGACGTCCTCCCGCACGCGCGTCAGCCCATGCCTGCGCGACGGCCCGCTTGCCGCCTCTGTCGAGGGGCTCGCGGGCCGGTCGGATTCGGATCGAGTTCTGGTCGCCATGGCGGAAGTTAATCGGGCCCCCCGCTCCCTCGCAAAGACCCGTCCGGGCGGGGTCCTTCCGGCCGGGCGTTACGGGTGAGAAAACAGGATACCTGCGAAAAGACCACGTCCCTCCGTGACCTGGGCATTGATCATCCCACCCGACCCGCGACCGGGAGGAGGGATGACGAGGGAGCAATTGGTCTTTTCCTGTTTTCGCTCTTTTCTCACCCCTTCCGGCCGGCGCGAGGGGGGAAGACCATCACCCCGCCCGGGCGAAGCGGCCCGCCTTGCGGCGGAGCTTGCCCCTGATCCGACCCGGGAGGAAGAAGGCCGCCGCGGCGAGGGTGCGGCGGAGGTTCAGGTCGGCCAGGTCGGACACGGAGCCCTCCCAGTGCGACATCAGCACGCGTCGCCCCGCGTTCGCCATCAGCCGCTGCAGCGCCAGGGTGAGGAAGTAGAGGTCGTCCACCTCCCCCAGGAAGGGGATCCAGTCCGGGACCAGGTCCGCGGGGAGGAGGATGTACGCCGCCGCCGCCCCCACCAGCAGCTTGTCGATCGCCCGGACCCGCCGGTCGGTGAAGAGCCCCATCAGGAGCTTCAGGTACTTGGGGAGCAGCGCCAGCTGCTGCATCACGGTGTGCTTCGCCCCCGTGCGGGGGCTCAGGCCACGGAAACCTTTCACGGCGTGGGGCCTCGCTTGCCCTGGATGTCGTCGGAGAGGGAGCGCCCGGCGGCGGCCACGCCGTCGAGCAGCTTCCCGGCGCGGTCGAGGAGGCTGGTCACCTCGCCGATCGCCTGCACGGACACCCGCCCCGCTCGCAATTTGTCTTCCACCGCGTCGCTGAGCCGGACGAAGATCCCCGCCTCGGCCACCGGCTTCTCCGCGTAGCGGGCCTCGAGGAACTCCACGTAGTCGAGCACCTGGTAGCCGCGCTCGTCGGACAGCGTCTCGATCTTTCGCAGGATGCGGTCGCGCAGGTGCCCGTTCATGTTGGTTTGGCCTCGGTTCAGCCCCGCCAGCGTGAGCGGGTGCCGCGTGCGTCGATGTGGACGTAGGGAGTACGATACCGCCGGCTGGCGTAGAGCCCCAGCCCCCCCATGAGGTCGGGGTGCTCGCGCTCCACCGCCTCCACCGCCGCCGCCACCAGGTGCATGTCCGAGACGGTGATCCGGCCGTCGCCGTCGGCGTCGATCACGATGTCGGCCGCATCGCCCTGCTGGTGCCGGCTGTCGCGGGCCGCCCACTTCACCTTCGCGTTGTGGGCGGGGGTCCGGAAGCCGGAGTGCACGTCGATCCCCAGCTCGGCGCGGCTCGCGCCGCGGCGGAAGCCCCGCATCCGCTCCACCCGGCCGATCACCAGCTCCAGCTTGTCGAGCAGCTTGGGGTGCAGCGCCACGTACTTGGGCCACACCGCGGCCTGCTCGTCGTGGGTGACGAAGTCCTCGACGCGCAGGTGCTCGCTCACGTGCAGGGCGAGGTCGCCGGGGCGCACCTCGAGGAAGCCGTCGGGGAGGTCGCGCTCCACGCCGAAGCGCTCGGCGATGTAGGTGCCGATGCGGTAGCCGTTGAGCATCGTGCCGCGCTTCTGCTCGAAGGGCGCCATCACCGCCACCACCGGCTCCTCGATCACCTCACGGGAGCCGGTCTCCCCATCGCCGGCGCCCCGCAGCACCGCCAGCCGGTAGAAGCCGGGGCGCGCCGGGGCGATCACCTGGGCGCCACGCATCGCCTGCGGCCCGTCGATCGCCGGCCCGCCGGTGTACGGCACCCACTGGTACCGCAGGTTGGCCGGGTCGCCGCTCACCTGGAGGGGGAACTCGAGCGAACGCCGCGGGAGGGCGAAGCGCATCCGCACCTGGCCGCTGGCGCCGAAGGCATCGGCGGAGGCCAGGGTGGCCCCCGAGCCGCCGGCCAGCGCCCCGTCGTGCAGGTCCACGCTGAACACGTCGCGGAGGGTGGCGCGCTCGCCCTCCTCGGCGGGCGCGCGACGGCTGATCGCGAACCCCGCCACCGTGACGAGGGCAATCGTCACCGAGGCGATGTTGATGAGGTGGTCGCGGACGTTGAAGGGAAGGCGCACGCGGGGGAGGCGGCGCGACGGCAGGGGGGCGGTCACCGCGACGCCCCCGGACCGGACGGGCGCGGACGGGCGTGACCGATTCCCCGCGATGCGCGGTGGCCCCCCTGCCCGGCGTCCATCAGCTCCCCCATGCGTCCATCCCGATCGCCCCCGGTTCCCGAGCCGGCTGCGCCCCACGCGTGCGCGCCCCGACCCCCTCGGCGGGGGGTCTCCGGCTCCGTCGCATTATAGCCAGGGGAGCGGCCGCGGCTCAGCGTGGCCGCGCCGACGGGGCCGGGGCCTGCCGAGGTGCGGGGAGAGGGGTTGGTTCGGACAGCCATGTCGTGTTCCGGGGTCGCAAAGGGGGGAGCCCTGAAATCAACAGTCGCCGGGGCGCGTGGGGAACGGGCCGCGGCAGGCGAGGCTCGATGTATTCTGACCGATCGTACAAGGAGAGGGTAACTGGCAGGCACGGCAGCAGATACGCATTTCCGGCG
>DASWVQ010000209.1:0-20911 GCA_036401195.1 Gemmatimonadaceae bacterium
GCCACCGCCGCCGCGGATCCCGACCTCCAGCGCGACCTCGCGGCGGCGGGGAGCGACCGGATCGACCTCGCAGCCTCGAACGCCGGGGCGGTCGCCACCGTCTCGGCGCTCGAATCGGCCCCGCTGGCCGCACCGGCGCCGGCGCCGAAGCCGAAGCGGAGCAACGGCCCGCGGGTGACTCGGTCGGAGGCGCCCACCGAGGAGGCGGCGCCGGTGGAAGAGGTGGCCGAAGCCCCGGTGCCCGAGCCCGAGCCCTCGCCGCAGATCGACGAGGCCCCGACCCAGCAGGGAGTGGCCCTCCCCCGACCCGTTCCGCAGACCCCCACCTCGGGCGGTGCCGGCGGCGAGGGCACCTGGGGGCGCGGCCCGTCCACCGGCGAGGTGATCGGGACGGTGATCGGCGTCGTGATCCGTGGCGGCGGCGTGGGCGACGACCACTGCGATCCGCGCACCGACGGACGGCGCGGCGGTAACCGGCGCCCCATCTACCGGCCGATCCCGGACGGGCAGGCGAGCGGCCGTGGCCGCGGCGGGATCCTGGGGCGCGGCCCGATGATCGGCGGGGGTGGTATCCCGATCAACCCCATCGGGGGTCGGTGAGGGGGAGAAAGCTGTAGGCTGTCGGCTGCAGGCCGGGGCGGCTGATGGCTTGTGTTCGCTCGGTGCGCAACGAGCGCACACAAGCCATCAGCTGCCCCAGCTCACAGCGTTCAGCGCCCAGCTTTTTCCATCATCATCGCAGCACTAAGACAGCAATTCAGCGCCACCCCTCGGCTCCTTCCGCCGCTCGATCGCCCCGAACCCGAGCAGCGTCACCACCAGCCACACCATCCCCACCAGCGCACCCCCCACGATGTCCGTGGGCCAGTGGACGCCGTGGTGGATGCGCGAGTAGGCGATCAGCGCCGGCAGGGGGATCGCCACCACCAGTGGCCATGTCCACGACTTCTCCCGCCAGAGCGCCACGGCGAGGGTGAGGAGCACGGCGGTCGCCGCCATCGCGTGGCCGCTCGGGTACGACGCCCAGCCGAACCACCCCACCCGCTCCACGATGTCGGGGCGGTCGCGCTCGAGCAGCTCCTTGAGCACGTAGTTGAGGGTCAGGCACCCCAGCTCCACCACCGCGATCCACGTGGCGAGGTCACGCCGCCCGCGTCGCCAGCAGAGGAGCGCCACCAGCGCGGCGAGGGGGCCGAGGGTGAGGTTGGTCCCGAGCCAGGGCACCACCGCCAGGAGCCGCTCGACCAGCCCCGATGGCTGCGCGTTGGCCACGAGGATCACCTCGCGCTCCCACTCCGTGCCCGACCACCCGGTGGACGCCCGGATGCCCGCGCCGTACGCCCAGCCGGCGGCGAAGGCGAAGAGGTAGCCGCCGAGGATGAGCCGCCACCGCGGCCGCGGCAGGGGGCGGCCGTGGACCCAGTGGGGGATCAGCGGCGGCGGGAGCGCTGGAGGATCTCCCCGAAGGTCGATTCCTCGTCGTACCGCGTG
Organism: Gemmatimonadaceae bacterium; assembly: GCA_036401195.1. Classification (GTDB taxonomy): domain Bacteria; phylum Gemmatimonadota; class Gemmatimonadetes; order Gemmatimonadales; family Gemmatimonadaceae; genus JACDHQ01. The sequence goes on from DASWVQ010000209.1 coordinate 1,492, forward strand.
ATCCCCAGCACCTGGGCGATCAATTCCCCCAGCACCGACTCCACGTACTCGATCCGCTCGTCCTCGTCCATGTGCTCCCCGGGCTCCGGCATGTTCTCCACGATGTACTGCGCCAGCTCGCGCGGCGTCGTCACCTCCGCCGCGTCGGCATTTTCGATCTCGACGCTGAATTCGTCCTCGACGCTCGTGATCAGGGCGCTCAGGTCAACGGGCATGCCAGTCCTCGGGAAGACACGAAATGGGCAACGGGTGTCGGCAATAGGATAACACCCACAGTAACTTTCGGTATGACCCCCTGGGTTCGACGCCTCCTCATCGCCAACGTCGTGGTCTTCCTCGCCACGATGACCCTGCCCGGCCTGCTCCCGCTCCTGGCGCTGGTGCCGCGCGACGCGTGGCGGATGCCGTGGACGCCGATCACGTACATGTTCGTGCACGGCGGCTTCACGCACATCCTCTTCAACATGCTCGTGCTGTTCTTCTTCGGCTCGCGGCTGGAGATGCGGCTGGGCAGCGACCGCTTCGTGCGGCTCTACCTGCTGAGTGGGCTGATGGGGGGCGTGGTGTCGTTCATCTTCAAGCCGGCGACGCCCATCATCGGCGCCTCGGCCGCGGTGTTCGGCGTGATGCTCGGCTTCGCGCGCTACTGGCCGCGCGAGAAGATCTACATCTGGGGCGTGCTCCCCATCGAGGCGCGCTGGCTGGTGATCCTCACCACCGTGTTCGCGCTCACCTCGGTGCGCTTCGGCTTCCAGGCGGGGGTGGCGCACTTCGCGCACCTGGGCGGCTACCTGGGCGGGTGGCTTTACCTCGTGCACGTGGACCGCCAGCTCGCGCGCACCCGCCGCGAGTGGCGGTCGAAGGTGGAGGCGGTGCCCGACACGGTGAAGCCCCGCGTGCTCGAGACGCTCCCCGTGATCGACATGTCGCGCGTGCACCCGATCAACCGCGAGGAGATCGAGCGGCTGGTGACGAAGGCGCGCGAGGAAGGGCTGGAATCGCTGTCGCCCTCGGAGCGCATCTTCCTCAGCAACTTCGTCGCGGCCGAAGGCTAGGGCGGTGGCGCGAGCGATTCCCGCACGCCGCGCGCCGATCCCGTACGGAAATCCGGGCACCCCGTAGCGGAATTCCCGATTTCCCCTTTTTCCCCGCGGGAGCAGCGTGGGGGTGGCACCACCAGGCAGAAGGGATCGGTGTCACCTGGAACGGGGAGCGCACCATGTTCCACACGTTGCTGGAGTCGCAGCACATCGAGGAGCGGCACCCGGCGGAGACGGCCCTGAGCGTGCTCGTTCACGCGACCATCTTCACGGTGCTGTTCACCTTCACCACCACCGCCGCGCCGCAGATCGAGCGCGCGCTGGCCGAACGGGTGACCTTCGCGCGGGTGCAGCGCGAGGACCCGCCGGCCCCGAAGCAGGCCGAGGCCCCGCGGGTGGCCGACGTGGTGGCCGCGGCGCCGGGCGGCCCCCTCCCCGCGAAGGGATTCCAGGTGCTGGCGGTACCCATCGGCATCCCCGACGCGCTCCCGCCGATCGACTTCAGCAAGGCGGTCACCGACGAGGCGGACTTCAGCGGCCGCGGCGTCGCGGGTGGGGTCGCGCGCGGGGTGGTGGGCGGGGTGGTGATGAAGGACCCGCCCCCGGTGATCCCCGGCACGCCCACCGAGGCCCCGGTGTACCTGCAGACGCAGGTGGAGAAGCTCGCCTCGGCGCGCCCCGACAATCCCGTCCTCCAGTATCCCGAGATGCTGCGGCGCGCCGCCGTGGAGGGGTCGGTGCTCGTGCAGTTCGTGGTGGACACGAACGGCCGCGCCGACATGGCGTCGTTCAAGGTGCTCAACAGCACGCACGACCTCTTCACCGACGCGGTGCGGAACCACCTCTCCGCGCTCCGCTACTTCCCCGCGGAGATCGGGGGGCGGAAGGTGCGCATGCTCGTGCAGCAGCCCTTCAGCTTCTCGCTGGTGCAGTAGCGGTCAGCCGGGTGCGTCGCGCCGGCCGGACGGGGTGATGATGAGGGGGGACCATCTGGAACCCTGATCGCTCCGGGGACTCCCGGAGTGCCGTGCGCCGGACGGTTTGGGTGAGAAAACTACGATAAGAGGGAAAACACATCTTCCCTCCCAGAGCATCCATGATTCCCCGCACCGCGGCCGGGAAGGTGGAATGACGAGGAGCGGTCAGCAGGTACAGTGGGTACCCCCTCGTCATCACCTCGTCTGGCCGGCGCGACCGAACATCGAATGCGCACGGAACGACTCGTTGGTATCGCCCTTTTCCTGTTTTCTTACCAGACCGGCCGGCGCGACAGGCTATTTCTCCGGCAACAGCGTCAGCCGCACCAGGTTCTCCCCGCTCAGCCACGTGCGCGCTCCGTCGCGGATCATGTCCGCGGTGAGGGCGCGCGCCCAGCGGTCCCCCGCGAGCACGCCGTGGAGGTCCTCGCCATACTGGTCGTACGCGGCGAGCCGCCGCAGCCACCAGCTGTTCTCCCGCAGCCCCACCTCCCGCTCGCGCAGCATCGTCTCCTGCACCTTCTGCAGGTCCGCCGGGCGCGCACCGCGCACCTTCAGCGAATCGATCTCCGCCATCGTCGCCTGCACCAGGGGCTCCACCTGCTCCGGCGCGGAGCTGAAGGAGACGTAGAAGCTGTACGAGGGCACCGGGATCCGCGACGGGGACCCGCTCACGCTCACCCCATACGTCGCCCCCAGCGCCTCCCGCAACCGCTCGCGCAGGGTGATCGTGAGCACCTCGGCGAGGGCGCTCATCGTGACGCGGTGCTCCGGCGTGAACGCGAAGGGGCCGGTGAAGGCGAGCAGGGTGCGCGCCTTGGGCTCGATCCCCTTGCGCACCGTCCGCTCCACCCGCCCGGTGGGGGGCCGGATCCCCAGGTCGCGCCAGCGGTCCGTCCGCTCCGATGACGGGAGCGTCGCCAGCCACCGCTCCACCATCGGCCGGATCGAGTCCGCCGAGAAGCTTCCCACGATCACGAAGGTGAAGTCGTCCATGTCGGCGAAGCGCTCGCGATAGAAGCGCATCGCGTCGTCGAGCCGCACCGAGTCCACCCGTGCGGCGGTGAGCGGGCGCACCCGCGGGTGGTGCTGTGCCATCACCACGCTCAGCGTGTCGTAGAAGGGCGTCTCGGGCGACAGGTCGCGGTTGGCGAGCATCGCGCGCATCCCCTGCTTCGCGGCGAGGAAGGCGCTGGAGTCGCTGCGCGGCTGCGTGGCGTACAGCCACACCAGCTGGAACATCGTCTCCAGGTCCTTCGGCGACGCCGAGCCGTCCATCCCCTCCTGCGTGGGCGCCACCCAGGGGATCACCCCCGCCACCTTCCCCGCCAGCTTCTTGCGCAGCGTGATGGCGTCATACGGCCCCGCGCCCCCCACGTTCACCGCCTCGGCGCTGAAGTCCGCCGCCAGCGCCAGCGAATCGGGCGCGTTGGTCGTTCCCCCCGGCCCGTAGGCGGTGAACTGCACCTCGTCGGCCTTGAAGTCGGTGGGCTTGAGGATCACCCGCACCCCGTTCGAGAGGGTCCAGGTGGTGATCCCCAGCACGCTGTCGCGCGCCGACGCCACGATGCGCCCGCTCGCCGGGGGCACCGGCACCAGCGGCGCGTCGCTCACCGTGTCGGCATAGGCCGCGACGTCGGCGCGCCACGCCGCGTCCATCGCCTCGCGCAGCTGCGCGACGCTGGGCGCGGTGGCGCTGTCCGCCGCCGGCGCGCTGGCGAGGATCACCCGCGAGCGGTCGGTGATCCACTCGCGCGCGAGGGCGTTCGTCTCCTCGAGGCGGATCCCCGGGAGGAGGCCCCCCACCAGCCGGTATTCCGTGGCCACGCCGGGAATCGGACCGCCATGCAGCACGTGCCAGGCATACCGTTCCGCGTACTGCACCGACTCGCTCTTGTCCCGCTCGGCGTACATCTGCTCCCAGGCGCGCAGCACGTTGGCCTTCGCGCGCGCCAGCTCCGCGGCGGTGAACCCATGCTGCGCCACCCGCTTCGCCTCGCGCAGCACCGCGTCGAGTCCGCGCGTGATCCCGCCGGGCTTCACCATCGCCCCCAGCAGGTACACCTCCTTGGTGCGCACGAAGGACCCCTGCCCCGAGTACGCGCCCACGAACGGGGCGTCCGGCTTCTGCCGGATCTCGTCGAGCCGGTAGTTCAGCATCTCGCTATAGAGCTGCTCCACCAGCGACCGCCGGTACTCCCCCACCGTGCGGATGGTGCGCGCCGGCTGCTTGTAGTACACCGACACCTCGCTCGACGTGAGCTCCGGGTCGGTGGTGAGGGCGATGTAGGTGGAGTCGTGGTCGGGCACGGGGAAGAGGGTGCGCGCGGGCCCGCCGGCACGCCGCGGCACCTGCCCCAGCGTGGAGCGGACCAGCGCCTCGATCCGCGCGGGATCGAAGTCCCCCACGGCGATCACCGTCATCAGCTCCGGGCGGTACCAGTCCCGGTAGAAGCGCACGAGCGCGGCGCGCGGGAACTGCTCGAGCGTCGCCTTCTCGCCGATCGGCAGCCGCTCCGCGTAGCGCGACCCGTGGAACAGCACCGGGAACTGCTTGTCGCGCACGCGACCGTCGGCGCCCCGCCCCAGCCGCCATTCCTCGATCACCACCCCGCGCTCCTTCTCCACCTCCGTCGAGTCGAAGGTGATCCCCCCCGCCCAGTCCTGGAGGATCTGGAAGGCGGTGCGCACCAGGTGCGCGCTGTCAGTGGGGATCTGGAGCTGGTAGACCGTCTCGTCGAAGGAAGTGTACGCGTTCAGGTCGGCCCCGAAGCGCATCCCGCTCCGCTCGATGAAGTCCACGATCTCGCTCTTGGCGAAACGGCGGGTGCCATTGAACGCCATGTGCTCCACGAAGTGCGCCAGCCCGCGCTGGTCCCCAGCCTCGAGCACCGAGCCCGCGTCGACCACGAGGCGGAGCTCCGCCCGCGCCTTCGGGCGCGCGTTCTTCCGGATGAAGTAGCGCATCCCGTTCGGGAGCACGCCCGTGCGCACCGCCGGGTCCACCGGGAGGGTGCGCGACGTGTCCTTCAGCAGCGCGGCGACGCCCGTCGCCGGTACCGCCGATGTGGGCGCCTTCGCGGCAGGCTGCTGCGCCGCCGCCAGCGCCGGCAGGAGCGCCAGCCCGACGCACGCGGACACCCCCCGCACCAGGTGGATTCGCTTCATGTGCTGTTCTCGCTTCATGTCAGTTCAACCGTTCGAGCGCGACGGTGTTCCACTGCATGGCGGGCGGGACGTACAGGTGCAGCCCGCAGGCGACCAGCCCGGCCTCGGCGAAGTGCCGGCGCCACTCCCGGGCGGGCCGCCACTTCCACTGCACCGTGTCCCCCTCGATCTCGTCCTCCTTCGCGAACGCCTCGATGAGCGCGATCCCCCCGCACATCGCCGCGATCGCCTGGAGCCCCGCCCGCAGCTCCCGTGTCTCGAGGTAGTTCACCACGCCCACGCAGACCACGAGGTCGTACGGGCCCTCGAGCCCCGCCTCGTCCAGCTCGCCGAAGGCGCCCAGCCGGATGTTGCGGCGCGCGCCGAACCGCCGCACCGCGTACTCGCTCGGGTCCACCCCGCTGTAGCGCGCCTTCGGGCGCAGCTTCTTCAGCACCGGCTGCCAGGCCCCCTCCCCACACCCCACGTCGAGCACCGAGCGCACCTCGCGCTGCAGCAGGTACTCGGCGGCACCCACCGCGAGCTGCGCCTTGCGGCGCACGTCGGCCGGCGTGATGACACGGGTGCCGGGACGGCGGTACCAGCGGTCGAAATACTCCTTGTCATAGCGCTTCATGGCGGGAAGCTAACCCGCGGCGCGCACCCCGTTCACCCCTGCCGCTTCCCGAGCCGGGCGAGGCGGGACCGCACCTCGCGCACCTGCGGCTGCAGTTCGGGATCGGCGTCCTTCCAGAGCTCCACGAACCTGCCGTAATACCCCGCCGCCCGGTCCGCGCGCCCGCGCGCCTCCTCGATCTCTCCCATGCGCTTGAGCGCCCCCGCCTGGAACCAGGCGTGCAGGCTCGGCTCCGCGTCCGGGATGCGGGCCAGGTAACGCTCGTAGTACGCGGCCGCCGAATCCGCCTGGCCGGCCGCGTCGAACGCCGCGGCGATCAGCGGACGGGCGCAGCCCACGCAGCTCCCCACGTCCGACGCCCGGAATTCACGGAGCGCCTCGGACCACCGCGCTCCCGCCATGGCGGCGAGTCCCGCCGCCTGGTGATACACGCTGCGCTCGTTGGGATCGCCCGACGACGCCAGCCGCTCGCGGGCAATCGCCGCCATCCGCTGCGCGAGGGGCTCGTTGCGCGCCGCGGTCGCCGCGATCGCCACCGCGAGCACGGGTTGTTCGGGGGCCGGGATCGCGTCGAGCGGGTTGGCGCGGAGCGCCGACGCCAGCCCGCGCGCCGCCGCGGCATGGTCGCCCCGGTACCAGCCCGCGTACGTGGGCTCGAGGATCGCCTGCGCCAGCGTGGCGCTGCGATCGCCCCGCCGCGCGGCCATGTCCGTCCCGCGCTTCGAGTCCGCAATGGATGCCCGGAGCTGGCCGCGCAGCTGGTGCAGGCTCGACAGCCCCAGGTGCGCCCGCTCCACCCAGATCGTGGCCGGCCCCCGCGCCATGGCGGTGCCGGCGCGGAGGTGAACCTCGCTCGAGTCCCACTCGCCCACCTGGGCGAACACCAGCGCCCGGAAGGTCTCCCAGTGCGCGTCGCGCCCGAACCGGCGCTCGGCCGTGCCGAGGACCCGCAGCGCGTCGCCCAGCCGTTCGTGCTCGGCGTACGTGAGCGCCACGTTCGTGAAGGCGCTCCGGCTCATGGAATCGGCCTGCAGCGCGCGCTCCGAGTAGGCCATGGCGCGCGGCAGGTCGCGCAGCACCTTGTACCCGATCGCCGCGTTGTTGAGCGCCACGTAGTTCCGCGGGTCCAGGGCGATCGCCCGCTCGTACGCCGCCACCGCCTGCTGGACGTCGGGGCGCGGGCCGCTCATCCAGTAGCTGCCCATCGCGATCTCGCGTTCCAGCTCGCTCATGCGCTCCCGGTTCGCGTACACCTTCTCCAGCAGCGCATTGACCTCCGCGCGCGTCCCGCCGCGGTTGTTCAGCTCCACCGCGAGCTTCCGGTACGCCATGGCGAAGCCGCTGTCGAGGGCGATCGCCTTCTCCAGCGCGGCCCGCCCGGTGGCGAAGTCGCCCTGCTCCGAGATCGCGCGCACCCCCGCCACGTACTGGCGCAGCGCGGCGATCGAGGGGGTGGTCACCTGGGCCAGCGCCGGCGTCGCGTGCACGTTGCGCAGCGACTCCCCGATCTTCCCGCGCAGTTCGCGCGTGAGCCCGCTGATCGTCTCGATGATCTGCTCCGGGCCCGCGGCCTGGGCGCGGAAGCTGGCCATCTCCTGCCCGCTGTCGGCGCCCACCAGGCGCAGGGTGAGCAGGTAGCTGGTGCCGAGCTGCCGGATGTCGCCGGTGACGATCGCCTTCATCCCCTCCCGCAGCGCCACCTCGCGGGCCAGGGCGGTGTCGAGGACGGTGGTGGGCAGGCGTCGCATGCGCTGCAGCGCCTGCGCCACCGTGCGCGGCGAGGCGATGGTGAAGGCGTTGGACTGCGCGAGGTCCGCGCGCACCGCCTCCGCCATCACGCTCCCGAGGGTCGTGTCCCCGCTCGCGGTGAAGGCGCCCATGAGCAGCGGCTCCTTCACCGAGAGCCGGCCCGCGGCGAGCAGCGAGCCCGCCGGCCCGATGCCGAGCGCGCGGAGTCCCATGAACGCGGCCACCAGCGCCACGAACCCTCCCGCCGCCCACGCCCCAGCGAGCCAGGTCCGGCGCCAGCTCACGTGCGGGCTCGCCTTCACCGCGATGGTCGCGAGGGTGCCCGGCGACCGGCTCGACCCGCCCGGCGTGAGCGCGGGCGACTGGCTGAAGGCGTCGCGTGCGGCGCGATGCACGAAGTGCGTGACCAGGATCGCCGGGAGCCCCAGCCCCACCACCAGCAGGGCACCGGGATACACCCAGTCGGGGAGGCCGATGGTGATGATCGCGGCACGCGCCACCACCCCCACCGCCAGGAAGGCCACGAGCCACGCGCCGAGCGCCGTGGGGAGCGACATGCGCCCGCCGAGCAGCACGCGCGGCGCCGCCGCGGCCGCGGGATCGCTCGTCGTCGCCACCTCGAGCACCTTCACCAGGTCGGCCGCGCGCTGCGGCCGGTCGTCCGGCTCCTTCTCCAGGCAGCGCATCACCAGCTCGGCGAGCATCGGGGGGCAGTCCCGCCGCAGCTCCGTGACCGGCTGCGGTCGCTCGCTCAGGTGCGCCGCCAGCAGGCGCTGCGGGGTGAGCCCGGCGAAGGGCGAGCGGCCGGTGAGCAGCTCGTAACCCAGGCACCCGAACGAGTAGAGGTCGGCCCGGTGGTCCACCCCGGGATCGGCGGCCGCCTGCTCGGGCGCCATGTAGGCGGGGGTCCCGATCGACGTGCCCACCACGGTGAGCGTCGCCCCGGATGCCCGCGCGCCCCCGTCGGTGCGCGACGCGCTCAGCGCCTTGGCGATCCCGAAGTCGGTGACCACCGCCGCGCCGCCGCTCAGCAGCACGTTGTCGGGCTTGATGTCGCGATGCACCACCGAGCGCTCGTGCGCGTAGGTGAGCGCCTTCGCCAGGTCGCGCAGGATCGAGATGATCTCGACCATCGCGAGCGGCCCGCGCGCGAGCCGCGCCCGGAGCGACTCGCCTTCCACGAAGGGCATCGTGTAGTACGGCAGCCCGTCCATCTCCCCCGCGGCGAGCACCGGCACGATGTGCGGATGCTGCAGCCGTGCCGCGAGCACGATCTCGCGCTTGAACCGCTCCACGTTCACCCCCGCCACCAGCTCGGGAGGGAGCACCTTCACCACCACGCGGCGGCCGAGCGCCGTTTCCTCCGCGAGGAAGACGCGGGACATCCCGCCGCCGCCGAGCTCGCGCTCGAGGGCGTAGGTCGAGCCGAGGGATGCCTGGAGGTGGTCGCGGAGGGAATCGGTCACGAAAACGGCGTGGGGGGGAGGGTCCGGCTGGCAAAAGTAGGGCGCCACGCAGGGGACCGCCAGCAAGCGGGCCCGGCGTGCGCGACTGGCTCCCCGTGGCAGCGGCAGGTAACGTTCAGCCTCCGACGTCCCCCCTTCCGGGAGAGGAACCTGCATGCGGTATCCCGCCTTCACGGCCTGCGGATTCGCCATGGCCGCCCTGATCAGCACCCCCGCAATCGCCCAAGTGCAGCAAGGCAACCGGCTGTCCTACCCGACCAGCGACAAGGGCGCCGTGGTGGACGACTACCACGGCACCGCCATCGCCGACCCGTATCGCTGGATGGAGTCGCTCGAGAGCGCCCGGACGGCGGCCTGGGTCGCGGCGCAGAACGCCGTGACCTTCCGCTACCTGGAGTCGCAGCCGCTGCGCGACGCCTTCAAGGCGCGCCTCACGGAGCTCTGGAACTATCCGAAGGTGGGGATCCCGTACCGCGAGGGCGGCCGCCTCTGGTACCGGAAGAACTCCGGGCTCGAGCGCCAGTCTCCCTTCTACTCGCGGCGGTCGCTCGACGATCCGGCGACGCTGGTGATGGACCCGAACACGATGTCCGCCGACGGCTCGCTGCAGCTCGCAGCGCTCGTCCCCTCACCCGACGGGAAGCTCCTCGCCTACACCACGGCCGAGGGGGGCGCCGACTGGCAGGTGGTGCGCGTGCGCGACCTCGCCACGGGGAAGGACCTCGGCGACGAGGTGCGCTGGATGCGCTTCTCGGGGCTCAGCTGGACGAAGGATGGCAAGGGGTTCTACTACTCCCGCTTCCCCGAGCCCCCCGAGGGCAAGGTGCTCGAGGCGGCGCTCGGCGTGCACGAGCTGTACTACCATCGCGTAGGCACGCCGCAATCGGCCGACCGCCTCATCCTCAGGGGTGAGGGGGTGAACTGGTTCGTGGGGGCGAGCGTGTCGGAGGATGGCCGCTACGCCTTCGTGAGCAGCTCGTACGGCACCGACCAGAGCAACAAGCTCTGGTTCGCCGACCTGGGCGACCCGATGCACCCGAACGTGGGCGCGCCGCTGGTGGCGATCCAGGACACCTCCGTCGCGGAGCTCGCCCCGCTCGGCAACGTGGGCGCCACGGTGTACGCGCGCACCGACCTGAACTCGCCCCGGCGACGCATCGTCGCCATCGACCTGCGGCATCCCGCGAACACCGCGTGGCGCACGGTGGTGCCGGAATCGGAACACGTGATCGAGGGCTCGGGGCTCATCGGCGGGAAGCTGGTGCTGCACTACCTGGAGCACGTGCAGAGCCGGCTGCGACTGTTCGGCCTCGGTGGCGAGTCCCTCGGCGAGATCGGGCTGCCGGGGATCGGCACGGTGGCCGGGTTCAGCGGGCGCGAGGACCGGCCCGAGCTCTTCTACAGCTTCACCTCGCCGCTCTATCCGTCCACCGTCTTCTCGTACGACCTGGCCACGGGGAAGACGGCGCCCTTCGAGCCCGCCACGCCGAAGGGGTTCGACCCGGCGCTGTACGAGACCAAGCAGTTCTTCGCGGTGTCGAGGGACGGCACGAAGGTGCCCTACTTCGTGACCTCGAAGAAGGGGATGGCGCTCGACGGCCACAACCCCACGATCCTCTATGGCTACGGTGGCTTCAGCATCAGCACCACCGCGAGCTTCTCCCCCGGCGTGGCGGCCTGGCTGGAGAAGGGGGGGGTGTACGCGACGGCGAACATGCGCGGCGGCGCGGAGTACGGCGAGGCCTGGCACCAGGCGGGCATGCTGGAGAGGAAGCAGAACGTCTTCGACGACTTCATCGCCGTCGCCGAGGACCTGGTGACGCGCGGGTATGCGTCGCCGAAGACCCTGGGCATCTACGGGGGGTCGAACGGGGGCCTCCTCGTGGGCGCCGTCGCCAACCAGCGGCCCGACCTCTTCGCGGTGGCCATGCCCGCGGTGGGGGTGATGGACATGCTGCGCTACGACCGCTTCACCGGCGGCGCGGCGTGGGTGCCGGAGTACGGCGCCTCGTCCGACGCGAAGATGTTCCCCGTGCTGCTGAAGTACTCCCCGATCCACAACATCAAGCCGGGCACCTGCTACCCGGCCACGCTGGTGACGACGGCCGATCACGACGACCGGGTGGTGCCGAGCCACTCGTTCAAGTACGCGGCCACGCTCCAGGCGGCGCAGGGGTGCGACAAGCCGGTGCTGATCCGCGTGGAGACGCAGGGCTCGCACGGCTACGTGCCCACCGACAAGCAGATCCAGCGGACGGCCGACCTGTGGGCGTTCGCGGGGGCGAACATGGGGATGCGGTGAAGTCATCCTGAGCGCAGCGAAGGATCCGGTCGCCGGACCGAAGGGGTAAGAAATGAACGAGAAGGACGAAAACAAGAATCCCCCCTCGTTGCACGAAGCGGTGTGCACGCGAGGAAGGATTCTTGTTTTCGTTGTTTTCGCCCTTGTCTTACCTGAGAGGGTCCGGCGCACCGTTGCCGGCTCGTGCGAAGGGCCGGCCGGCGGATCAGCGCTGGATCCCGTCCCCCTTCGAGAAGAACCCAGGCAGCGAGATCGGCGCCTTGCCCGTGATCGGCGCCTCGCCGAGCAGCGCGCGGGCCGCCGCCCGCTCCAGTGACTCGTTCACGCCGTACGTCACCATGTACGTTCCCACCGAGGGGAACTGGCGGATGAGGTATGGGTTGCCGTAGGTGACCACCACCACCTTCTGCGTCTTCGCCAGCGAATCGATCCAGTTGGCGATGCGCGGGGGGACGGCGGTGCGCCCCTCGCCCTCGATGCGGCGCACGTAGAGCGCGATCACCACGCGGTCGGCGCCCTGCGCCGCGGTCCCCAGGCGCGCGAGCATCTCGTCGCTCACGTTCGGCCCGAACTTCTCCACCTGCGCCCGCGGGTTCGCGGCCTTCATCGCGGCGGCGAAGGTGCGCCCCGCCTTGAGCTCCGTCTCGGGCATGTACTGCACCACGAGCGCCTTCGGGCCGGCGAGGGGCACGAGCTGCGCGCTGTCGCGGAGCAGCGTGACCGCGCGCTGCGCGATGTCGCGCGCCAGGTCGCGATGCGCCTTCGAGCCCACCACCTCGCGCAGCGCCTCCAGGTCGGCGATCGGCTGGAACACGATGTTCGTGCGCGCCTTCAGCTCGAGCACCCGCCGCGCCGCGGAGTCGATGCGCGCCCGGGAGATCTCCCCGCGCTCCACCGCCCCCTGCACCGCGTTCAGCGCGCGCAGCACGTCGGTGGGCTTGAGCAGGATATCGGCGCCCGCCTTCACCGCCGCGACGCTGCTCTGCTCCACGTCGTACCCCTTCCCCACCCCCTCCATGGACATGGCGTCGGTGATGGTGGTGCCGGTGAAGTGCAGCGAATCGCGCAGGAGCCCCTCGAGGATCGTGGGCGCCAGCGTCGCCGGCAGCGAGGAATCGCCGGTGATCGCGGGCAGGGCGATGTGCGCGGTCATGACCATCCCCGCCCCGGCGGCGATCGCCGCGCGGAAGGGGATCAGCTCGAGGGTGTCGAGGCGCTGCCGGGAGGCGGTCACCACGGGGAGCCCCACGTGCGAGTCCACGTCGGTGTCGCCATGCCCGGGGAAGTGCTTGGCGGTGGCGATCACCCCCGCCGACTGCGTCCCCTGCACGAACAGCTCGACCAGCCGCGCCACCCGGTGCGGGTCCTCCCCGAACGACCGCGTGTTGATCACGGGGTTCGAGGGATTGTTGTTGACGTCGGCGTCGGGGGCGAAGTTCACCTGGATCCCCACCGCGCGCGCCTCCTCGGCGATGGCGCGCCCCACCGCGCGGGCATCCTCCTCGCGGCCGGTGGCGGCGATGGCCATCGCGCTCGGGAAGACCGTCGCGCCCCCCTCGATGATGTTGTAGTGGTTGAACACCCCGCCCTCGAGCCGGCCGAGGTTGGGCTCCAGGTCGGAGGCCACGAGCATCGGGACCTTCGAGAGCCGCTGCATGGCGTTGATCTTCGCGGCGACCTCGATCGGCGAGCCGAGCGACATCGTCACGCCACCGGGCTCGGCCTGGGTGATCCACTCCTTCACCTCCGCGAACGTCCGGTCGTCGGCGCTGGCGTAGTCGCCGAAGGTGAAGATCCAGATCATCTGCCCGATCTTCTGCCGGAGCGAGAGCGACTGGAAGGTGGAGTCCACCCAGCGCTGCTGCGCCGCGGTGAGCGGCGACGCGGGCGAGAGATTGGTGGAAGGAGGCAGGGGCACCGGGGTGGCGGTGCGGGGAGCTGGGGCGCACGCGGCCGCGATCGCGGCGGTGGCCATGAGGGCGAGGGGTGTCCGCATCCACGGATTCTACCCCGAGGGTGGCCCCCTGTCAGCCTCTGCGGCCCGCGTCCGGGCCCCTCGGGCCCCTCAGACCGATCCCGACCGCGGGCCCCCGCGCCCTTCCTTCAGGCCTCTCAGACCGATACTGCCGAACGCAGACACGCACAGAGGCGGCTGCGCCGCAACGCAGACACGCGCAGAGGATTCCGTGCCCCGGCGATGGCTCCGTGGACCGGCCCGTGAAGGATGGTTTCTTGGTTCACGGGGAGCACGGAGCTCAACCGCCGCAGCCAGAGAATTCTCTTTCGGCTCGTGCGAAGCGGAGCTTCACCCTTTGGGGAGCCCTCTGCGCGTGTCTGCGTGGCGGCGCAGCCGCCTCTGTGCGTGTCTGCGTCCCGGGGTATCGGTCTGAGGGGCCGACGCGCGGCATGGGACCAAAAAAAGAAATCGGCGCGCCGCTGATGCGACCCGCCGCTTCCTTGCTCAGAAGTGCAGCCCTGACGCTGGTCGAACGACCGGGCGGGTTACCCCACGTAGCCCGCCACCCCAGATCACCCGAATGACGACCGAGCGACCAGACGCCAGAAGCCACTACACCTGCAATCGTGTCACGCGCGGATCGCGCGGTGAATCTCCACCCAACCAGTCGCCGCGTCCCCAGGCGCCTCGGTCTCGTGGAAGCGATCCATGCGAGCACGACGACGGAGATGAATGTGGGCTCCGAACGAGGAAAGTTCAGTCGGAGAATTCCAGCGACTTTTCGGGGAACTTCCCTCACGGGGGATCACATCGGGCTGTCAGTGTTTCGCTGACGCTCATTCGTACAGGTCGTGCACGTCCGCCCGCGCCAGCTCCACGTAGAACCCCGCCAGCTTCTCGCACGCCGCGTCGAAGTACCGCCGCCCCTTCTCCGCCGTGGCCTGCGACGGGTCGCCGATGCCGGTGTCGGGGCTCACGTCGGTCCACGGCCGCGGCGCCCACGCCCACCGCTCCCGCAGCGCGGCGATCTTCGGCTTCCGCTCCGCCCCGGGTCCCGCCTCGCTGAGGGGCCGCACCAGCGTGGGCGCGATCGCCATCATCACGCTCGTCTCCAGCTCCCCCCCATGGTCCCCCGGCTCCGCGAAGTGCGACGCGGGGTCTGCGATCGGCCACCAGTTCACCGCGCAGATGAACACCTCCGTGAGCGGCGTCAGTTCCCGGATCATCTGCTTGAAGTCGTTCCCGCCATGGCCGTTCAGGATCACCAGCTTGTGGATCCCCTGCCCGTCGAGGGCGTGCACGAGGTCCGCCAGCAGCGCCGCCTGCGTGCTGGGATTCATGTTCAGGCACAGCTCGATGTCGAGCTGCCCCGTGTTCACCCCGAAGGGCACGGTCGGCAGCACCACCACCCGCGCCCCCCGCTCCCAGGCGAGACGCGCCGACTCGGCCGCCACGTGGTCGCACTCGATCACGTCGGTCCCGTACGGCAGGTGGTAGTTGTGCGCCTCGGTGGCGCCCCAGGGGAGGATCGCCACCTCGTAGTCGGTGGCGCTCACGGTCTTCCAGGTGGTCTCGGCGAGGATCCAGGGACGGGGATTGGTCATGGAGGGGAAGCTGTGGGGGACCTCGACGGGGCGCAACGTGGTAGAATGCAGCTGAAAGCCGAAGGCTGAAGGCTGGATCGCTGGGAGCTTGGGTTCGCTCGTGGCGCGAGGAACCCAAGCTTCCAGCGATCCAGCAGGCGGCGTTCAGCGACCAGCTCGAACCTCCTTCATTCCCGCCCACCATGCGCCGCCTCCTCCTGACCACGATCCTGCTCGCCGCGGCCACCCCGCTGGCCGCGCAGAAGCCCGCGCCGAAGCCGACCGTCGCGCAGGCCCGCACCTTCATCCAGGCCGCCGAGAAGGAGCTGCGCGACCTCGGCATCAAGGCCAACCAGGCCGACTGGGTCGCGAACAACTTCATCACCGACGACACGGAGGCCCTCACCGCCGAGGCCTCGAAGAATTACGCCGTCGCCGTGCAGCGCCTCGCCCTCGCGGCGCGGAAATACGAGTCGCTCCCCCTCCCCGCGGAGCTGAAGCGCAAGCTCCTCCTCCTCAAGCTCGGCCTCTCGGCGCCCCCGCCGGGGAATCCCGCCGAGGCCGAGGAGCTGTCGAAGATCAGCGCCTCGCTGAACGGCGACTACGGCAAGGGCACCTACTGCCCCCCCGCGGATTCACCGCTGGGGCGCGCGGGCGCGAAGGACTCCACGACCGGGAAACCTTCCTGCCTCCAGATCAATGAGCTGTCGAAGGTGCTCGCCACGAGCACCGACACCGCCCAGCTCCGCGAGGCCTGGGAGGGGTGGCACCGCATCGGCGCGCCGATGAAGGACCGGTACGCCCGCTTCGCCGAGCTCTCCAACAAGGGGGCGCGCGAGCTTGGCTACCGCGACGCGGGCCAGCTCTGGCGCGCGAAGTACGACATGGCGCCGGACGCCTTCTCGGCGGACCTCGAGCGGCTCTGGACCCAGGTGCGCCCGCTCTACCTGTCGCTCCACGCCTACGTGCGCACCCAGCTCGCGAAGAAGTACGGCGCGGAGCTGGTGAAGCCGGGTGAGCCGATTCCCGCGCACCTCCTCGGCAACATGTGGGCGCAGGAATGGGGGAACATCTACCCCCTCGTCGCCCCCGCCACCGCGACCGGCCCGGGCTTCGACGTCACGGAGCTGATCGCGAAGAAGGGGATGACGCAGCGCGACATGGTGAAGACCGGGGAGAACTTCTTCACTTCGCTCGGGATGCAGCCCCTCCCCGCGTCGTTCTGGGAGCGTTCGCTCATCACGAAGCCGCGCGACCGCGAGGTGGTCTGCCACGCCAGCGCGTGGACGGTGGAAGACGAGCGCGACGTGCGCCTGAAGATGTGCACCGAGCGCACCGGCGAGGACCTCGTCACCGTGCACCACGAGCTGGGCCACCTGTTCTACGACCTCGCCTACGCCGACCAGCCGTACCTGTTCCAGGGGGGCGCGAACGACGGGTTCCACGAGGCGATCGGCGACGCGATCGCCCTCTCGATCACCCCGGACTACCTGAAGGCGATCGGGCTGCTGGAGCAGACGCCGAGCGCCGCTGCCGACACGATGCTCCTGCTGCGGCAGGCGCTCGACAAGGTGGCCTTCCTGCCCTTCGGGCTCCTGATCGACCAGTGGCGCTGGCAGGTGTTCAGCGGCGCGGTCAAGCCGGCGCAGTACGAGCAGGCCTGGCTCGACCTGCGCGAGAGGTACCAGGGGGTGAAGGCACCGGTGGCGCGCACCGCGGCGGACTTCGACCCGGGCGCGAAGTACCACGTGCCGGGCAACACGCCGTACACGCGCTACTTCCTGGCGCGCGTCCTCCAGTTCCAGTTCTACAAGGCGATGTGCGACGCCGCCGGCTACACCGGCCCGCTCAACCGCTGCACCTTCTTCGGCAACAAGGCGGCGGGGGCGAAGCTCGCGCAGATGCTGGCGATGGGGCAGAGCAAGCCATGGCCCGATGCGCTCCAGGCCCTCACCGGCACGCGCCAGGTCGACGCCGGGCCGATGCTCGAGTACTTCGCGCCGCTCAAGGCGTGGCTGGACCAGCAGAACCGGGGGGTGCAGGTCGGCTGGTAGCAGTTCGCCGTCATCCCGAGGAGCGACAGCGACGAGGGACCTCGCCTCCCGGTAGAGTGGCCACTCTGCCGGGACGCGAGGTCCCTCGTCGGCCGCTGCGCGGCCGCGCTCGGGCTGACGGCGCACTGCCGGGATGACGGCAAACGACGTCATGACGGCGAACTTCGTCATACCCGCCGCAGGTGGCGTCCCACGGACACCATGCTGCCGAGCAGCCCGATCACCGCGCCGAAGGCGAGCCCCACGAAGGCGAGGCGCGCGTCGAAGTAGACGGTCTGGAAGTGCAGGTACTGCTCGATCGCCTGCGTCGCCACCCAGGTGAGGGCCAGCGCCAGCGCGCCGCCGAGCACGCCCTTCATGAAGCCCTCGATGAGGAAGGGGCGGCGGATGAAGCCATCGGTCGCGCCCACCAGCCGCATGATGGCGATCTCGCGGCTGCGCACCAGCACCGCGGTGCGGATCGTGGCCCCGATGATGATCACCGCCACGAGGGCGAAGGCGAGCCCCAGCAGCACGCCGGTGGCGCCGGCGATGTTGCGGATGCGGTGCAGCTGCGCGATCCAGTCCTCGCCGTAGCGCACGTCGTCCACGAACTCGATTTCCTGCATGCGCTCCGCGATCCGCTTCACCATCTCCGGGTCGCGGAACCCCGGCTTGAGCTTCACGTCGATCGACGCGGGGAGCATCGTCCCCTCGAAGACGTCCTGGAACTCCCCCAGCTCCTGGCGGGCCTTCTCGAGCGCCTGCTCGGGGGTGATCACCACCGCGCTCGCCACCTCGGGATAGTGGCTCGCGCTGTTCGCGGCGGTGACCACCGACTCCAGCGGCGTGCCGTCCACCACGAAGGCGCGGATCTCCACCCGCTCCTCCACCTTCTCCAGCGCCTGGCGGATGTTCAGCGCCACGAGGCCGAAGAGCCCGAAGGCGAAGAGCGAGAACCCGATCGTGGTGATGCTGAGGGCGCTCATCAGCGGCGAGCGCCGGAAGGCGACGATCGCCTCGCGGAGGGAGAGGCGCATCACGCCACCTCCGCCGCCGGGCTGCCGGGGCGACCGGGCGCCACCGGGGACTCCGCGGGGGCCGCGACCGGCGCCTCGGGGGCGTCGGGGAATTCGGCGGCGGAATCGTACACGAGCTGCCCGCCGTGCAGCTCCACGTTCCGGTACCCCGCGCGACGCACCAGCTCCAGGTCGTGCGTCGCCATCACCACGGCGGTCCCCGAGGCGTTGATGTCGCGCAGGAGCTGGAAGATCCCGCGCGTCGCGCGCTCGTCGAGGTTGCCGGTGGGCTCGTCGGCCACGAGCACGAAGGGGTCGTTCACCAGGGCCCGCGCGATGGCCACGCGCTGCTGCTCGCCCCCCGAGAGCTCGCGGGGGAAGGAGCCCCCCTTGCCGGCGAGGCCCACCTGGCCGAGGGCCCGGGCGACGCGGGCGCCGATCTGGTCGGCGGGGGTCCCGATCACCTCGAGGGCGAAGGCCACGTTCTGCTCGGCGGTGCGATCCTCGAGCAGCCGGAAGTCCTGGAAGATGATCCCCAGCTTCCGGCGGAGCTTCGCCACGTCGTTGCGCGTGGCCTCGCGCGAGCTCGTCCCCCCGATCCTCACCTCGCCCGAGCTGGGCCGCTCGTCGAGGTAGATCATCTTGAGCAGGGTGCTCTTGCCCGCACCGCTGGGCCCGGTAAGGAAGACGAATTCCCGCCGGCCGACGTGCAGGTTCACGTCCTTCAGGGCGCTCGTGCCCCTGGCGTAGTCCTTCGAGACGTTGGTGAAGCGGATCATGGCGCTAGGTTGACGCGCCAGCCTCCTCTCCGTCACCCTCGGTGCCGTCGTCGAGCAGCCGCCAGTTCGTGCTCACCGTGATGGTGTCCACGAGCGCCTTCAGCAGCCCGATCAGGATGGGCCCGAGCAGGATGCCGGCGAGGCCGAAGGTGTACACCCCGGTCACCAGGCCCACGAACATCCAGTAGAAGTTCAGCACCCGCGAGCGGTCGGCGGCGATCTTCGGCCGCAGGTAGTTCGAGATGAACAGCGTGTTGACCACGAAGCCGGTGATGGCGAGCAGCAGGGCGCCCAGCGCGTTGTCGCGAAAGACGAGCAGCCAGGCGGCCACCGGGAGGTAGACGCTCCACGAGCCGACGATGGGGAAGAACCCCACCACGAACGAGAGCACCGCCAGCACGCCGGCGAGCGGCACGCCGAAGATCACGAAGAGCGCGAGCAGCAGCAGCGACTTGATCGTCTGCGTGAGCAGGGTGGAGTAGATCGCGCCGGAGAGCACCCCGCGCACGTTGGTCTCCAGCGCCCCCACCAGCTGGTCGTAGCGCGGCGGCACCTTGCCGCGCACGTACGACGCGATGCGCGGCCCGTCCACGAAGAAGTAGAAGGCGGTGAAGAGGAAGATGGTGGCCGCGATGGTGAACGACGCCAGCGCCGCGCGCACGGTGAGCGGGATGCGCGCGCCGTAGCGGCTGGCCTCGAGCACCGCGCGCCGCACGAAATCCCCGGTGTTC
>DASWVQ010000210.1:0-1785 GCA_036401195.1 Gemmatimonadaceae bacterium
CGGCACCGCGCCCTCCGCGCGCCGCCCCGCGGCGCGGGTGAGCCGCCGCACACGGGCCACCAGGTCGCTGGCGTCGGCGTCGATCGTGGGGACCCCCGCCCGTTCCAGCTCCAGCGCGAGCATCGCCATTCCCTCGTCGCGGTCGTGGAGGGGGAGCACCACGGCATCGGGGAGCTCGCGCCGCACCCGCGATTGCGCCACCTGCGCGGTGGGCGACGCCTGCACCTGCGTGCGCTCGAGGGTGGCGAGCCGCACGCGCAGGATCTCGCGCGTCACCGCCGAGCGGTGCACCACGAGCACCCGCACCCGGCCCGCGGCGGGGACGGTCACGGCGCCACGTGCCGGTACATGGTGGGCGCCACGGCGCGCAGCGTCGCCGCGGCGCCATGCACCGCCTCCGCGTGCCCGACGAAGAGGTACCCCCCCGGCACCAGGCGATCGGCCAGCCGGCGCACGACCGCGCGCGCGCCCTCGGGGGAGAAGTAGATCAGCACGTTCCGGCAGAGGATGAGGTCGAAGGGGCCCCCCGAGGGCCAGCGTTCCTGGTGCAGGTTCAGCCGCTCGAGGCGCACGGTGGCGCGCAGCTCCGGGGTGGCGCGCATCTGCCCCTCGCGCGCGCCGATCCCGCGCTGCATGAAGCGCTGGAGGTACGCCGGCGGAATCCCGGCCGCCTGCTTGAGCGGCCAGGTGGCGCCCTGCGCCACGCGCAGGGCACGCGTCGAGAGGTCGGTGCCGAGGATCTCCACGCGCCACCCCTCATCGGCGGGAAGCTGGTCGAGCAAAAGCATCCCGATGGAGTAGGGCTCCTGCCCGGTGGAGCAGGCCGCGCTCCACACGCGCACCGTGCGGCCCCGGTCCCCCGCCGCCGCCGCCGCGCGCCACTCCGGGATCACCCGCGCCGCGAGGTACTCGAAGTGCGCCGGCTCGCGGAAGAAGGAGGTCTCGTTGGTGGCGACGAGGTCGAGCATCCGCACCAGCTCCTGGCCGGTGTGGTCCTTCACCACGCGCGCGTAGTACGCGCCGAAGCCCGGGAGCCCCAGCTCGCGCACCCGCCGCCCGAGGCGCCCCGCGAGCAGCGCGCGCTTCACCTCGCCGAGGGCGATCCCCGACGCCTCGGCGATCAGCGACTGGAACCGCGCGACCTCCAGGTCCGCGAGCGGGGGGATCGGCTCGAGGCCTGGCGCCGGCCGCGCCTCAGGCGTCACGCCGCACCGGCGACCTCAAGGATCTCTTCCTGGAGCGCCTCCAGGGCCAGCACGCGCGGCAGGTCGAGCACCATCACGAACTTCTCGCGCTTCTGGACCATCCCGGTGAGGAACGACGCCCCCACCGCGCTCCCGAAGGCAGGCGGGGGCAGGAGGTCACCCTCGTCCACCCCCACCACCTCGTGCACCGCGTCGGCGACGAGGCCCACCTGCGTGCGCTCGCCGCCCACGTCGGCGACGACGACCACGACGCAGCTGCGCCGCGTGACCGGCGACGCGGGGATCCCGAAGCGCGCCGCGAGGTCGACCACGGGGAGCACGTGGCCGCGGAGGTTCACCACGCCGCGCACCACCGCCGGCATGGTGGGCACCTGCGTGAGCGTCCCGTACTCGATGATCTCCGTCACCTGCAGCAGGTCGACGCCGTACTCCTCGCCCCCCATCTCGAAGGTGAGCAGCTGCGACTGGAGCGCATTGCCATCGGCAGGCATGGCATCCTCCTCAGAAGCTGGTGAAGTCGTCGGAGGCGCCCAGCAGCCCGGCGAGGCGGTTGGCGGTGCCGCGGTTGGCGGTGCCGCGG
>DASWVQ010000211.1:0-20863 GCA_036401195.1 Gemmatimonadaceae bacterium
GGCCGGAGCGACGCCACATTGAACCCGGGGGGGGTCCGGATCGGCACCGCCGAGATCTACCGCCAGGTCGAGCAGCTCCCCGAGGTCGTCGAGAGCGTCGCCGTGGGCCAGGAGGTCGAGGGGGGCGCCGACGTCCGCGTCGTCCTCTTCGTCCGCCTCCGCGAGGGCCTCACCCTCGACGCCCCCCTCCGCGACCGCATCCGCGCCCGGATCCGGGCGCACACCAGCCCCCACCACGTCCCCCGCGTCATCGTCCAGGTGGCCGACATCCCCCGCACCATCAACGGCAAGATCACCGAGCTCGCCGTCCGCGAGGTGATCCACGGCCGCCCGGTGAAGAACACCGACGCGCTGGCCAACCCCGCCGCCCTCGACCTGTACCGGAACTTGCCGGAGCTGGCGTCCTGACCGTTAGATTCCCGGTTGCCCCGGAACCGCAGGAGATCCCCATGGCTACCCAGACCATGCCGGCCGCTGAGGCCGCTCACGACGTCTTCCCGATCAACGGGACGGACTACATCGAGTTCTTCGTCGGCAACGCGAAGCAGGCCTCGCACTACTACCGGGCCGCCTTCGGATTCCAGCTGGTGGCCTACAGCGGCCCCGAGACCGGCCGCCGCGACCTCGCCCGGTACGTGATGCAGCAGGGGAAGATCCGCTTCATCCTCACCACCGCCGTGCGTCCCGACCTCAGCGAGGAGGCGGCCTTCGTCGACGCGCAGGTCCGCAAGCATGGCGACGGCGTGCGCGACCTCGCCCTCTGGGTCGACGACGCGCGCGACGCCTTCGAAAAGGCGGTGGAGCGGGGCGCGACGGTGGCCTACGAGCCCGTCACCCTCACGGACGAGCACGGGGAAGTGGTGATGGCCGGCATCTGCACCTACGGCGACACCATCCACTCCCTCGTGGAGCGGAAGAACTACACCGGCACCTTCCTCCCCACCTTCCGCCCCGTGCAGCCGCACTACCAGCCCGGCGACGTGGGCCTGAAGTACGTGGACCACTGCGTGGGCAACGTGGAACTGGGGAAGATGAACGCCTGGGTGGACTTCTATTCCCAGGTGATGGGCTTCCGGAACCTCCTCACCTTCGACGACGAGGACATCAGCACCGAGTACTCGTCGCTCATGTCCAAGGTCATGGCCAACGGGAACGACCGCATCAAGTTCCCGATCAACGAGCCCGCCGGCGGGAAGAAGAAGTCGCAGATCGACGAGTACCTCGACTTCTACGGCGGCCCCGGCGTGCAGCACATGGCGCTCGCCACCGACGACATCATCAAGACGGTCACCACCCTCAAGTCGCGTGGCGTCGAGTTCCTCAGCACCCCCACCAGCTATTACGAGCAGCTGGAGGCGCGCGTGGGGAAGATCGACGAGCCGCTGGAGGTGCTGGCGAAGGAGGGGATCCTCGTGGATCGCGATCCCGACGGCTACCTCCTCCAGATCTTCACCAAGCCGGTGCAGGACCGCCCCACCGTCTTCTACGAGATCATCCAGCGCAAGGGCGCGAAGAGCTTCGGCAAGGGCAACTTCAAGGCGCTGTTCGAGGCCATCGAGCGCGAACAGGCCCTCCGCGGCAACCTCTGACCCGAGGCCCCAGGCCCCAGCCCCCAGACTGCGATGCCCATCTACCACACGCTCGGCAAGGTCCCGAAGAAGCGGCACACCGCCATGCGGAAGCCCGACGGCGGCGTGTACGCCGAGGAGCTGATGGGCCACGAGGGGTTCACCGGGACCTCCTCGCTCCTCTATCACGTGCATCCGCCCACGACCATCAAGTCGGCCAAGCGGATCCGCGAGCTGAAGTGGGAGGCGGATGAAGACTCCGCGCTCCGCCACCGCCACTTCCTCACCTCCCAGGTGAAGCCCGGCGGCAGCCCCACCCTCGACCGCACGCCCCTCCTGTTCAACCAGGACATCGGCATGCTGTACGTGGCCCCCGACGAGCAGGACGCGCACTTCTACCGGAATGCGCAGGCCGACGAGTGCGTCTACGTGGCCAAGGGGCGCGGGACGCTCGAGACCAGCTACGGCGACCTCCCCTACCGGGAAGGCGACTACGTGGTGATCCACCGCGGCATCATGCACCGCTGGAAGCTCGACCTCTCCGTGCCGCACAAGCTGCTGGTGATGGAGAGCCGCGGGCACGTGCGCTGGCCGAAGCGGTACCGCAACGAGTTCGGGCAGCTCGTGGAGGGCGCCCCCTACTCGGAGCGCGACATCGGGCGTCCCCTCCAGCTCAACACGCACGACGAGATGGGGGACCACCGCATCCTCGTGAAGCAGTACGACGCGCTCAACGAGTTCATCCTCGACCACCATCCCTTCGACGTGGTGGGCTGGGACGGCTACTTCTACCCGTGGACCTTCAACATCCACGACTTCGAGCCGATCGTGGGGCGCGTGCACCAGCCCCCGCCGGTGCACCAGACCTTCCAGGGCGACGGCTTCGTCATCTGCTCCTTCTGCCCCCGCCCCTACGACTTCGGGGAGGACGCCATCCCCGCGCCGTACAACCACTCCAACGTGGACTCCGACGAGGTGCTGTTCTACTGCTCCGAGGAGTTCATGAGCCGGAAGGGGATCGAGTTCGGCTCGATCACCCACCATCCCGACGGCATCCCGCACGGCCCGCATCCGGGCCGCTACGAGGCGTCGATCGGGCAGAAGTACACCAACGAGCTCGCGGTCATGATGGATTCCTTCCGGCCGCTGAAGGTGGCGAAGGCGGCCACCCACGTGGAGGACCCGAGCTATCACACGAGCTGGATAGAAGCGCAGCACGAACGACTGCGCGGGTGACGGCCTACATTGTCCGACGATCGATTTAGCTGCACCGTGCTGGGCCCGCGTGAGGCCCAGGCCCTGGAACCCCGGCTGCGCGAGGCGCTCACCGACCAGCTCTGGGTCTACCGCTACCGCCACCCCGTGCACGCGTGGACGCTGAGCATCGCGACCCACGCCGAGCCCGGGTCCCGGAAGCTCTCCCTCGGCGGCTTCCGCATCGCGCCGAAGGCCCTCACCGAGGAGCCGGGCTTCGATCCCGACCTGATGGCGATCGACCTCGCCATCGGGATGGAGGAGAAGGTCTACTGGTCGCGCCTCATCCACGTGGGCGGCCCCCTCGCCCTGCGCGACACCGGCCGCATCGTGGGCGGGAAGTGCGTCCTCCATCCCACCGACGACGCACGCGTCGGCGCCCCGCGCGACCGCGAGGTGCTCGACTGGGCGGTCGAGTGCTTCAAGGACGCCGAGGAGCGCGGCGGCTTCTGCATCGTCACCGGCCAGGACCTCGGCCACGGCACCCTGTCGGATGGGCGCACCGGGTCGCTCGACTACCTCGCCGCGCGCTTCCGCGGCTGCGTGGATGCCGACACCAGCAAGCCGACCGCCGAGGGGAACTTCTTCGTCCTCAAGGGAATGCTGAAGGGGTTCGACATCCCCCTCGCCGAGGCCACGGTGGGGCTGATCGGGGTGGGGAACATCGGCGCGCACCTGCTCGAGCGCCTGCTCGAGAAGCACGCCGAGGTGCTGGCGATCGAGGCCGACGCGCAGCGCCGCGAGGGCGTGGCGGCCCTGGGGGTGGAGGTCGACGCTCCCGAGGCCAAGCCCTGGTTCCTCCAGCGCCGCATGGACGCCGTGGTGGTGAACGCGAACAAGGAGTCGCTCGACCCCGAGAGCGTGGCCCTGATCGCGGAGAACTCGCAGGTCCGCGTGGTGTGCGGGAGCGAGAACCTGGCGATGCCCGACCCGGCCGGCGCCGAGCTGCTGCGCGCGGCGCGGAAGGCGTACTGCCCCACCGAGCTGGCGGGGATGATGGGCTACCTCACCGCGGTCGAGGAGTACCTCGCCCTCGTGGAAGGGGTGAAGTTCGACATGACCACCATGTTCGCCGCCGCGAAGCGCCTCGAGGAGGCGGGCAGGGAGGGGGTGGAGCGCGTGATCGAGCGGAACTGGGCGATCTCCTTCGAGGAAGCGGTGCGCGAGGTGTACGGCGGGGCGCACGTCCGGTAGCGGTCGTCGAGCACTCGGAGCACCGGTCGTTTCGGTCCGGCGTCACTCAGACCGATACTGCCTGACACGGAAACGCACGGGCGCGGCTTCGCCGCGCCACAGGGAAACGCCCGGCGTGTTCCAGCCGGGGGTGCGCTCCGCCCGCCCGGGCAGCGACAGGAAATTGGGTGGTGCAGATGACTCGAACCGCCGAGGACCCCCCAAAGCTTTCCCGGGTTCTGCCGTGGTGATTGCGGCCTCCCCGCCATCGGAGCCCTCCGTGCGTTTCTGCGCCGTGCGGCGCAGCCGCACGTCCGTGCCTTTCCGTGTCAGGCCGTATCGGTCTGAGTGGTCCGGCCGCCCGCCCGGTTGACAATCATCTCGAAGCACAATATCTTAGTAGTAAGATGTCTGACCCCACTGCCGCCCAGAAACGGGCCCTGAAGCTTTTCGTCGTCCTCGCCCGGGCCAACCGGGCGGTGGAGGAGCACATGTCGGCCGACATCCGGCGGCATGGGCTCACCCCGGTGGAGTTCGCCGTGATGGAGGCGCTCTACCACAAGGGCTCGATGCTCCTGGGGGAGGTGCAGCGGAAGATCCTGCTCTCCAGCGGCGGCATCACCTACGTGGTGGACAAGCTCGAGCAGAAGGGCCTGGTGGAGCGCCAGGAGTGCCCCGGGGACCGCCGGGCGCGCTTCGCGGCGCTCACGAAGCAGGGCGAGGCGCTCATGCGGCGCATCTTTCCCCTGCATGCCGCCGCGATCGAGGGGGCGATGGCCGGGCTCAGCGCCCGGGAGCAGGAGGAGCTGGCCGGGCTCCTGAAGAAGCTGGGACTGGCCGCCGCCGCGTCCGCCACCTCGGCGCGCGACGTGTCCGCTGAGCTCGCGACAGCGGACCGCTGACCCCGGGGGTACGACTGGACATCTGGAACGTCACTTGCAATATCTCAGTAATTAGATATAGTTACACCACAATTCAACGTCACACCTAACTGGAGCCGCCCATGACCGCCACCGCCACCACCACCCAGCCGCAGGTCACCACCTGGACCATCGATCCCGCGCACACGAGCGTGGAGTTCGCCGTGCGGCACATGATGATCTCCACCGTGAAGGGCCGCTTCGCCGACGTGCAGGGCACCCTCACCTTCGACGAGGCCGACCCGACCCGCTCCACGGTCGACGTCACCATCGCCACCGCCAGCGTCGACACGCGCTCCGAGCAGCGCGACGGCCACCTCAAGTCGGCCGACTTCTTCGACGTGGAGAAGTTCCCGGCGATCCGCTTCACCAGCACGCGGGTCACGAAGACCGGCAGCGACAGCTACGACCTGGTGGGCAACCTCACCATCCGCGACGTGACGCGTGAGGTCACGCTCAAGGTCGAGGACCAGGGCCGCGGCACCACCCCGTGGGGCCAGGTGCAGGCCGGCTTCACCGCCTCCACCAGGGTCGACCGCAAGGACTTCGGCCTCACCTGGAACCAGGCGCTCGAGGCGGGCGGCGTGCTCGTCGCCGACGAGGTGAAGATCTCGGTCGAGGTGGAGTTCACGAAGGCGGCCTGACCGCTGTCATCGTGAGCGCAGCGAAGGATCTGGCCCCCCGCGAGCGGGCCAGATCCTTCGCTGCGCTCAGTGATGACGGCAGCCGCGGCTACCGCCGCGAGAAATCCGCGATCGCCCGCCGCGTGTGCTCCGAGAGCACCAGCCGCCCCGACGTCGCCGCCCGCTCCTGGAGGAGCGCGGGCCAGTCGTCGGTCCCGCGCCAGGTCGCCTCCTTGATCAGCCGCACCGCGTCGGGATTCGCGCGCGCGAGCTGCTGGGCCATCGCCTGCACCTGCGAGTCCAGCTCCGCCGGCACGTCGCAGAGCCGCGCGTACAACCCGTGCGCCTCCCCCCACTCGGCGGGGCGCCAGTGCGCGTCGAGCGACATCGCGGCGAACGCCCCCACCCCCACCTTCCGCTCCACCACCGGTCCCACCACGAAGGGCCCGATCCCCACCGCCAGCTCGCTGAGCCGGAGCGCGGCGCCGCGCAGCGCCAGCGCGTAGTCCGACGCGGCCACGATTCCCACCCCGCCCCCCGCCACCTTGCCGTGCACCCGCGCCACGATCGGCTTCGGGCAGCCGCGCATGGCGAGGATCAGCCGCGCGAACCCCATGAAGAACTCGCGGCCCGATTCCGCGTCGGTGATGCGCGTGAGCTCGTCGAAGGAGGCGCCCGCGCAGAAGGGGCCGGTGCCGTCGCTGCGCAGCACGATCGCGCGCACCCGATCGTCCTCCCCCACCTTCGTCACCGTGTGCGCCAGCTCCTTCAGCAGCCAGGCGGGAAGGGAATTGCCCTTCGGGTGGAAGAAGCTGATCGTCGCCACGCCATCGGGGGCGACTTCGTGCCGGACGTCGCCGGCCTCGACGGCCCCCGGGGCGGGCTCACCGGCGGCGTGGGTGGATGCGTCGTTCATCCCGTCCTCGGGTGCGTGGGCTGCGGCCAGGCGGCGAGTGGTGGTCGATCGTTCCGGCGCGTCGCCCCCCTGGCCGCGGGCGGCCGCGTCGGCTATTGCACAATCTAGGGGGCGCGGTGTTTAATACGACAGCCGCCACACACTTCCCCGGAGCGATCGTGACGGAGACCCAGACGACCCCCATGAGCGAGGATCCCGCCCGCCTGGCCGCCTTCGAGGCGCGCATCGCGGCCGGTGAATCCATCGAGCCCAAGGATTGGATGCCGGAGAAGTATCGCCGGCAGCTCATCCGCATGATGAGCCAGCACGCCCACTCCGAGATCGTGGGCATGCTCCCGGAGGGCAACTGGATCACCCGCGCCCCCTCGCTGCGGCGCAAGATGACCCTCCTCGCCAAGGTGCAGGACGAGGCGGGCCACGGCCTCTACATTTACTGCGGCACCGAGACCCTCGGCGTCTCCCGCGACGAGCTCGTGGACCAGCTCCTCGCCGGCAAGGCCAAGTACTCGAGCATCTTCAACTACCCCACGCTCACCTTCGCCGACATGGGCGTGATCGGGTGGTTCGTGGATGGCGCGGCGATCGTGAACCAGACGGTGCTCGCGAAGGCCTCCTACGGCCCGTACGCGCGCGCGATGATCCGCATCTGCAAGGAAGAGAACTTCCACAAGCGCCAGGGCTACGAGCTGATCGCCCACCTCGCGATGAACGGCACCCCCGCGCAGAAGGCGATGGCGCAGGACGCGGTGGACCGCTGGTGGTGGCCCTCGCTCATGATGTTCGGCCCGCACGACAAGGACTCGCCGAACTCCGACGACCTGCTCAAGTGGCGCGTGAAGCGCTTCACCAACGACGAGCTGCGCCAGCGCTTCATCAACCTCACGGTGCCGCAGGCGAAGGCGGTGGGGCTCACCCTCCCCGACCCGGACCTCAGGTACAACGAGGAGACGAAGAACTGGGAGTCGGGCCCGATCGACTGGGACGAGTTCTGGCAGGTGGTGAAGGGCAACGGCCCCTGCAACCGGGAGCGCCTCGCCGCGCGCCGCGCCGCGCACGAGGAGGGCGCCTGGGTGCGCGAAGCCGCGGAGGCCTACGCCGCGAAGCACGCCGCCGCGCAGACGGAGGCCGCGTGACCGCCGGCTCGCAGTGGCCGCTCTGGGAAGTGTTCATGCAGCCGGAGTCGGGGAAGCCGCACGAGCACATGGGAAGCGTGCACGCGGTCGACGCCGAGCAGGCGCTCCAGAACGCGCGCGACGTGTACGCCCGCCGCAACGAGGGGATCAACCTGTGGGTGGTCCCCTCCGTGGCGATCACCGCCTCCACCCCGGAGGACATGGGCCCCTTCTTCGATCCCGCCAACGACAAGGCCTACCGGCACCCGCAGTTCTACAAGGTGCCCCGCGGCGTGCGGGTCTTCTGATGGCTGGCATCGACACCAGCAGTCATCCTGACCCCGAGCGAAGCGAGGGGGAAGGACCTGGCCACGGCGCGGCTGGGCCAGGTCCTTCGACTGCGCCTCAGGATGACTTCTCCGGGTACCTGATGTCCCTCGCCGACGACCGCCTCGTCCTCGGCCACCGCCTCTCCGAGTGGACCGGCCACGGCCCGATCCTCGAGGAGGACATCGCCCTCGCCAACATCGCGCTCGACCTCATCGGCCAGGCGACCCTCCTCCTCGGCGCCGCCGGCGAGGCCGAGGGCCAGGGGCGCGACGCCGATGCCCTCGCCTACTTCCGCGACGCGCGCGAGTACCGCAACGTGCAGCTCGTGGAGCTGCCGAAGGGCGACTTCGGCTTCACCATCGTGCGCCAGTTCCTCTTCGATGCCTTCGACGTGCTCCTCACCGAGGCGCTCACGAAGTCGTCGCACGAGGCGCTCGCGGGGATCATGGCCAAGGCGCACAAGGAAGCGCGCTACCACCTGCGCCACAGCGCCGAATGGGTGATCCGCCTCGGCGATGGCACCGAGGAGAGCCACCGCCGCGCGCAGGCCGCCCTCGACGACTGCTGGCGCTTCACCGGCGAGCTGTTCGACGCGGACGACGCGACCCGCACGCTGGCCGCGCGGGGAATCGGCGTGGATCCCGCCACGCTCCGCGCGCGCTGGGACGAGCGCGTGCAGGCGGTGGTGCGGCAGGCGACGCTGGTGCTCCCCACCGATCCCGCGCAGATGCGCGGGGGGCGCTCCGGGCGCCACACCGAGCACCTGGGCCACATGCTCGCCGAGATGCAGATCGTCGCCCGCTCGCATCCCGGCGCGAGCTGGTAGCGCGCATGCCGACGCGGGCACTCCCCTCGCGCGAGGAGCTCCTCGCCCTGCTGGACACGGTGAAGGATCCCGAGGTCCCGGTGGTGAGCGTGGTGGAGCTGGGCGTCGTGCGCGACGCCGAGGCCACGGCGGCCGGGGTGGTGGTGAAGATCACCCCCACCTACTCGGGGTGCCCCGCGATGCGCGAGATCGAGCAGGGGATCGTGCAGGCGCTCGAGGCGCAGGGGCTCGGCCCGGTCACCGTGCGCACGGTCTTCCAGCCCGCGTGGACCACCGACTGGCTCACCGACGAGGCGAAGCGGAAGCTCGAGGCGTACGGCATCGCCCCGCCGGGCCCCGCGGCGCGCGACGACGACTCCCTGGTTCCGCTGATGCGCCGCGCCGGGGTGGTGCGCTGCCCCTACTGCAAGAGCGGCGACACGGTGCTCCGCAGCGAGTTCGGCGCCACCGCCTGCAAGTCGATCCGCTTCTGCAACGCCTGCCACCAGCCGTTCGAGCAATTCAAGGCGATCTGACAGGAGTGTTTCGCAGTTCACGGCCGGTGCGCGACGGGGGCGTCCGCGGGACCTAGGAACACACACGGTCCCGCGGACGCCCCCGTCGCGCTCGGCCTGCCTCCGCTTCCACTCGGGCTGTCTTGCGGACAGAACCCCGAATAGCGGCTCAGGCCCGCAGGAGTCCGGGAGCGGAGCCCCGCCGGCGGCTGCGGGTGGCCGGGGCGGAAGGCGAGGGGGGCCTCTCCGGGACCGTGTCTGTTCCTAGGTCCCGGAGAGGCCCCCCTCGCCTTCCCGCCACGATCGGAACCCCGACTACGCCGAGAGGAGCGACTCGATCCGCGCGGCGATGGTCTCCTCGGAGGGAAGGACGGCGCTCAGCAGCACCTCGTGGTACGGCATCGGCACGTCCTCGACCGCGAGGCGGTCCACCGGCGCATCGAGGTGCCAGAAGGCCTCCTTCGCCACCGTCGCCGCGATCTCCGCGCCGAAGCCCGCGGTGAGCGTGTCCTCGTGCACGATCAGGCAGCGCCCCGTCTTCACCACGCTCTCCAGCACCAGCTGGCGATCCCACGGCGCGATCGTGCGCAGGTCGATCAGCTCCACGCGGTCGCCGAAGCGCGCCGCCGCCGGCGCGGCGCGGTGCACCATCGCCCCCCACGTCACCACCGTGATGTCGCCCCCCTCGCGCAGCACCGTGCCCTTCCCGATCGGCACCACGTAGTCGTCGCCCGGGTACCGCCCGCTCCCGTCGGACGTCATCAGGAGCGAGCGGTGCTCGAAGAAGATCGTGGGATTCAGCGAGCGCATCGCCGACCGCAGCAGCCCCACCGCGTCCACCGCGTTCGAGGGCATCACCAGCTGCCACCCCAGCGCGTGCGCGAAGCGCACTTCGTCCGACAGCGAGTGCCAGGGGTCGCCCACGTCCTTGCCGAAGCCGCCGGGCATGCGCACCACGATCGGCGCGGCGAAGCGGTTCGCCGTGCGCCAGCGCATCGTGCCGCAGTTGTTGAGCTGCTCGGTCGCCGGGTCGGCGTACTTCCGGAACTGGATCTCCGTCACCGGCATCAGCCCACTCACCGCCATCCCCACCGCGCGCCCGATGATCCCCTCCTCGGAGAGGCTCGTGTCGAACACCCGCTTGTCCCCGAACTGCTTCTGCAGCCCCTCGGTGACCAGGTGCACCCCGCCCTTGCGCCCCACGTCCTCGCCGAACACCAGCACGCGCGGATTGGCCGCCAGCTCGCTGCGCAGCGCGCGGCGCACCGCCTCTGCGAATCGCACGGTGTCCCCCTCCGCGTCCGGCGCGCCGGACGACGTGAGCGACTCCAGCACGTCGTGCGGCAGCCCACCCACGGCGTCGTTGTCCCCCGCCTGCACCGGCTCCGCGTAGATGAAGCGCTTCACCGTCGCGGGGTCGGGCACCGGCCTCGCGCGCGCCGCGGCGAGGGCGGCGTTCACGTCGTCCTGCACCCGGGCCTCGAGCGACGCCCACTCGGCCTCGCTCATCGCCGAGGGCACCAGGTGCGCGCGCAGCCGGGGGAGGGGGTCGCGCCCGAGGTCGGCCGCGATCTCCGCCTCCGTGCGATAGCCCTTCTGGTTGTCAGGCCCGGAGTGCGAGCAGAGGCGCGGCACCGTGAGCCGCACCAGCGCGGGACCCTCCCCGCCGCGCACGTGCGACACGCACTCCTCGAGCAGCCGCGCCGCCTCGGCGGGATCGGTCCCGTCGCCGTCGCGGATGAACAGGTTGCCGAAGGAGGCGAGGTTTGCCGCGATGTTGGCGCCCGGCGTCTGCATGTCGCCGCGCACGCTGATCCCCAGCCCGTTGTCCTCGATGTAGAAGAGCATCGGGAGCTTCAGCGTGGTGGCCATGGTGAGCGCCGACCAGAAGCCGTTCGTCGCCACGGAGGCGTCGCCGCCGAGGGCCACCGCCATGGCGCCCTGCCAGCTCGCGTCGCCCAGCACGTCGCGGTGGTAGGTAATCGCCTGCGCCCATCCCGCGGCGGGGGTGTACTGCCCCCCCACGTCACCCGCCATGGGGAGCACCACCGTGCCGTCGCGATTCGGGAGGTTGCACACCACGCCGATGTCGCGCCCGTCGCTGAAGCCGCCGGCGCGACCCAGCGGGCTGGCCAGCGCGTCCTCGATCGAGAGGCCGAGGGCGAGCAGCACGGGACGCGAACGGTAGTACGCCCCCGCGCCATCGTGCGGCCGGTTCATCAGGTTCCCGAGGATGACCTGCGCCACCTCGTGCCCGCGCGCCGAGAACTGGTAGAGCACCAGGTGCTCGCGCGGCACGCTCGCCTTGTTCCGGTTGGTCGCTTCCTCCACGTCGTCGAGAGCGCGCGAGACGAGCGCCTGGTAGGCGACGGTGCGCCAGTCGATGCGGGACTCGGCGTACGGAGACTCGGCGTCGGCGGTGACGGCGCCGCGCGCGCGGGGGCTCTTCGAGGGGGAGGATCGCGTGGCCATCCCGCTAATCTGGAGGGTTTGGGGCGCGAAGGGGAGCGGTGGCCGGGTGGAGCGCCGTCCCACCCGGGGCTATCTTGCCCCCGGATCCCCCTCACTCCCCGCGCCATGGCCTTCGAGTCCATCATTGCCACGCACGCCGACGGTGTCGCCGAGATCACCCTCAACCGGCCCACCGTCCTGAACTCGTTCACGCGCCCCATGGCGCGCGAGCTCCAGGAGGCGCTGAGCGCCGCCGGGGAGGATCCGGGGGTGCGGGCGATCCTCATCACCGGGGCCGGCCGTGCCTTCTGCGCGGGGCAGGACCTGGCCGAGGCGGTGCCGAGCGATGGACCGCCCCCGCCCATCGCCGACATCGTGCGGGAGACGTACAATCCCACGATCACGCTCATCCGCACGATCGAGAAGCCGGTGATCGCCGCGGTGAACGGCGTCGCCGCCGGCGCGGGGGCGAACCTCGCCATCGCCTGCGACCTGGTGATCGCCGCCGAGAGCGCGAGCTTCATCCAGGCTTTCGCGAAGATCGGGCTGGTGCCGGATACCGCGGGGACCTACTTCCTCCCCCGCCTGGTGGGGATGGCCCGCGCCACCGCGCTCATGTTCCTCGGCGACCGCGTGAGTGCTGCCGACGCCCGCGACATGGGAATGATCTGGCGCGTGGTGCCGAACGACCTGCTGATGGACACCGCGCGCGAGGTGGCGCGCGAGCTGGCGCAGCAGCCCACGCGCGCCTTCGGCCTCACCAAGAAGGCGCTGAACGCCTCGCTCGCGAACGACCTCGCGGCGCAACTGGACGTCGAGGCGGAGCTCCAGGCGCAGGCCGGCGCGACGCATGACTTCGCCGAGGGCGTGGCCGCGTTCCTGGAGAAGCGGCAGCCGAACTTCGGGGGGCGGTAGGCATCATTTCGCCCGGCCTGGGCCGAGGATCCTCCCGCGGGACCGGACGGCGCGCCTGCGGCGCGCACGGTCCCGCGAAAGGACCCTCGACCCCGGCCGCCAGCCTCATGGAGCCCGTGTCGGGCGCACGTGGCCAGTTTGCGGTACCACGACGCGCGGGCTCGCGCGCCGGCCGGTGGAGCCCCCGGGCGGACCGTGCGCGTCGAAGACGCGCCGTCCGGTCCGCCCGGGGGCTCCTCCCGCACCAGGCGAGCGTGCCTGCGCCCCGGCGCCAAGTGCCGCTGGAACCGCGCGCCCCGGCATGGCAGATTCCGCTCATCCCCCCGCCCCCACACCCCACGGCATGGCACGAGACACGAGCGCGGCGATTCCCGGCAGCACCCCCATCGGCGTCCTCGGTGCCGGGGCGATGGGCGCGGGGATCGCGCAGGTCGCGGCCCGGGCCGGCCACCCGGTGGTCGTGTGCGACGCGCGCGGCGAGGCGGTGAAGCAGGCCGCGGCCGCCTTCGCGAAGGTGCTCGCCCGCGACGTGGATAAGCAGCGCCTCGACGCCAAACAGGCCGCGGCGGTCGGGCAGCGGATCACCTGGGTCGAGGGCGTGCACTACGCCGCCTTCGCCGAGTGTGGCCTGGTGGTGGAAGCGATCGTCGAGGACCTCGCCGCGAAGCAGGCGGCGTTCGGCGCCATCGAGGAGCAGGTCGCGGAAGACTGCGTCTTCGCCACCAACACCTCGTCGCTCTCGGTCACCTCGATCGCCAGCGCCTGCGAGCGCCCCGAGCGCGTGGTGGGGATGCACTTCTTCAACCCCGCCCCGCTCATGCCCCTGGTGGAGATCGTCCCGGGGCTGGCCACCGCGCCCACGATCGCCTTCGCCGCGCGCGAGCTGGCCGACGCGTGGGGGAAGACGACGGTGGTCGCGCGCGACACGCCGGGATTCATCGTGAACCGCGTCGCGCGCCCCTTCTACGGCGAGGCGCTGCGCATCCTCGAGGAGGGGATGGCCGACGTCGCCACCATCGACTGGGCGATGCGGACCCTCGGCGGCTTCCGCATGGGGCCCTTCGAGCTGATGGACCTCATCGGCCACGACGTGAACTACGCGGTCACGCGCACGGTGTGGGAGTCGCTCTACTACGACCCGCGCTACCGTCCGGCGATCGCGCAGAAGCGGCTCGTGGAAGCGGGGTTCCTCGGGCGCAAGGCGGGGCGCGGCTTCTACGATCACCGCGAGGGCGCGGACAAGCCGGCACCCAGCGAGGACGAGGCGCTCGGCCGGGACATCGTGGACCGCATCCTCGCGATGCTCATCAACGAGGCGGCCGACGCGGTGCTCCTCAACGTGGCCTCGGCGGCCGATGTGGAGCTGGCGATGACCACCGGGGTGAACTACCCGAAGGGGCTCCTCGCCTGGGGGGACGAGATCGGGGTGGGCACCGTGCTCGCGCGGCTGCAGGCGCT
Organism: Gemmatimonadaceae bacterium; assembly: GCA_036401195.1. Classification (GTDB taxonomy): domain Bacteria; phylum Gemmatimonadota; class Gemmatimonadetes; order Gemmatimonadales; family Gemmatimonadaceae; genus JACDHQ01. Next base: position 14,041 of record DASWVQ010000211.1, read on the forward strand.
CCAGCAGGAGTACGGCGAGGACCGGTACCGGCCGAGCCCGCTCCTGCGCCGGGTCGCCGCCGCGGGGGGCACGCTCCTCGGATGACAGGTTCTCCCGAACGGGGCGACGCCGGCCCCGGCGCGCCGGGACCATTTCCGCGTGCGAGCGACGCGCACCCGGCGACCAGCGCCAGCGAACAGGCGCTCGCCGAGCGTGTAGTATCCGGGATGCTCGCGCACGACGCCTTCAGCCGCTGGCTGGGCGTGGAACTCGCGTCGCTCGCTCCCGGGCAGGCGACGGTGCGCATGACGGTGCGCGACGACATGCTGAACGGGTTCGGCGTGTGCCACGGCGGCGTGACCTACTCGCTCGCCGACAGCGCGCTGGCGTTCGCGTCGAACACGCACGGGCGCGTGAGCATGAGCATCGACAACGCGATGAGCTATCCCGCGGCGGTGCATCGCGGCGACCGGCTCACCGCGGCGGCGGTGGAGGAACGCGCCACCGGGCGGCTCGCCTTCTACACGGTGCGGGTCACCAACCAGGACGACGTGACCGTCGCGCTCTTCCGCGGGACGGTCTACCGGACATCGCGCCCCCATGAGGGCGTGGAGGCATTGCTCGAGGAGCGGCATGGCTGAGGCATACATCGTCGACGGCGTTCGCACTCCCATCGGGAGCTTCGGTGGCTCGCTCGCCGCGGTGCGCCCCGACGACATGGCGGCGCACGTGATCGCGGAGCTGATGCGCCGCCACCCGGACCTGGACCCGGCGCGCATCGCCGACGTCGTGCTGGGGTGCGCGAACCAGGCGGGAGAGGACAACCGCAACGTGGCGCGCATGGCACTCCTGCTCGCGGGGATGCCGCAGACCGTGCCCGGCGAGACGGTGAACCGCCTCTGCGCCTCGGGGATGAGCGCCGTGGGCCACGCCGCGCGCGCGGTGAAGCTGGGCGAGGGCGACCTGTACGTCGCGGGCGGGGTGGAGAGCATGACGCGCGCCCCCTTCGTGATGGGGAAGTCGGCACAGCCCTTCGGGCGGGACGTGCAGGTGTACGACACCTCCATCGGGTGGCGCTTCGTGAACGCGAAGCTGAAGGAGCGATACGGAGTGGACGCGATGGGGGAGACGGCGGAGAACGTCGCGGAGCAGCATCGGGTCTCGCGGGAGGACCAGGATGCCTTCGCCCTGCGCTCGCAGGAGAAGGCGCACGCCGCGCAGCAGGCGGGCCGCTTCGACCGCGAGATCGTGGCGGTGGAGATCCCGCAGAAGAAGGGCGACGCGAAGCGCGTCGCCGCCGACGAGCACCCGAGACCGGGCACCACGAGGGAGGTGCTGGCGAAGCTTCGCCCCGCCTTCCGCGCCGGCGGCTCGGTGACGGCGGGCAATTCCTCCGGGATCAACGACGGCGCGGCGGCGCTCCTCATCGCCTCGGAGCGGGCGCTGAAGGAGGAGAACCTCACCCCCCTCGCGCGGGTCGTGTCGCAGGCAGCCGCCGGTGTCGAGCCGCGCATCATGGGCATGGGGCCCGTGCCCGCGACGTGGCTCGCCCTGCACCGCGCGGGGCTCACCCTCGCCGACATGGCGGTGATCGAGCTGAACGAGGCCTTCGCCGCGCAGGGGCTGGCCTGCATGCGGGAGCTGGGCATCGCCGACGACGATCCCCGCGTGAATCCCAACGGCGGCGCGATCGCCCTCGGTCACCCCCTCGGCATGTCCGGGGCGCGGCTCCTCCTCACCGCGGCGCGGCAGCTCGAGGCGACCGGCGGTCGCTACGCGCTGGCGACGATGTGCATTGGGGTGGGGCAGGGGATGGCCACGATCATCGAGCGGGCGTGACCGGCTCCCGGGCGCGGACATGACGAGAACAGCGACGAGCGACGAGCGGCGAGCGATTGGGAGGCGAGCCGGAGGTGCTGGCGACTGGCGACTGGCGCCTCGCGAGGCATCATCGCGCCAGGGCCCGTCGCATCGCGTAGAGCATCTTGCTGCACTCCTCGTAGAGCGAGAGCGCGGTGTCGACTTGCTCGGCGGGCGCCATGCGCAGGCGCTGGGCCACCAGGAGGTGGTGCTTGACCTCCTGGAGCGACGCGTAGGCAATTCCGAGAAAGCGGAGGAACTCACGGCGGGCCGGTTTCGAGTGTCCTTCCGCGATGTTTGCGGACACCGACATGGCGGCGCGCCTCAGTTGCGATCGGAGTTCGGCAGCCTCGGGCCCGCGAATGGCGCTCCCGACGGCGACGCAGGCCTCGAGCAGGTCCATCGCCCGCTGCCACACCTTCAGGTCGGTAAAGTCGTTGACGGACACGCCCGCACCATAGGCTCGGCCGGCGGAAGGGCCCTCACCGCCGCATCCCCCGGCGCACCGAATTCTCGCCAGTCGCCAGTCGCCAGTCGCCAGTCCCTCCGGCTCGCCTCCCAATCGCCAGCCGCTCGTCGCTCGTCAGTCGCCAGTCGCCGGTCCCTCCGCCTCGCCTCCCAATCGCCAGCCGCTCGTCGCTCGTCGCTCATCTCGTCCGGCCGCCACCCGTGATCTACGCCTTCGACGACTTCATCCCCGTGGTGCACGAGAGCGCCTTCGTGCACCCCCAGGCAGCCGTCACCGGCAACGTGATCATCGGCCGGGACGTGTACGTCGGCCCCGGCGCCGCCATCCGCGGCGACTGGGGGGGCATCGTGATCGAGGACGGCTGCAACGTGCAGGAGAACTGCACCGTGCACATGTTCCCCGGCGTGACCGTCGTGCTCGAGGAGTCGGCGCACATCGGCCACGGCGCCGTGATCCACGGCGCCCGCATCGGCCGCAACACGCTGGTGGGGATGAACGCGGTGGTCATGGACAACGTCACCATCGGCGCGGAGTGCATCGTCGGCGCGCTCACCTTCGTGCCGGCGGAGATGCAGGTGCCCGCGCGCAAGGTGGTGGTCGGCAACCCCGCGCGGATCGTGAAGGACGTGTCCGACGACATGATCGCCTGGAAGACCGAGGGGACGCGCCTCTACCAGGCGCTCCCCGCGCAGCTGCACGCCACGCTCACCGCCTGCGAGCCGCTGCGGGAGGTCCCCCACGACCGCCCGAAGCAGCGGATGACCTACCAGACCTGGCCCCAGACGAGGAAGGACGCATGACCAGCACCACGCCCGCCCCGATCGCCTTCGGCTCCGGCACCCCGCGCCGCCTCCAGAACTTCGCCATGGGCGAGTGGTTCGATGGTGGTGGCAAGGCCGCGACCCTGTACCACGCGGTCACCGGCTTGCCCGTCGCCGAGGCCTCGAGCGGCGGCCTCGATTTCGGCGGGATGGTGGAGTACGCGAAGCGCGTGGGTGGCCCCGCCCTCCGCGCCATGACCTTCCACCAGCGCGCGCTGATGCTGAAGGCGATGGCGCAGTACCTGATGGCGCGGAAGGACGAGTTCTATCGCATCTCCGCCGCCACCGGCGCCACCAAGGGCGACTCCTGGATCGACATCGACGGCGGGATCGGCACCTTCTTCGTCTACGCGTCGAAGGGGCGCCGCGAGCTTCCCAACGAGACCTTCTTCACCGAAGGTCCGGTCGAGGCGCTGTCGAAGGGGGGCACCTTCGTCGGGCGACACGTGTGCGTCCCCCTCGAAGGCGTGGCGGTGCACATCAACGCCTTCAACTTCCCCGTGTGGGGGATGCTCGAGAAGCTCGCGTCGTCCATCGTCGCCGGCGTCCCGGCGATCGTGAAGCCGGCGACGCTCACCAGCTACCTCACCGAGGCGGTGTTCCGCGCCATGATCGAGTCGCGGATCTTCCCCGAGGGGGCGATCCAGCTCATCTGCGGCAGCGCCGGCGACCTGCTCGACCACCTGGACTCGCAGTCCGCGGTGGCCTTCACCGGCTCCGCCGCCACCGGGCAGATGCTCAAGGCGCACCCGGTGGTGATGCGGGAGAACGTGCGCTTCAACATGGAGGCCGACTCCCTCAACTTCTCCATGCTCGGCCCCGACGCCGCCCCTGGCACCGACGAGTTCGACCTCTTCATCAAGGAGGTCGTGAAGGAAATGACCACCAAGACGGGGCAGAAGTGCACGGCGATCCGCCGCACCCTCGTCCCCGAAGGGATGGTGGAGGACGTGATGCGGGCCCTCTCGAAGCGCCTCGACGGCGTGAAGGTGGGCGACCCGGCCGTGGAAGGGGTGCGCATGGGCCCCCTCGCCGGCCGCCCGCAGGTGGGGGAGGTGGGCAAGGCGGTGGACCGCATCCGCCATGGCGCGGAGCTGGTGTACGGCGACGCGGGCCGCGTGGACGTGGTGGGCGCTGACGCGGAGAAGGGGGCCTTCTTCCCCGCGCTCCTCTTCTACGCGAAGGACCCTTTCGGCCACGCCGAGCCGCACGACGTGGAAGCGTTCGGGCCCGTGAACACGGTGATGCCCTACCGCTCCGTGGACGACGCGATCACGCTCGCGAAGATGGGGAAGGGCTCCCTCGTCGGCTCCCTGTTCACCGCGCGCGACGACGTGGCGCGCCAGGTGGTGCTGGGGGCGGCGTCGCACCACGGGCGGCTCATGATGGTGAACCGTCACAGCGCGAAGGAGAGCACGGGCCACGGGTCCCCGCTTCCGCACCTCGTGCATGGGGGCCCCGGGCGCGCGGGCGGGGGGGAGGAGATGGGCGGCATCCGCGGCGTGCTCCACTACATGCAGCGCACGGCGGTGCAGGGGAGCCCCACCACCCTCATGCACGTCACGAGCGAGTATGTGAGCGGCGCCGAGGTGACGCAGGACCGCGTGCACCCCTTCCGCAAGCACTTCGAGGAGCTGGAGGTCGGCGAGTCGCTGCTCACCCATCGCCGCACCGTCACCGAGGCCGACGTGGTGAACTTCGCCGGGATCTCGGGCGACTTCTTCTACGCGCACATGGACGACGTGGCGGCGAGGGACTCGATCTTCGAGAAGCGGGTGGCGCACGGCTACTTCGTGCTCTCCGCGGCGGCGGGGCTCTTCGTGGATCCCGCGCCAGGCCCCGTGCTGGCGAACTACGGCCTCGAGTCGCTCCGCTTCACCAGGCCGGTGTACATCGGCGACACCATCCAGGCGAAGCTCACCTGCAAGCAGAAGACGGCCAAGGAGGACCGCGAGGGGCAGGTGCCCCAGGGGGTGGTCGCCTGGGACGTCGAGGTCCGCAACCAGGACCAGGAGCTGTGCGCGACCTACACGATCCTCACCCTCGTGAAGCGGCTGGGGAGCCCCGCGGCCCCCGCCGGGCCGGCCCAGGCCCCGATCCCCGAGGCGGGGAAGAGCGCCCCGGCCGCCTGACCCCTGGGGGGCTCCTGAAACCTCGCCCCCCCTGAATCGTAAGGTTGGCGGGACCCCCCACCCAACGCAGACCCTCCGGAGCGACAATGCAGCAGGTGACCGTGACCGAACAGGCCGGCCAGGCCGTGGCCCCCCCGGCGCCCCCGGCGCCGCCGGGCGTCCCGCAGGCTTCCCTCCCCGTGGCCACCAGCCCCCAGGCGATGTACCAGGCCGCCCGGGAGAAGGTGGACGTGATCAAGGACCAGCTCGAGCGGGTGTACGACGACCGGCGGTCCGTGGCGCAGCGGCTCCGCGAGGGGAACACCGACGGCGTGGACAAGTCGGGGCTCGAGTCGCGCCTCACCATGCTCGACCAGCGCGCCGCCGACCTGGAGAAGCAGCTGGCCCAGGCCGAGGGCGACGTGTCGCGCCTCGCCGGGATCCCGGGGGCCGTCGTCCGGGAGCCGGAGCCGATCCGGAACGGGCCCCCCGACGAAGTGTTCGTGATCCCGATCGTCTTCACGATCTTCGTCCTCGCCCCGCTGGCCGTTGCCTACGCCCGCCGGATCTGGAAGCGCACGGGACAGGTGGTGAGCGGGATCCCCGACGCCCTCATCGACCGCATGGGGCGCATGGAGCAGGCGATCGACGCGATTGCCCTCGAGGTCGAGCGGGTGAGTGAGGGGCAGCGGTTCCTCACCAAGCTGATGTCCGACCGCCACCTCGGCGCCGGCGCGGCCCAGCCCGTCGAGCAGAAGGCGCGCGAGGGGGCGCACGTGCCCCGCTGACCTGCCGTCATCCTGAGGCGCCGTCGAAGTCATCCTGAGCGGAGCGAAGGATCTGGCCGTCGCGAGTCGGCGCCAGGTCCTTCGCTCCGCTCAGGACGACGGCAGGGGAATGATCAGCGTGTTGGAACACTCATGCGTACGTGGGTATGTTGCGGTAGACAAACTCCAACCCCACGCGCTCGCATGAATCGCCGTTCCGCTGTCGCCCTGCTGTTGTCCGCGCTCCTCGCCGCGCCCGCCGCCGCCCAGGCCCCGCAGGCCGCCGCCGCCCCCGCCCCCGCCCCCGCCAACCCCGCCGCCTGGACCTTCGACAAGGCGCACTCGCAGGTGGGCTTCACCATCCGCCACCTCGTGAGCCGCGTGCGGGGGAGCTTCCGCGACTGGACCGGCACCCTCACCATCGCCGACCCGGCGAAGTGGGAGTCCGCCGCCATCGACGTGCAGATCCGGACGGCGAGCATCTTCACCGACAACGAGCGGCGCGACAACCACCTGCGCACCAGCGACTTCTTCCTCGCCGATTCCTTCCCCGTGATCGCCTTCCGGTCCACCCGGATCGAGCGCAAGGGCGACGACGCGAAGATCCACGGCATGCTCACCATCCGCGGCGTGACCAAGCCGGTGGTGCTCGACGGCACCTTCCTCGGCTACTCCAAGGGAGCGCAGCAGGAGCGGATCGGCTTCGAGGCCTCGACCACGATCAACCGCCTCGACTACGGCGTGGCCTGGAACCGCGCGGTCGAGGGGGGCGGGATGACCCTCGGCGACGACGTGAAGATCGACATCAACATCGA
>DASWVQ010000212.1:0-1773 GCA_036401195.1 Gemmatimonadaceae bacterium
TTCCGGCGCATGCAGGCGATACTGACGCTGTACGTGAACGGGGCCTCCTCGCTGAGCAGCCGCGCCGTCGGGAACATCCGCCACATCATGGCGGAGTACCTGGGGGAGGGGCACACGCTCCAGGTCGTGGACGTGACCGGCGATCCCGAGGCGGCCGAGCGGGCGCGGATCCTCGCCACGCCCACGCTGGTGCGCAGCGCCCCCCTTCCCGAACTGCGCGTGACGGGGGACCTCTCGGACCCCGAGCGCGTGCTCATCGCCCTGGAGCTTGCCGATGCCGCGCCGCACCGCGACTACTGACGCCGCCCCTACCGCGGCCGCCGCGCGCACGGGGGGCCGGAAGCGCGCGCCCGCCCGCACGCCAGCCGGCGGCGTGCGGAAGATCGAGACGCACATCCCGGGCTTCGACCTGGTGGCCGACGGGGGCCTCCCGCACGCGCGGTCCACCCTCGTCGCCGGCACCGCCGGGAGCGGGAAGACGGTCTTCGCCTGCCACTACCTGGCCGCCGGCATCCTCCAGTCGGGCGACGCGGGCGTCTTCGTCACCTTCGAGGACCGCCCCGAGGACATCCGGCGCAACATGCTCGGCTTCGGCTGGGAGATCGCGCGGTGGGAGGAGGAGGGACGGTGGGCCTTCGTGGACGTGGCCCCAGAGCCGACCCTCACCCCCGTGGTGGGCGACTTCGACCTGGGGGGGCTGCTGGCGCGGGTGTCGCACGCGGTGAAGAAGGTGAAGGCGAAGCGCGTGGTGCTCGACTCCATGTCGGCACTCTTCATCCGCTTCGGCGACCAGCGGCTCCTCCGCTCGGAGCTCTTCCGCCTGATCGCGGGGCTCAAGGCGCTGGGGACGACGGTGCTCTTCACCGCCGAGCGGATGGAGGACTACGGCCCCGTCACCGCCACGGGGATCGAGGAGTTCATCGCCGACAACGTGGTCATCCTGCGGAACATCCTCGCTGACGAGCGGCGCCGCCGCACGCTCGAGATCCTCAAGTTCCGCGGCACGTCGCACCTGCGCGGCGAGACCCCGTTCACCATCGTGGAGGACGGCGTCGTCGTCATCCCCCTCAGCGCGCAGCGGCTCACCCAGGAGTCGTCCACGGTGCGCGTCACCTCGGGGGTGAAGGCGCTCGACCGGATGTGCGGCGGGGGGCTCTTCCGCGACTCGGTGGTGCTCGCCTCCGGCGCCACCGGCACGGGGAAGACGCTGCTCACCATGCAGTTCCTCGACGGGGGGGTGAAGCACGGGGAGCGGGCGCTCCTCTTCGCCTTCGAGGAGAGCCGCGACCAGCTCCTGCGCAACGCCGCGTCGTGGGGGATGCACTTCGGGAAGGCGGAGCGGCAGGGGCGGCTCCAGGTGGTGAACCAGTACCCGCACGCCATGCCCATGGAGGACCACCTGGTGCGCATGACGCGGCTCATCGACGAGTTCGAGCCGCAGCGCGTGGCGGTGGACAGCCTCTCGGCGCTGGAGCGGGTGTTCTCGCTGCGCGCCTTCCGCGAGTTCGTCATCAGCCTCACCTCGCTGCTCAAGGCGCGGCGGATCACGACGGTCTTCACCTCCACCACCCCGCAGCTGCTCGGCGGGGGCTCGATCACCGAGAAGCACATCTCCACCGTGACCGACTCCATCCTGCTCCTGCGCTACGTGGAGCTGGAGGGGCGCATGCGGCGGAGCATCAACGTGCTGAAGATGCGCGGCTCCGCGCACGACGTGGACCTGCGCGAGTACACGATCGACGCGAAGGGGATGCACATCGGCGAGCCCTTCAC
>DASWVQ010000213.1:0-4984 GCA_036401195.1 Gemmatimonadaceae bacterium
CGAGAGGAGGGCGCCGGGAGCCCCGCCCGCCAGGCGGAGGCGTTCGTCCTCGGTGCGGGGGAGGCCCTTCGCCTTGTCGAGCGCGTCGCTCACCAGGGGATCGGCCAGGAAGGCGCGCATCTCGTCGCGGGAGATCGCGGGCACCCGCAGGGAGACGACCCGCGACCGGATGGTGGGGAGGAGGGAGCCAGGCTCGCTGGAGGTGAGGATCATCCAGCTGTCGGCTGGGGGTTCCTCGAGGAGCTTGAGGAAGGCGTTCGCCGCCTGGTCGGCCCCCTCCTGGGCGACCATGCGCTCCGCGTCGCCCACGACGAACACCTTGCGGCTGCCGAGCGAGGGCGACATCGCCGCGTCCTGCACCAGGGCGTGAACGTCAGCGACGAAGATGCCGTCGCTTCCGCTGGGAGCGGGGTAGAGGCCGTTCTGGTCGCGCGCGCGCTCGGCGCCGAGCTCGCGGCGGCGGGCCCTCGCGTCGTCGGTGGAGTCTGGCGTCTTCGGCCGCTCGTGCGGGAAGAGCCAGTGCAGGTCGGGATGGGCCAGCTCCGCGGCGTAGCGGCAGGGCTGGCAGCGGCCGCAGGGGCGCTCGCCGGCGTCGTCGCCCCCCGTGCACAGGAGGAGCTGGCCGAGCCAGAGCGCCAGCCGCTGCTTCCCCACGCCGCGCGGCCCGTGGAGGAGGAGGGAGTGCGGGAGGGTGTCGCGCGCCACGGCGTCGCGGAACTGCCGCTGGAGCTGGGCGTGGCCGAAGAGGGGGGCGAGGGGCACGGAACAAGTCTAATTCGGAAATCCCGGTGGGGACGGTGCAGGGCCTGGGGCCTGGGGCCTGGGGCCTGCGGGGGGGACGGGGATCGGGGAACGGGGACGACCTGCTCAGGCCCCCTTCCCCAATCCCTCTTCCCCCCGAGGCCCCAGGCCCCAGGCCCCAGACCCCCGGCCCGGCCCCGGCCCTACTCCCGCGGCAGCGCCATCGGCTCCTCGCTCGCCTTCGCCGGGAGGAGCCAGAAGCGCGCGCCGTCGTACCAGAACAGGGCGAGCTGCCGCAGTCGCTCGGCGAGGGCGGCGGCATCGTCGCGCGGGATGGCGACGGCGACGCAGTGCTCCCGGTATTCCCCCGTCGGCGCCATCCCGTCCACGCGCAGCCAGGGGACCCCGGTCTCGCGCAGCGCATCCTCCAGCACGCGCTGGCGCCGCGCGTTCTCGCGCTCCCGCGCCGCTTCCGCCGCGGGGGTCGGTTCGTCCTCGGCGTTCTGGCCGTCCGGGTTCTCGGCGGTGAAGATCGCGAACGCCGTCCCCACGCAGAGCCGCGCGATCGCGGCTCGCGCCGAGTCGTCCAGCGGTTTCCGCAGGTCGATGCGCAGCGGCGGCGCGTCGCCGGGGAAGAACTCGAGGATGGTGTTCGGGTAGTCGTGGTACCTGGCGTCGTCGTGTCCGGGCATGGCGGGAGCGATGGGCAAGAGCGTTGCCTCGCCGGCGCGGCGCCCCGAGGTGGCGACCGGGGGCGCGACGCGTAGCTTCCGCGCATGCGAAAACTCCTCGTGACACTGCTGCTGTGCCTCGCCGCGTCGGGCGGGGCGCAGGAACCGTCGCGTCCGCGCGCGCGCGACCTGGGGGTGACCCCTGGGATCTTCCAGCCGGGCCGGTGGAACGCGATCACCGACGTGGCCGGGGTGCGCGTGGGGCACGCGACGGTGATCCGCGGCGGCTCGGTGCGCACGGGGGTGACCGCGATCCTGCCGCACGCGGGCAACCTGTACGGGGAGCGCGTGCCCGCGGCGCTCTTCGTGGGCAACGGCTTCGGGAAGATCCTGGGCGTGACGCAGCTCGAGGAGCTGGGGGAGCTGGAAACGCCGATCCTCCTCACCTGCACCCTCTGCGTGTGGCGCGCCGCCGACGCGCTCACCGGCTGGATGCTCGAGCAGCCGGGGATGGAGCGGGTGCGCTCGATCAATCCCGTGGTCGCCGAGACGAACGACGGCGCGCTGAACGCGATCCGCTCGCGGCCGATCACCGATCGCGACGTGCGCGCCGCGCTCACCGGCGCCGTCGAAGGGCCGGTGGAGGAGGGAAGCGTGGGCGCGGGCACGGGGACCGTCGCTTTCGGGTGGAAGGGGGGGATCGGCACCAGCTCGCGCGTCCTCCCCCCATCGCTCGGGGGCTACACGGTGGGAGTGCTGGTGCAGTCGAACTTCGGCGGGGTGCTGCAGGTGATGGGGGCGCCGGTGGGGCGCGCGCTCGGCCGCTGGTCGTTCCAGCGCGAGGTGGAGGGGGAGGGCGCGGCGCGCGAGCGGGGGAACGGCTCGATCGTGATGGTCGTGGCGACCGACGCCCCGCTCGGCGACCGGAACCTGCGCCGCCTGGCGGCGCGCGCGATCATGGGGCTCGCCCGCACCGGGTCGTCGGCGTCGAACGGCTCGGGGGACTACGTGCTCGCCTTCTCCACGGCGAAGGCGGTGCGCCGCGCGTGGGACGCGAAGCGGCTCGCCGTGGAGGAGGTGGCGAACGAGGAGATGTCGGCGCTCTTCCAGGCGGTGGTGGAAGGGACGGAGGAGGCGATCTACAACTCGCTGTTCCGGGCGACGACGGTCACGGGGAACGGGCGCACGGTGGAGGCGATCCCGATCGAGCGGGTGAAGGCGGTCCTGCAGGGCGCCGGGATCAGGTAGGCCGCCCGGCGCCAACCCCGTCCGTCGAGGGGCCGGCCCTGCCCCGGCACGAATCCTGACTCCTCCCTTCGCATCCCGAACACGAGAGGAGTCCCATGGGCGGCAAGCGTCCCGATCAATACAACATCGACCCCGGCGAGGCCGGCGCCACCGACTACAAGACCCGCGACGACGACGAGCACACGCACGCCGAGGATCGCGAGAACCTGCGGTCGAATCCCAGGGACCAGCCGATGATCCCGCCGACCGGGGTGAACCCGGCGCTGCAGGAGCTGCGCGAGGCGCGGCAGGAAGGGTCGCTGCTCCGTCCCGAGCAGGGCGAACCCGCGGCCGAGGAGTAGGCGACCATGCTGGCCGGACTGAAGGGCCGTCGCGTCGCCATCCTCGCCGCGGATGGCGTGGAGCAGGTGGAGCTGGAGGAGCCGCGCCGCGCGCTCGACGAGGCGGGGGCGGTCACGGAGATCGTCTCGCTCGCGGCGGGGGAGATCCAGGGGTTCAACCACCTGGACAAGGGGAAGAAGTTCAAGGTGGACCACACGCTGGAGGAGGTGCAGGCGTCGCAGTACGACGCGCTGATGCTCCCGGGCGGGGTCGCCAACCCCGACGCGCTGCGGATGGAGCCGAAGGCGGTGCAGTTCGTGAGGGAGTTCATGGTGGCCGACAAGCCGGTGGCGGCGATCTGCCACGCGCCGTGGCTCCTGGTGGAAGCGGGGGCGGTGGCGGGGCGGACGCTCACCTCGTGGCCGAGCCTGCAGACGGACATCCGCAACGCGGGCGGCGACTGGGTGGACGCGGAGGTGAAGGTGGACGGCAAGCTCGTCACCAGCCGGAAGCCGGACGACCTCCCGGCGTTCAACGCGGCGATGTGCAAGGAGTTCGCGAACCGGATCGACGAGTCGCAGGTGGACCGGGCGTCGGAGCAGAGCTTCCCGGCCTCGGATCCGCCGGCGTACATGTAGGCGCCGTTCGAACGAAAAAAGTCATCCTGAGGGCCCCGCAGTCATCCCGAGCGGAGCGAGGGATCTGGCGCGGCCACACCGGGGCCAGATCCTTCGGCTCCGCCTCAGGATGACTTCCTCACTTTGTGACGTAAAGCACTTGTCGGAAAGTGGCCGGCGCTGTATCGTCCCTCCGTGAACCGCGTCATCCCCATCCGCCCCGAGGATCCCCAGGGCCGCGCCGAGCCCGAGATGCAGGCGCGCGCCATGGACAACCTCCGCTTCATCCGCCAGACGATGGAGCGCGCCGGCGCGTTCACCGCCATCTCCGGCTGGGGCGAGGTGCTCATCGGCATCACCGCCCTCGCCGCCACCTGGTTCGCCGCCCGCACCACGAGCAGCGCGAGCTGGCTCGCCGTGTGGGTCGCCGAGGCGGCCCTCGCCATCGTGATCTCCGGGGCCTTCATGGCGCGCAAGGCTCGCGAGGCGGGGATCTCCCTCATCTCCGAGCCGGCGCGCAAGCTGGTGCTCAGCTTCTCCCCGCCGATGCTCGTGGGCGCCGTCCTCACGATCGTGCTCTTCGAGCACGGCCTCGTGTCGCTCCTGCCCGGGCTCTGGCTCCTGCTCTACGGGGCCGGCGTCGTCTCGGCGGGCACCTTCTCGGTGCGGCTCGTGCCCGTCATGGGGATCACCTTCATGGCGCTGGGCGTGCTCGGCCTGCTCTTCCCGCTCAGCGCCACGCTCCTCATGGCCCTCGGCTTCGGCGGCGCGCACATCGCGTTCGGGCTCCTCATCGGCTGGAGGCATGGTGGCTAAGGTGTCGCACGCGCCCAAGGGCGACGATCCGCGCGGCGACGCGCCAGGTGCCACGGGGCGCCGGTCGCTGCGCGCCGTGCGCGGGCAGGCGGCCGCCCCCCCCGCGGAGAGCACGCTCGACCTGGACCGCCTGATCCACGAGCGGATCCGGCTCGGGATCGTCAGCGCGCTCGCCGTGAACGAGTCGCTGGCCTTCAACGACCTGAAGCAGCTGCTCGGCACCACGGACGGGAACCTGAGCGTCCACGCGCGCAAGCTCGAGGAAGCGGCGTACGTGACCTGCACCAAGAAGTTCGAGGGTCGGGTGCCGAAGACCGTGTATCGCCTCACCGCCCAGGGCCGGCGCGCGCTCGAGCGCTACCTGGACCACATGGAAGCGCTCATCCGCGCCACGCGAGAGAAATGACGGGCCTGCACGTCGCGATCATCATGGATGGCAATGGCCGCTGGGCCACGGCGCGGGGGCTCCCCCGCACCGCCGGCCATCACGCGGGGCTCAAGACCGCCCGCCGCATCGTGGAAGCGGCGGTGCGCGAGGGGCTGGGCACCCTGACCCTCTACGCCTTCTCC
>DASWVQ010000214.1:0-8918 GCA_036401195.1 Gemmatimonadaceae bacterium
TCATGACCGGTTCAGACGCCCTTTTCCTCGAGCAGCGCCAGGAACTCCTTCGGCTCCTTCAGCCCGAAGAGCCGCTCCGGCACGTCCGGCTCCTTCGAGAACTGGGCGATCTTCCCCAGCACCGGCAGGTACTGGTTCGACACCTCGAGGGGAGGCGCGACGATCAGGAAGAAGAAGTTGACCGGCTTCTCGTCGATCGCCTTGAAGTCCACGCCGTTGGGCTTGCGCCCGAACGCCACGCGCAACTTGTTGACGACGAGGGAGCGGCAGTGGGGGATGGCGATCCCCCGGCCGATCCCGGTCGAGCCCAGGTTCTCCCGTCGCTTGAGCATCTTGAAGAGCATCCCCTCGCTCTTCTCGTCGAGCCGGAGCAGGCCGATCAGTTCCTTCAGGATCTCGTCCTTGCCGGTGCCGGCCAGGTCGAGCTGGATGGCGTCTTCGCTGAAGAACTCACGTAGTTCCATGACGCGAAACGTATCGGGTCCGCGCAGGGGTGTCAAACGCCGTCGTTGCCGCGACTTACGCCGGCGACTAACTTTCAGGGTCCATGCGCAAGCGCTTCCCGTATCCGGTCGGGGTCGACGTCCCCGTGTTCCTGGCCCCCATGGCCGGGGTCTCGGAGTCGCCCTTCCGGCGCCTCTGCCGCCGCTACGGCGCGGACGTGGTGATCACCGAGTTCCTCTCGGCCGAGGGGATCCGTCGGGAAAACCCCGCCACCGTCGCGAAGCTGCGCTTCGGCGACGAGGAGCGTCCCATCGGCGTGCAGATCTTCGGCGCCGATGCCGGGGCGATGGCCGAAGCCGCCGCCTTCGTCACCGACGTGTTCCAGCCCGAGTTCGTGGACATCAACTTCGGCTGCCCGGTGAAGAAGGTCGTCCGCCGCAACGGGGGCTCGGGCTGCCTGAAGGACCTGGACCTGGTGCAGGAGATCATCCGCGCCGTCGTCCGGGCCACCCACCTCCCGGTGACGGTGAAGACGCGCAGCGGATGGAGCGAGGACACGCGCGACCCGGTCGGGATCGCCCTGCGCATGCAGGACGCGGGGGCCCGCGCCTTCACCCTGCACGCGCGGACCCGCACGCAGATGTACAGCGGCAGCGCGCGCTGGGAGGAGATCGCCGCGGTCGCCGAGGCCCTCGAGATCCCCGTGATCGGCAACGGGGACATCAAGACGGCCGACGACGCCGTGCGCATGCACCGGCAGACCGCCTGCGACGGGATCATGATCGGGCGGGGTTCCTTCGGCCAGCCCTGGATCTTCGACCAGGCCCGCGACCTGCTCGAGGGGCGGCCCATGCGCCCCACCCCCGGCGTGGAGGGCCGCTTCGCCGTCGCCCTGGACCATGCGCGCATGGTCCAGGAGTACGAGGTGGATCCCGAGGGGGCGGCGATCGAGTTCCGGAAGCACCTGGGGTGGTACGTGAAGGGGCTTCCCAACTCCGCCGACCTGCGCCGGCGCCTGCACCTGGTGAACTCCTTCGCCGAGGTGGAGGGGATCTTCGGTGAGTACCTGCGCGACCTGGAGCGTCACCAGGAGATCGGGCGGCTCGACGCGGCCGCCCGGGCGGCCGAGGCGGGGGAGGCGGCCGCGTGATCCGCGACCGCGCCCGCGTCCTGCTCGACGGGGTCGCGCAGGGGGCGGTCACGGTCGACGCCGCCCTCGACGCGCTCGCCTTCGCGCCGGTCGAGGAGCTCCCCTTCGCCTCCATCGACCACCACCGCGCCCTGCGGCAGGGGCATCCCGAGGTGATCTTCGGCTCGGGGAAGACGCCGGAGCAGGTGCTCGGGATCGCGGAGCGGATCGCCGGGCATGGCGACGGCTTCCTCGTGACCCGCGCCGCCCCCGAGGCGATGGCGTTGCTCGCGGAGGCCTTCCCCTCGATCGAGCTGAACGTGCCCGGGCGCACCGCCTGGCTGGCCGGCGGCACCCCGCCCGCGGCGGGGAAGGGGACGGTCCTCATCGTCACCGCCGGCACGGGCGACCTCCCGGTGGCGGAGGAAGCGGCGGCCACCGGCCGGGCGCTGGGCGATCGCGTGGAGCGCCTCACCGACGTGGGCGTCGCCGGGATCCATCGCCTCCTTTCCCAGGGGTCGGTGCTCCAGTCGGCGTCGGTGATCATCGTCATTGCGGGGATGGACGGCGCGCTGCCATCGGTGGTGGGTGGGCTCGTGCGCGTGCCGGTGATCGCGGTTCCCACCAGCGTGGGCTACGGCGCCGCCTTCGGCGGCATCGCGGCCCTCCTCACGATGCTGAACAGCTGTGCCGCCGGCGTCACGGTGGTGAACATCGACAATGGATTCGGCGCCGCCGTCGCGGCCTCCCGGATCACCCACGGCTAGCCCCCTCCCGCCGCCGCGCCCTCCACGCGCGACGGTTCCCTCCATCCGCCTCCCGTGCTGATTCCGCTCCTCCTGGCAATCGGCGGCCTCGCCCTCGGCGCAGCGATCGGCCGGCGGTCCACGCGGCGGCGGCCTGCGCCGCCTCCCACGGCCCCCTTCCAGCCGCCGCGCGCCCGCCGGTCGGGGCAGCTCGGGTCACGCGCCGACACGCTGCTGGCGTCGGCCCCCATGACCGCCACGATCGAGCAGGCGCTCCCCTCGCACCTGCGGCAGGACGTGCAGGCGTCGGTGGAGCGCCAGGAGGCGGTGGAGGACCTCCGCTTCCTGGATGGGTTCCTCGAGGACATGCGGGACCAGATGGGCGGGGAGGAGGTGGTGTTCTGGCAGTGGGGTGCTGCTGACGAAGGGACGGAGGGGCTCGTCGCCACCGCCTGGTCGACCGCGGAAAGCCCCAACCCCGCGTTCTTCCGGGTGGATGAGTGGGGGCCGCTCGTCCAGTGGGCGTACGAGTCGGAGGCGGTGCAGACGGGAGGGGACGGGGATCACCCCGCCCTGGTGGCGGCGCCGGTGCGGAGCGGCGAGGCGACGATCGGCGCGCTGTCGGTGTCGCGCGCGGCGGGGATCGAGCTTCCCCGGCAGGCGGCCAGGGAGTGGCTCCCCCGGCACGCCGCGCGGGTGGGGGCCCTCCTCGACCTGTTCGCCGTGCGGCGCGACTACGGGCGCTCGATGCGGCAGGGGCAGGCGCTGTTCGGCGCGGTGGAGCGCATCCACTCCCACGCCACGGCCGACGAGCTGGCCCGCGAGCTGTGCGCCACGGCGGTGGAGGTGACCTCGGCGACCGCGTCGGCCCTGGTTCGGTGGCGACCGGGGGAGGCCACCGGCGAGGTGCTGCACGTCCACGGGTCGATCGGGGTGATGCCGGGGCTTCGCGTCACCCGGGAGTCGATCGTGGGGGCGCTGGTGGGGGGGGAGGAGGCGGGGGACCAGCCGGCGGCCAAGCCGGTGATCGCGGACGCGCGCCACCTGAAGGCCGGGTCGGTGTTCGGGCCCGGCGACCGGCTGGTGGGTCCGGGAACGCTGGGGGTGATCTCGGTGGGGCAGCGGGGGCGCACGATCGGCGCGCTGGTGATTGCCGCTCCCTTCCCGGATTCGATCGGACGGGAGGAGGCGCAGAACCTCCGCCTCCTCTCGACGGTGGCATCGGCGGCCCTGGAGATCTCCTGGGGCGCTGCCGATGTGGCACAGCGGGCGCTGACCGACGGCCTCACCGGGCTGGGGAACCGCCGCTACTTCGACGATGAGCTCAAGCGGATGCTTGACGAGACCGACCGCTTCGGGCGGTCGTCGACGCTGGTGCTGGTGGACCTGGACCACTTCAAGCAGGTGAACGACACGCACGGCCACGAGGCGGGTGACGCGGTGCTGCGGCAGGTGGCACGTATCCTCCAGGAGGGGGTACGCACGGTGGACCGGGTGTCGCGGTACGGTGGGGAAGAGCTGGCGCTCCTCCTGCCGCAGACCCCGGCCGACGGGGCGGCCGAGCTGGCGGAGCGGCTGCGGAAGCGGATCGAGGGGCGCCCGGTGGTCCACCGGGGGGTGGAGATTCCGGTGACGGCATCGTTCGGGATCGCCTCGTATCCGGAGCTGAGCCGGACGAAGCAGGGGCTCTTCCCGGCGGCCGACGCGGCGCTGTACGAGGCGAAAGCGGCGGGTCGAAACTGCGTGAGGGTTGCCGACGGAAGTAGCGAACCGAAGCTTACTTAGGTCATGCAAGTGCGAGTGCTTTCATAGTCGGGCTCCCTTGACTTCCGGGGAGGGACGACTAGATTCAGGAGAGTTAGGGGGCGACTGGCTTCGACGGGGTACGTGAAGCCGTGGCCGCGTGCCCAGGTCCTCGGGTTCCTGGTAAAACACTCGGGAAATTTTCAACTGCCAACAACAACCTGGCTCTCGCTGCGTAAGTCCGTAAGGACTTCGTAGCAGTGGCTGTGTGGAAGCCCGCCCGGGGCGTTCCGCAGCTATCGCAAATCTGGGCTGGCCGGCGGGGGGGCTCCTTCCCCAAAGGCGAGATTCTTAGGGAGCTCATCCGACGGTAGGCGGCCTTCCGGCCAGCCGGCGGAAACATCAATCGGAAGGCTACGCACGTAGACGCTGTGGTCGATCTATACTCGGACCGGGGTTCAATTCCCCGCGCCTCCACTGAAAGACAAAACGGCACGCCCGAGAGGGCGTGCCGTTTTGTCATGGGCCGGATCTGCGTTGGCCGGAACGAGCGGCTGCGGCCCGAGTCCCGCGGGTGCGCCGGAACTTCGCCAGTCCCCAGGCGCCAGTCGCCAGAAGCTCCGCCCCGCCGCCAATCCCTGGACGCGCTCGCCGTCGCCTGCTGCGCTGCACCCGACCCCGCGGGGCGGCGCAGGCAGGCGCCTCGCGTTCCCTCAGTCTCCCCGCGACGCCACCGGGACCTCCCCCCGGTCCTCCGCCCGCACCATCCGCTGCTTTCCGAACACGAACTGCGGCGCCAGCGCCACCCCGATCAGGGTGATCGGGATGATCTGCTGCGCCTGGATCAGGAAGGCCACCGCGATCGCCTGGTCCTTGTCCATCCCGAAGAAGGCCGCGGTCGCCGCGTACATCAGCTGGAAGACCCCCACGTTCCCCGGCGTCGCCCGGAGCGCGAACCCGATGTTCACCGCCAGCAGCGCCGAGATCGTCCCCACCACCGAGATGGGCATGTGCGCCGACATCGCGGTCAGGTGATAGGTGGCCACCTGGAGCGCCCACCCCAGCACCGACATCGCCAGCGCCCCCGCGAAGCGGGGACCCGTGGAAATCCCCCCCAGGGTGCCCATGAACCGCGTCCAGTATCCCTTCGCCCGGTCCATGAACCGGGTGTGGACCGGGGTAATCACCTCGGCGGTGCCCGGGTGCCGGATCAGGTACACCAGCAGGACGGCGGTTCCCACCAGCGCCGCGAGGGCGAACGGGCGGGTCCTGGCCAGCGAGGGGGGGAGGGACAGGACGAGCGCGGACAGGGCGAGGAGCACCACGTACCCGATCGCCTCGAACATCCGCTCCACCACGACGGTGGCCAGCACCGTCGCGGATGGGATGTGGGCCCCACGCGCGACGAAGACGACCTTTGCCGCCTCCCCCCCGTTGGCCACGAGCACGTTGTTCAGCCCCATCCCCGCGAACGACGCGCGCATCGCCAGCCCCAGCGAGCGGGCCCCCACCGGCCGGAGGAAGATCCACCACCGGATGGCCTTCGTCACCGCCGACAGCAGGTTCACCACGACGGCCAGCACCAGCAGCGTCCAGTCGGCGGTGCGCATCGCCTGCCAGGTGTCGCTCCATTCCACCTTCCGGGCGAACAGGACCAGCATCGCCACCACGACGGCGGTGAACAGGTACCGCAGCCCCCGCTTCAGGGTTGGGCTCATCAGGCCGGGACCTTCACGAATCGGTACCCCCGCTGTCGCAGGTCGTGGATGATCGCCGGCAGCGCCTCGGCGGTCTGGGTGCGGTCGCCCTCCGCGTCGTAGCCGTCGCCGTCGTGAAGGAGGAGGATGGTCCCCGGCCGGGTGCCCTGCACGGCGCGGCGGGTGATTTCCTCCGCCCCCGGCCGCGCGCTGTCCCACACCCCGAGCGACCAGCCGATGGTCCGCTGGCCGAGGGCCCCCGCAGCGGGGTTGACCCAGGGATTGCGGAACCCATGGGGGGCCCGGAAGAGCCGCGGCAGGACTCCCGTGGCCTTCACGATGGCACCCGTGCCCTTCCCCAGGTCGTCGCGGATGTACGACGGCGTCCGCCGATGCAGCTTCCGATGGTGCCACCCATGGTTACCGACGGCGTGGCCCTCGCCGGCGACGCGTGCCGCCAGCTCCGGCCAGCGGTCCACGTGGCGACCGAGCAGGAAGAAGGTGGCCGGCACCCCCTCGTCGCGCAGCACGTCGAGGATGCGCGCGGTGGCGACGGGATTGGGTCCGTCGTCGAAGGTGATCGCGACCTCGGGGATGCCATCCGCCGCCCGGGGAAGCCGCCCGAGGGCGGAGCCGAACACCGGCGAGTTGCGATGCCAGGTGCCGTGCGCGAGCAGGCCGGCCAGCCCGAGACCCGCCCCCGCGGCGAGGAGCATCGCGTCAGGCGACCGCGGCGACCCGGCCGAGGACCTCGCGATACACCTCGAGGACGCTCGTGGTCACCCGATCCCATGCGTAGTGCTGCGCCTCGGCGAGGCCGGCGGTTCCGAGCCGCATGGCGAGCGCGGGATCCTCGATCACCCGCACCAGCGCATCGGCGAGGGCGTCGCGGTCGCCGCAATGGACCATGAGCGCCTCCCGCCCGTCGCGCACCACGTCGCGGAAGCCGAGGATGTCGGAGCAGACGATCGGCGTCTCGCAGGCCATCGCCTCCAGGAGGGTGATCCCGAAGGAGGCCTTCGTGGTGGGGCAGGCGTACACCGTGGAGTGGGCGTAGTAGCCCGGGCGGCCATCGAGCACCGCGCCCACGAAGGTGATGTCCGGGTCGCCCCCCGCCTGCCGCCGATAGTGGTTCCGCAGCGGTCCGTCGCCCACGACCACGAGCTGGGCGGGGCGATGGGGCCCCTTCACCCTCCGGAATGACTCGATGAGGGTGGAGAGCCCGTTGCGCGGGTCGAAGCGGCCGAGGAAGAGGATCGAGGGGACGTCGTCGCGGATGGCCGCGGGGCGGGGGACGTCGGGATTGAAGGTCGCGAGGTCGATCCCGTTGGGGATGATCCGCCAGTCGGCCGAGAAGTACCGGTCGAGCGCCACCGTGGTGGAGGGCGAGACGCAGATCGCCGCGCTCAGCATGTCGAGCCGCTTCTGGAAGAAGCGCCGGCCGAGCGTGTAGCCCACGGAGCGATCGAAGTAGGTGTGGAAGGTGCCCACGACGGGGCAGGGCGCCTCCTCGATGGCGAGGAGCGGGAGCACCGGGGTGAGCGGGGAGTGCACGTGCACGATGTCGTACGCGCCGCGCCGCAGCGCCTCGCGCATGCGGCGACGCAGCCCGAGCCCCACCGTGATGCGCGCCTGCGAGCCGTTGGCGTAGACCGACTGGCTCCGCCCCAGATGGATCACCCCCGCCGCCGGTTCACGGACGGCGCGCTCCCCCGGGATCTCGGAGGTGATGATGTCCACGTGATGCCCACGTCGCCGCGCCTCGAGGGCGAAGTAATGGACGTGCTCGCAGACGCCGCCCAGGTGCGGGTAGTAGTACTCCGTGACCAGCGCGATGCGCATGGCCCTGCCCGCCGGGAGCGGCGGGTTCAGCCGGACCGGGGATGCCGGTCGCAGGTCGTCAAGCAGGGGATTCAAGCGCGGCGTGGGCGGCAGCGAGCCGGGCGATGGGCACCCGGAATGGGGAACAGGAAACGTAATCCAGGCCGATGCCGTGGCAGAACTTCACCGAGCGGGGCTCCCCCCCGTGCTCCCCGCAGATCCCCACCTTGAGGTCGGGGCGCACGCCGCGGCCGCCGCGCACGGCGAAGTCGATCAGCTTGCCCACTCCCTGCTGGTCGAGCACCTGGAAGGGATCGTCCGGGAGGATCCCCTTCTCCACATAGGCGGGCAGGAAGCGTCCCGCGTCGTCGCGGGAGAGGCCGAAGGTGGTCTGGGTGAGGTCGTTGGTGCCGAAGGAGAAGAACTGCGCGGTGCGCGCGATCTCGTCGGCGGTGAGCGCCGCGCGCGGGAGCTCGATCATCGTGCCCACCATGTAGTGCACCTCCTCGCCCATCCCCCCGAGCACCTGGGTGGCCACGTCCTCCACGATCGCCCGCTGGTTCTCGAACTCCGCGGCGCTGGCGACGAGGGGGATCATGATCTCCGGGTGCACGTCGATGCCGCGCCGCTTGGCGCGGACGGCGGCCTCGAAGATCGCGCGCGCCTGCATCTCGGTGATCTCGGGGTAGGTGATCCCGAGGCGGCAGCCGCGGTGCCCGAGCATGGGGTTGGTCTCGCGCAGCGAGTCCACGATGTGGTGGAGCTGCGGGCGGGTAAGCCCGAGCTGGCGCGCGAGGAGCTTCGATTCCTCGCCGCCGTGCGGGAGGAACTCGTGGAGCGGGGGATCGAGGAGGCGGATGGTCACGGGGAAGCCGCGCATCGCCTCGAAGATTCCCTCGAAGTCGGCGCGCTGCATGGGGAGGAGCTTCGCGAGCGCGCGGCGGCGACCGCCCTCGTCGCGGGCAACGATCATCTCGCGCATGGCGGTGATGCGGTCGCCCTCGAAGAACATGTGCTCCGTGCGACAGAGCCCGATCCCCTCGGCGCCGAAGCCGCGGGCCATGCGCGCGTCGGCGGGGGTGTCGGCGTTGGCGCGCACCCGGAGGCGCCGCACCTCGTCGGCCCAGCCGAGCAGCTTCGAGAAGCTGTGCCAGGTAGGGCCGGCCGTCGCGGCGGGCTTCGTGCCGCGGATGACCTGCACCACCTCGCTCGGCGTGGTGGGGAGGTCGCCCCGGTACACGCGGCCGGTGGCGCCGTCGAGGGTGATCCAGTCGCCCTCGTTGATCACCTCGTCGCTGCCGTCCACGCGGAAGTGGCGGTGCTCCACGTCGATGGCGA
>DASWVQ010000215.1:0-18476 GCA_036401195.1 Gemmatimonadaceae bacterium
GCCGGCGCGGCGCGTGCCGATCGGCAGCGTGCCCTGGAAGGCGACGAAGGTGCGCGGGTCCACGTACTTCCCCGCCTCCACTTCCGTCCCGGCGAGGAAGCTCTGGATCTGCTCCACCCCCGGCGCGTCGGGGATGTCGGCGGGGCGCACGTTGAACACGTCGATCCCCATCGACCGCGCCGCGTTCCCCTCCGCCTCCTGGAGCGCCGTGGACAGCGCGACGCTGGCAAGGCGCCGCGCGGCGAGGCGGCTCACCCCTTCCAGCCCGGTCGTCCCCGACTGCCCCGCCGAGAGGGCGGAGCCGGTGAGCACGGAGCCGGCGATGTCGAGGAGGAAGCTCGACTCGCGCCCGAAGGCGAGGAAGCTGAGGATGTCGCTCTGCGAGAGCGGGGGCTGCGCGTCGCTCTGGAGGGCGATCGTCGGCCGGCGGGCGGTGCCGCCGATCACGATCTGGATCACCCGGGCCGACGACGACGGGAGCCGCACCTCGTACTCCCCGATCGCCTGCACGGTGGGGTTCAGCTCCGGGGTGCCGATGAACATCGCCGAGCCGTGGCGGATCTGGAACCGCTTGCTCAGCAGCTCGTACTCGCCGCGGTCGGTGGAGATGCTGCCGGTGAGCGCCAGCGCCTCGTTCTCCACGTGCGCGTGCACCATCCCGTCGGTGTAGATCTCCACGTTCATGTCGCGCGAGCGCACCCACGTGTTGCGCTCCACCGCCACGTCCACGTCCATGCGCAGGTTGCGCAGCAGCGGGGAGTGCCCCGGCATCAGCTCGCGCTCCGCGGCCACGGAGGTGTCGATCACCGCGAAGAGCGCGGGGTCGCTCGGTCCCACCAGCGTCTTCTTGTCGGACTTGGGGATGTACACCACCCCGCTCCGCACCGTCACCTGGCCGGCGAGGTAGGCGTTGTCGAAGGGGCCGGTGAGGGCGAGGCCGATGTCGGCGCGCAGGGTGCCCTTCTCGTTGTCGAGCACCTGCGCGTCCTCGGCCTGGAGGAAGAGCGCGAACGACGGCGTGCGCCAGTTCCCCAGCCCCAGTCCCCCCCGCACGGCGATCGGCCCGTGCGCGCGCCCGGTGAGGGAGTCGATCACCGCGGTGTCGCCGGCGAGGCGCACCAGCCCGTTGATCTCCTTCACGTGCATCCCGGTGGCCACCACGCGCGCCGAGGCGTTCACCACCCCCACCGCCCCCACGATCTCGGGGCGCCGGAGCTGCCCGCGGATGGCGACGCGACCCACGGCGCGCCCGGTCACGTCGGTGACCAGGTCGGTGAGGCGCGGGATCAGGTCGAGGGGGATCGAGTCCATCGCCACGTCGAGCCGCACGCTGCGCTCGAGGAGGCGCGACCCGGTGACGCCGCTCAGCGCCAGGTTCACCGGCAGCATCCCCTCCGCGCTGGCCAGCACGTGCCCGGTGGAGTCCATCGCCTCGAACTTCCCGGTGAGCTCCTGCCCACCGTACGCGAGGGTGCCGCGGATGTTCGGCACCGGCGTTCCCCCCCACGTGCCGTCGAGCAGCGCCATCGCCCCGCTGAAGCGGGGATCGGCGAGCGTCCCCGTCATCCGCCCCTCGAGGTTGAGGAGCCCCGTGGCATCGAGGTCGCTCTGCACGAGGGCGAGCACGTCGCGCACGTTCAGGTCGCGCACGGCGAGGCGCAGGTTCGCCGACCCCTCGGTGGGGAGGAGCCCATCGGCGAAGACGCGCCCACCCCGGTCGTTCACCAGCTCGAAGTCGTTGACGCGGATCCCCGCGCCCCCCCACCGCACCGACGTGGCGTGCGCGGTGCGCCAGAACACGGTGTCGACGCGCACCGCCGCCTGCGCGATGTGCACCTCCTTGTGGTCCGGGTGCAGGGTGAAGGCGGTGCGGGCGGCGATGTCGCGGTCGGCGCCCTGCCGCGCGTAGAGGGCGAGGTCGCCGGCGCCCCCCGCGTACGTCACCCCCACCGCGGCGGTGTCGAGGGCGAAGCCGGCAATGGAGAGGGAATCGCCGCTCGCGCGCACCTGGATGCGCGGCTTCGGCTGGTTGATCCCCGACCAGGCGAACTCCGCGCGCAGGCGCTTCGCGGCGTTGCCGCGGACCACCAGGTTCTCCCCCGCCGCGCGGCCGGCGGCGTCGAAGGCGTGGATGTTCCCCGTGAGGGTGCCGGCGGCGCTCAGCGCGCCGGCCAGCGCGGCGCGCGGGATCGCGCGCGGGGTGTCCACCGGGATGCGCGCCAGCTTGCGCCCCGTGACCGCGCGCTCCACCTCGGTGGCGCGGGCGATGCGCGCGGAGTCGGCGCGGGCGCGATTCACCCGCGAGGCGAGGATCCCGGGGCGTGGGGGCACCACGCCCTGCGTCCCCGCGCCGGGGACGAAGCGATCGAGCGCCGCCAGGTCGGCGACGTCCACGTCGAAGCGGAGGGTGCCGCTGCGGCCCCGCACCAGCCCGAAGCTCCCCTGCGCCACCGCGCGCGCCTCGGGGCCGCGCAGCTCGAGTCGCTCGATCGTGGCGAGCCCTCCCGAGATCGTGCCCCGGAACGACCCCCAGTCGATCGCCACCCCCTCCGCGCGCGAGTTGCGCACCTCCACCGCGTACCGCCCCGACATGGTGGCCGGCGTGAAGCCACGGCCCGTGGCGGTGCCGGTCGCGGTGATGCGCGTCTCCGGCTTGCCCGCGAGGATGGCGCTCGCGTCGAAGCGCTCCGTGCGGAAGGCGACGTCGTAGGCGGTGATCGCCCCGTTCGGCGACACCGTGCCGCGCACCGCCACCTCGCCGCCCCCCTGGAAGGCGAGGTCGGCATCCACCTTGAGGCGGTCCATCGTGCCGCTGAGGGCGAGGTGGCCGCGCGCCGCGCCGCCGAGCCCCAGCCCCGGCGCGAAGGCGCCCAGGGTGTTGAGCGAGAGGGGACGGAGCTGCGCGTCGAGGGCGAAGCGGCGCTCGCCGGTGAGCTGCACCGACCCGCGCCCCTCCAGCCGCGACACGCCCGTGCGGTCGCGGTGCAGCACGTCGCCCACGAACGCCATCCCGCGATTGGTGTTGCCGTCGAGGGTGCCGTTCGCCACCACCACCCCGCCAACGGGCAGGTCGGAGGTGAAGGCCTCCACCAGCGGCACCTGGAGGGGATCCACGCGGAGCCGCAGCTTCCGCGCGCGGAAGCCCCCGCCCTCCACCATCCCCACCTCACCCTGCGCGAAGGCGCGGCTCGTCCCCGTGGCCCGGTCGTCGAAGGCGACGTCGCCGTTCACCACCATCGCGTGCTTCCCGCCGGAGAGCTTCATCTTCCCCGCGAGCACCCCGCGCCTCGGCGAATCGAAGCCGGGCACCACCTGCTCGATCAGGCGCGTGTCCACGCCGGCGAAGGTGAGGTCCGTCCTGTGGACCGTGAAGGTGTCGGCGAGGGTGATCCCGACGGTGCCACGCACCCGGGCGGTCCCGGTGCGGATGTCCATGTTGCTCGCGTAATACTCCTGCACCGCCCCCTTCCACTCGAGGGCGAAGTCCAGCGGGCCGCCCCCCGTCGAGGGGAGGCGGGGAAAGACCCAGCGCATGTCCGCCAGCGCCGCCGGCTGGCCGCGCGCCTTGACCCACATGTCCCCGTTCTCGAGGACGTACATGCCGTCGCCGGTGAAGTGCGACCCGGGCATGTGCACGTTCGCGCCCCGCCACCAGGCGGAGTCGTTCGTGAAGTCGAAGTTTCCCTGGAGGGCGGTGATCTCCGCCGCGGGGGGCCGGAAGGGCAGCGCCATGGTGCGGAGCGACTTCACCTCCACCCGCCGCGTGGGCACCTCGGGATCGGCAAGGCGCACGAGGGGGAGCTGTGCGTAGACGTCGCGCAACTCGATGATCTTCTGCATCCCCCCGGGGACGCGCTCCACCATCAGCCGCGACCGGCCGCTCAGCACGTCGCGGATCGCGCTGTCCTGCTGCACCTTCGTGAGCCGGCGGCTCGGCGTCCACGCCGAGCGCACCACGAGGCGGCCGTCGATCACCGTCACGTCGGTGAGCCGGATCCAGTCGCCGAACCCCTTCGCCGTGTCGCCCGGGGCCTTCGTGGTGTCGCGCGGGAAGATGCGCTTCCAGTTCCACTCCCCGCCGGGCGGCTTGTCCAGCACGATGAGGGGGCGGGCCAGCACCACGTCGTCGAGGAAGATCTTCCGGTCGAAGAAGGCGAGAAACCGGTAGGCCGCGCTCACCGAGTCGGCGGCGACGAAGGGCTTCCCCGCGCTGTCGGTGATCACCACGTCGTGGAAGACGGCGCCGCGCAGCAGGTTCCCCGTCACCTTGCCGATGTGCACCGTGCCGTGCGCCTGGCCCCCGAGCCAGCCCACCGCGTAGCGGCGCACCCGCTCGCGCCCCCAGTCGGTGCTGGTGAGCGCCCACACGGCGAGGAGCGCGAGCAGGGCCAGCCCCACCACGATCCCCACGAGGGTGAGGAAGGCGCGCCCCCAGCGGAGCCGCTGCCCCGCCGCGGGGCGGCGCGGCTCGCGCGGGTGCGGGCGCTCGGCGATGGGAACGGCCACGTCGTCCATCAGAAGGCCTGGCCGATCGAGAGGTGGAGCACCATCCGGCTGAACACGCTCCCGCCCGGGTCGAAGGTGCGCGGGGTGGTGAGGGGCACGATGCGCCGCACCCCGCCCGCGGTGGCCTCGGTCACCACGCGCAGCGGCTCGGTGCGGCGCGGGTTGAAGCCCAGGTCCACGCGGATCGGGCCCACGAGCGAGTAGTAGCGCACCCCGAAGCCCGGGGTGACCGCCGCGGCCCCGCTGGCGAGGCGGCCGATGTCGCTCCCAGGGCGCAGCGCGTTCTTCCCCACCACCGCGGCATCCACGAACGCGGCCCCGCCGAGCTTGCGCCAGATGGGGAAGCGCAGCTCCACGCTCCCCTCGATCACCGAGGTGCCGCCCAGGGGGCGCGGGAGGAACTGGCTGTTGGTGATGTCGCCGGTGTTCGGGTCGCAGAGCGCGATCGACGCGGCGCTGGTCGTGTCGCAGGGGGCGCCGCTGGTGGTGAGCGCGTGCGCCAGCTGCTCGGGGGCGATGGTGAGGATGCGGGGGCCGAGCTGGTTCTCGCCGTAGCCCCGCACCGACTGCGCGCCCCCCGCGTAGAAGCGCTTGCGCGGATGGATGACCAGCGCGTCGCCCGCGTCCGTACCGCCGAAGGGGCGCACGATCCCCAGCCGCAGGTGGCCGGCGAGGATCCAGTTCCGCACGTTGGGCGACACGCTCTGGCTCAGCCACCCCCGCGAGCCGCGGTCACGCCCCACGCGCTTGTACACCGCGAGCTCGGCGAAGGCGCGGTTGTAGTTGAAGTGCGAGAGGGTCGCCTGCGACGAGTGCTCCAGCTCCACCCGGCCGTTGTAGCCCTTGGTGGGGGAGAGGGGCTCGTCGGCACGGCTGGCGTTCCACACGACGGCCAGCGGCGAGAGGCGGCGCATGGCGCGCAGCGTCGAGGTGGTGGTGGGATCGCAGACGCCGAAGTTGACGCAGAAGTAGGCGTCGCCCGCCGTCACCTTCGTGGCCTCGAGGCGGTAGTTGAGGCTCGCCTGGACGCGCTCCGCGAGCGACCGGGTGAGGGTCGCCGAGCCCCCCCACCCCTGGTCGATGAAGACGCTGGGGACGGCGCGGCGGTGCGCGAAGGCGCTCAGCCCGAAGGAGTTCTCGGGGCGCTGGAGGAAGGCCGGCTGGCGGAAGTCGATGCTCGCCTGCCAGGTGGGGCGCTTGAACGCCGGGTCGGGGTCGCGGATGCGGCGGAAGAAGCTCGCCCCGTTGATCGTGGCCGCCCCCAGGTTGCCCACGATCCCGCTCAGGTCGAGCCGGCGCGCGCCGCCGAGGAGGTTGTGGTGCGAGATCCGCCCCTCCACGGAGAAGTAGTCCACGCTGTTGAACCCCGCCGCGATGCGGGCGTCGCGCAGGTCGGCCTCGGTGACGTCCACGATCACGTCCTTGACCGTGTCCGGCTGCTGCGGCACGCGCACGATCGCGGAGCGGAAGAGGTTCGACTCGTACAGGTTGCGCTGGCTGCGCAGCACGTCGGAGCGGCGGTAGATCTTTCCCGGCAGCAGGGTGAGGGAGTTGAGCACCACCTGCGTGGACACCTCGGGGGTGGTGTCGCGGCGCAGGATGGTGATCGTGCCCACGGTGGTGCGGCGGTTGGGGATCACCCGGTAGGTGAGGTCGGCGACCTTGCGGGCGGTGTCCACCACGAGGGCGGTGTCGACGATGGCGTCGGCGTAGCCCTTCTCCCACATCTCGTTCTGGAGGAGCACGCGCGAAGAGTCGATCTCGAGCAGGTCGAGGGGGTCGCGCGCGCGGGTGCTCACGAGCTGGCGGACCTTCTTCGGCGTGAGGAGGGTGCTGTCGTACAGCACCACCTGCTTCACGATCCGGGTGGGGTCCCCCTCGTGCACGGCGAAGGTGACGGTCACGCCGTCGTGGTTCGCGGTGACCGCGGTGTCCACGGTGGCGTTGCGCCAGCCGCGCTTCCAGTAGAAGACGCGGAGGCGCAGCACGTCGCGCGACAGTTCCTCGCGATCGAGGTAGCGGCGCTGGTAGAAGGCGCCGGACTTGTTCCACCAGCAGAAGAAGGCCTGCGCGAGGAGGTTCCGGCAGGACGACGCGGTGGTGTAGACCGAGCGCTTGAGCTCGTCCTTGTTCACGGAGTTCACGCCGCGGAGGACGAGGCTCTTGACCTCGGGATCCTCGCGGGTGACGGGGTCCTTCCCCTGCCCGTGGAGGGGGGCAGGGGACGACAGGACAAGGGCCCCCGCGAGCAGGATCGCGAGGGCGGGCAACTGGAGGGGCCGCAGCATGGCGGGCCAATCCGTAGCAAGCGCCGGGCCCGCCCGCGAGAGCGGGCGAAGGGCACGGCCATTCCGGAGGGTACACGCTCCGGTGGAAAGGGGGGCCTCACGGGACCTAGCAACACACACGGTCCCGAGAGGCCCCCCTCCCCACCGGAGCTGCTTCGGGGGCGCAGTCCGCCATGCGAGAAGGGCCCTGGGCATTCGTGCAGGGGCCCCCTCGGAGACCGTGGGTGTTGCCAGGTCTCCGAGGGGGCCCCTGCACGAATGCCACCAACGATCGGTCAGTCCCTCAGCAGCCCCGCCAGCATCGTGTCGTTCGACGGCGTGGCGCTGATGCGCTTGATCAGCCACTCCATCGCCGCCTGCGGCGGCATCTGGCTCAGCCCCCGGCGCAGCGCGTACACCGCGTCGAGCTGCTCGGGGCGGAAGAGCTTCTCCTCCCGCCGCGTGCCGCTCGTGGCGATGTCGATCGCCGGGAAGATCCGCTTCTCCGCCAGCGGGCGGTCGAGCTTGATCTCGCAGTTGCCGGTGCCCTTGAACTCCTCGAAGATCACGTCGTCCATGCGGGAGCCCGTCTCCACCAGCGCCGTGGCGATGATGGTGAGCGAGCCACCCCCGGCCGCCGGCGACACCGCGCGCGCCGACCCGAAGAAGGCCTTCGGCTTCGCCATCGCCTGCGCATCGAGGCCGCCGGAGAGGGTGCGTCCCGTGCCGCGCTCCGCGGTGTTGTGCGCGCGCGCCATGCGGGTGAGCGAGTCGAGCACGATGACCACGTCCTTCCCCATCTCGACGAGCCGGCGGGCGCGCTCCAGCACGATCTCCGTCACCTCCACGTGCCGCTGGGCGGGCTGGTCGAAGCTGGACGAGATCACCTCGCCCACCCCCCACGAGATCGCCTCGCTCACTTCCTCGGGGCGCTCGTCCACGAGCAGGATGAGCAGCGCTGCCTCGGGATGGTTGAGCGACACCCCTTCGGTGATCGCGTGCAGCAGCGTCGTCTTGCCGGCGCGCGCGGGGGCGACGATCAGCGCCCGCTGGCCGTAGCCGATGGGGGCGATCAGGTCGATCGCCCGGCGCGTGAGCTCCGCCCCGCGCGCGGGACGCCCCGTCTCCAGGGTGAGCTTCCGGTCGGGATACGACGCGGGGAGGTTGGCGAACTCGGGGCGCGTGCCCAGGGCGTCGACCGCGACGCCGTTCACGCTCGCGATCTCCACCACCACGGTGCGCCCGCGGTGGTCACGGCCGGTGGAGGCCTCGATCAGGTCCCCGCGACGAAGGCCGTACTGCCGGGCCACGTGCGGGGCGACGAACGCATCGCCCGACTCGGCGAGGTAGCTCGCCTCGGCGCGGCGGACGTACCCGCCATCGCGCCCCGTGTCGTACCAGCCCCGGGTCTCGCCCGTGGCCACGACGGGCGTGGGCGCGGCGGAAGCGTTGCCGCCATTCGCGGGACGCGGCTCCGCGGGTCCACCCTCGCGCCGGGGGCCGCGACCGCGGTTCCGTCGCCCGCGTCGGCCCGCCTGGAAATCCCGGTCGCGGTACTCGCGCGGGGGGCGCCCTTCGCTCCCCGCCGGCGCGGGGGCGCCGCCATTCGTGGAGGCGGCGTACTCGCCGTTCTCGGGCTCCGCCCGGGGCCTCGGCATCGGGGGGGCGTCGTCCCCGCCTGCCGCTCCTCCCTCCGGCGCGGGGGCGGGAAGCGTGGCGGCTTCACTGCCCGGCGACTCACGGTAGGGGTTCGGATCGTCCGCCTCCCCGCCTTCGCGGGGCGGGTACGGACGCTGCCCACGGCCCCTGCGGGGCGGGCGACGGCGTTCGCTCATGAAACTGATGGGTCCAGGGTGATCGGGCGCACGTCCCTCGTAAGGAAGGGGCTCGTGCTTCAGGCGCTGCGTGGGTCGGACTGCGCGGGACCGCGGGTAACACCATGGGGCGTCCACGAGGGGACGCAGCCATGCGATGCGCGGGGCTCGCTGGGCGAGTCAGGCGTGAGGGGCTTGGGCTCTCCAACCGGATCGCCCGAGACGCGGACACCTCACGCGGATGCGGGCGGCGATGCTCACGGCGGCGTGGCTCGCTAGCTCGGCACTCCCTGGCCGACTACCACGCTCGCACCGTCACCGGAAGGCGGAATGCACCCTGCCGGCGGACGCTACGAGTATCGCCACTTCGGCGCACGGGCGCAACCCGCTGTTCCTCCTACCCCCGGGAGCGAGGATCGTGCCGGGGCTGCCAGCCCTCCAGCGTGCCCGCCCTCCAGCGCGCCCCGCCCCCCGCTAATTTCCCCCACATGATGTCACCCGCCCTCGATCCCGCCGCCGAGCTGCAGGCCGCGGTCGCCCAGTACCACCAGGACGGCGACGTGGCCGTCCTCTTCGCCCGCCTGGGCGGCCTCGCGCGCGACGCCGATCCCGACGCGCTCATGGCCGCCGTGGAGCCCTTCCGCGACATGCCCGAGGTGGTGATCCCCACCTACGAGCGCGTCGTCGTCGCGAAGCCGGAGCATGCCCGAGCGCTGGTGATTCTCGCCAACGCCTACTGGCTCACCGGCCGCGGCCCGGACGTCGTCGGCGACCTGGCCTCCCGCGCCATGGCCGCCGACCCGGAGAACCGGGGCGCCTGGCACCTCTGGGCGCTCGCGGAGCCCGACCCCCGCGACCGCACCGCGCGCTGGCAGCAGGTGACGCAGCGCTTCCCCCAGGACCAGCTCGCGCGCGCCGCCCTCGCCGACAACGCGGCCAGCCTCGCCGGCGCCGAGCACGATCCCCTCGCCCTCGACCTCGCGATCCGCACCTACGAGGGGCTGCTCGCGGAGACGCACGACCCCGCGCACCGCATCGCCCTCGAGGGGGCGCTCAACACCCTGAAAGGCTGGAAGCTCTGATGGCACACGACCACGCGGGCGACGCGACGAACGCCCTCGCCGAGTTCCGGGCCTTCCGCGAGCGCATGAATGCGGAGATACTCGGCGAGAACAACCTCGTCATCAACCGCTTCTTCGCCCTCGACGGGCGCGCCTACGAGCAGGGCGCGCTCGACGTGAAGACCAAGGAGCTGCTGGGCCTCGTCGCCTCGCTCGTGCTGCGCTGCGACGACTGCGTCACCTACCACCTCGTGCGCTGCGCCGAGGAGGGAGTGAGCCGCGCGGAGATCTTCGACACGCTCGGGATCGGGCTGATAGTGGGCGGGTCGATCACGATCCCGCACATGCGCCGCGCGGTGGACCGCTGGACCGAGCTGGAAGGGAAGACGACCTCCACGGAGTGATCATGCGACTGCCGACCGCCGCGACCGCGCTGGGCCTCCTCACCCTCCTCGGCGCGTGCGCGCGGCCGGCGCCGGCCGGCGGCCCGTTCCCCGCGCGCGCCGATTACGACGTGATCATCGAGCACGGGAAGCTGGTGGACGGCACCGGCAACCCGTGGACCTACGCCGACGTCGCCATCCGCGGTGACCGCATCGCGGCGATCGTGCCTCCCGGCGCGCTGCGCACCGCGTCGGCCCGCCAGCGGGTGGACGCGAGCGGCCAGGTGGTCGCCCCCGGCTTCATCGACATCCAGGGGCATTCGTGGGACGCGCTGCTCTGGCGCGACGGGCGCGTGCCGAGCAAGGTCACCCAGGGGGTCACCAGCGAGATCCTCGGCGAAGCCACGACGCCCGCCCCGTCGAACGAGAAGATGGAGGCGCTGGAAGAGATCGATCGCATGGCCCCCGCGCGCGCGGAGCTCCAGCGGTCGTTCCGGGGGGAGCATGGCTTCGGCGCCTGGCTCGCGGCGCTCGATCGGCACCCCAAGTCGATGAACGTGGGCTCCTACCTGGGCGCGACCACCGTGCGCGCCTACGCGATGGGGCAGTCCCCCGGCGCGGCGAGCGGCGCTGCGCTCGACACCATGCGCGCGGTGGTGCGGAACGCCATGCGCGACGGCGCCTTCGGCATCTCGTCGGCACTCATCTATCCTCCCGGTTCATACGCGGGCACGCCGGAGCTGGTGGAGATGGCCAGGGCGATGGCCCCCTACCACGGCGGCTACATCACCCACATGCGCTCGGAGGACGACTCCCTCTTCGAGGCGATGGACGAGGCCTTCCGCATCGCGCGCGAGGGCGGGGTGAAGCTCGACATCTATCACCTGAAGGCCTCCACGCGACGCAACTGGTGGAAGGCCGCCGGCGCGGTGGCGAAGATCGACTCGGCGCGCGGGGCGGGGCTCGACGTGGGCGCCACGATGTACCCGTATCCGTATTCCGGGAACAACCTCGGCGAGTGCTTCCCCGACTGGGCGTCGGAGGAGGGGAAGCTGATGGAGCGGCTCCGCGACTCCACCACCCGCGCGCGCATCGTGCGCGAGATGGCCGACAGCGCCGGGGCCCCCCTCTGCCAGCTCGAGGGGCCGGGCGCTTACCTCGTGGCCGGGTTCCGCAAGCCGGAGTACCTGAAGTACGACGGGAAGCGGCTCAGCGAGATCGCCGCCGACATGGGGCTTCCCTGGCCGGAGGCGGTCGTGGCGCTGATCCTCGGCGAGGGGCGCGACCTCTCGAAGATCAACTTCACGATGTCCGAGGACAACGTGCGGATGCAGATCGTGCGGCCGTGGGTGGTGATCGGCACCGACGCGGGGGGCGTGAACCCGGACAGCGCGAAGTCGGTGGTGCACCCGCGCGCCTACGGGAGCTACCCGCGCATCCTCGGCCGCTACGTGCGCGAGCAGCGGCTGATGACGCTGGAGGAGGCGGTGCGGAAGATGACCGGCGGGGTGGCGGCGCGACTCGGGCTCCGCGACCGCGGGCTGCTGCGCGAGGGGCTCTACGCCGACGTGGTGGTGTTCGATCCCGCCACGATCATCGACCTCGCCACGCCCGAGAAGCCGCACCAGCTCTCGCGGGGCATCTCGCACGTGTTCGTCAACGGCGTGGCCGTGGTGCGCGACGGGGTGCACACCGGCGCCACGCCCGGGCGGGCGCTCTACGGGCCCGGTCGGGAATCGCGCGAGTAGTCCGTCGCGCCGGCCAGACGGGGTGATGAACGGGCGGTACGATCTGTACCCCCTGATCGCTCCACCTGCATTCACGCCCCCACGCTCCACTCGGGGCACGGAGGCGTGAATGCACGAGGCGTCATCAGGGGGTACAGCTCGTACCCTGTTTCATCACCCCGTCTGGCCGGCGCAGCGATGCCCTTACTTGCCGCCGTCCCAGACGAACCGCGTCCTGGTGGAATCGAGGCGGTCGAGGGTCTTCCGGATGTCGTCGCCCACGGCCTGGATGCGGTTGATCGAGTGGCCGTTGAACTTCGGGTCGTAGGGGGAGAGCGCCGGCCCGCCGGCGACTTCCATCACGGCGTCGAAGGCGTAGCTGTGCACCTGCCCCGTCTTCGGGTCCTTCCATGAGCCGCTCCACGCCAGCGCGCGGTTCTTCGGCCAGATCCCGTACGGCAGGGCGAGCGAGCGCACCTTGTAGCCGCTCACCGCGCTGTCGATCCCCATCACGTTGCGCGCGAGCTGCTCCTGCACCACCGCGTCGCTGAACTTGTCGAGCCGCGCATGCCAGAGGGTGTGCGCGCAGAGCTCGTATCCCTGGTCGGCGAGCCACTTCACCTTCTG
The DNA here is from genome assembly GCA_036401195.1 of Gemmatimonadaceae bacterium. Lineage (GTDB taxonomy): Bacteria > Gemmatimonadota > Gemmatimonadetes > Gemmatimonadales > Gemmatimonadaceae > JACDHQ01. Next base: position 12,386 of record DASWVQ010000215.1, read on the forward strand.
GAAGCGCCACTCCTTCTTCTGGCCGTTCCACTTGGGATTGTCGCCGAAGAAGTTGTGCCCCGCCCCCGCCCCGTTGAGCAGGCAGAACACCCCGCGGCTCTTCCAGTCGGGATGCTTCTTCTGGAAGTCGAGGATGATCCCGATCGCGGAGTTGGGGTCCACCTCGAGCTTCCCGTTGCGCTCCACGTAGCTGAACTGCTCGGGCGACGCGTCGTCGAACACCAGCACCACCGGCGACATCCCCACCGGCACTTCGCTGAAGTCCTTGTCGAGCAGCTGCGTCATGTTGATCGGGCGGTACCCGCGGCGATACACGTCCTCGAGGTCGTTGCGGAAGCTCTCGACGGTGCGGGTGTAGAGCGAGTTCTTGGTGCCCCCGATCACGTGGTACTCGAGCACGGGGATCTTCCCCAGCCGGTTGCCGGGGAGGGATCCCTTCGCCGACGGGGCGGCGACGTCGCCGGCCGCCGAATCGCCGGTCGCGGCGGCGGTGGCCGCGCTCGCGCTCGCGACGGACCCGGCGGAGTCGGCACCGGCGGCGGATGAGCCCTTGTCGCCGCAGGCGGCGAGGGCGAGGGCGACGACGCCAAGCGGGAGCAGGGCGAGCGAACGGGCGATGGGGCGGTACGTCGTGGTCATGGGTGAAGCCAGGGTGAACCCCGCCGGAACGGGGGAGACGGGCGAAAGCTACAGCCGAGGTCGCGGGATTTGGGGACCGTGGGCCGGAAACCTGCTAGAGCAGTCGGCGTACCAATACTCATGAACCCGATGCACGCCTGCTGATGGCCTTCGATTTCGAGGGGCGCCGCGAGCGCTTCCGCGCCCGGCTCCGCCGCGACCCCGCCAATCCCCCGCGCCGCTGGCTCCGCCGCCACTGGCCCTACCTCGTCGCCCTCGGCGTGGCCGCTACGGGGGTGGGGGTGATGGATGCCTGGCTGGCCACCTGTGGCTTCGCCGGCTGCCCCTCCCGCGGGGAGATCCGGAACTTCCGCCCGCAGGAAGGGGGGAAGATCGTCGACCGCAATGGCAAGTTCCTCGGCCGCCTCGCGAACATCCGGCGGGTGAACGTCCCGCTGGGGGAGGTCCCGAAGCACGTCCAGGAGGCGTTCATCGCCACCGAGGACCGCCGCTTCTTCGACCACAACGGGCTCGACTGGCGCGGCTTCGCCCGCGCGGCGGTCCGCAACGTGGCCGCCGGCGGCGTGCGCGAGGGATTCAGCACGATCACCATGCAGGTGGCGCGCAACGCCTTCCTCCAGCGGCGGTACAACGGGCGCTCGCTCCGCCGGAAGCTGATCGAGCTGCGGCTCACGCGCCTGATCGAGTCGGAGCTCACCAAGCCCGCCATCCTGGAGCTCTACCTCAACGTCATCTACCTGGGCAACGGGATGAACGGGGTGGAGGCGGCGAGCCGCGACATCTTCGGGAAGAGCGTGTCGAAGCTCACCCTCGCCGAGGGGGCGACGCTGGCCGCGCTGCCCAAGGCGCCCTCCCGGTACAACCCGCGGGTGAGCACGAAGCGCGCGCTCGAGCGGCGCGCGATCGTGCTCTCGCTCATGCAGCAGCAGGGGTACATCGACGAGGGAGAGCGGAGCCGTGCCGCGAACTCGAAACTGCGCGTGGCGGCCGACGAATGGCGTCCCTCCACCCGCAACGAGCTCCTCGCGCTCGACATCGTGCGCGCGATGGTCGACTCCGCCCTCCCGGACGTGCTGAAGGAGGAGGGTGACGTGGTGGTGCACACGACCCTCGACCGCGAGGCGCAGCTCGCCGCCGATCGCGCGATCCTGCGCCATGGGCAGTCGATCTCGCGGGCGGTGGGCGGGGCGATCCAGGGGGCGCTCGTGGCCCTCGATCCCGCCACGGGCGACCTGCGCGCGGTGGTGGGGGGGCGGCAGCCGCTGCGCCGGGGCTTCAACCGCGCCTTCTCCGCGAAGCGGCAGCCCGGCTCCGCCTTCAAGCCCTTCGTGTACGCGGCGGCGCTCGCGGGGGGGTTGGGTGAGGGAACGCCCGTGGACGACGAGCCGATCGAGATGGACATCGACGGCCGGATCTGGCGTCCCGCGAACTACGGCGACGAATACAGCGGCCGCGTCACCTTCCGGCAGGCGCTCGAGAAGTCGGCGAACGCGGCGACGATCCGGGTGAGCCAGGCGGTGGGCCCCGGGCGCGTGATCGAGGCGGCGCACCGCAACGGGATCCGCTCGCAGCTGCCCAACGTGCCCTCGATCGCGCTCGGCGCGGCGGAGGTGACCCCCCTCGAGCTGGTGACCGCGTATGCCCCCTTCGCGAATGGCGGGATGCGGGTGAAGCCGCGGCTCATCACGAGCATCGAGGCCCCCGACGGCACCGTGCTCTGGGCGAGCGAGGTGGAGCGCACCGCGGTGATGGATCCGCGCGATGCCTACGAGCTGACGTCGATGCTGCGCGCCGTGGTGGACTATGGCACCGGCCACGTGGTGCGCGACTACGGCATCAAGGGGCCGGTGGCGGGGAAGACCGGGACCACCAACAACGGCACCGACGTGTGGTTCGTGGGCTACACCCCCACCCTCGTGGCGGGGATCTGGTTCGGCTACGACCAGCCGCGGTCGATGGGTGCGGCGAGCGGCGGCCGCCTCGCCGCGCCGGCGTGGGCCGATTTCTACCGGTACGGCTGGAAGGAGGATCGCACCAGCCAGTGGCTTCCTCCCGATGGGATGATCATGCGCGTGATCGACCCGGAGAGCGGGCAGCTCGCCACCGAGTACTGCCCCACCCGGACGCGCGAGTTCTTCAAGCCCGGCCGGGAGCCGAACGCCCCCTGCGAGCTGCACACGTACACCGAGCCCGAGGTGTGGGCCGAGGCGGGGGAGGTGGAGCAGGGCCCGCCCCCCCAGGTGCGCCGCGAGGTGGACAACATCCGGAAGCAGATCGGGCGGGCGCTGGGGCGGATCTTCCGCTTCTGATCCTGGAGAGATCGCGCCGGCCGCTCTTCGAGGCGGTTGGGATCACCGCGCCGGCCAGACGGGGTTATGAACGAGCTGAAAAAGGGTACAAGCTGATCCTTCCCACGGTATCGGAACTCCGAGGCACCTTGGAAGAATCAGCTTGTACCCTTTTTCATTTTTTTCATAACCCCGTCTGGCCGGCGCAACGATCCCCGGATGAGCGGGTCAGAGGAGGCCCAGCTGCGACGCCGCCGCGTCGAATCCGGGGAAGAGGGCATCGACCCGCGCCGCGCCGAGCGCCTTCTGCGCGACCTCGCCGAACACGGTGCGGAAGTCGGTGGTGAGCGCGAGGTCGCGGCCCTCGTAGAGCTGCTCCGGCGCCAGCCCCGGCCACCTGCCGTGCACCTTCCCGCCATGCACCGAGCCGCCGATCACGAACAGCGCCCCCGCGTGCCCGTGATCGGTGCCGCCGGTGCCGTTCTGCCGTGCGGTGCGACCGAACTCGGACATGGTCATGATGGTGACGTCGGCCATGCGGTCGCCCAGGTCGGTGACCAGCGCGGCGATGGCGCGGGCGAAGTCGTCGAGGCGGTTCGCGAGCTGCCCGTTCGCGCCCCCCTGGTTCACGTGGGTGTCCCACCCGCCCACGTCGGCGAAGGCCACCTCGAGCCCCACCCCGGCCTTGATGAGCTGCGCGATCTGGAGCAGGTGCTGCCCGAAGGGTGAGCGCGGATACTCGGCGCCGTTCGCCGGGGCATACTGCCGCGGGTTCGCCGCCTTCAGCACCTTCATCGCCTCGAGCATCTCGCCCCCCGCGGCATGCACCACGTCGGCGTGGCCGGTCTGGTACAGGGCCTCGATGCGCTGCGAGAGGTCGCCGCTGTTGGAGCGGATGGTGAACTCGTCGATCGCGTTCATCGCCACCACCGCCGCGGGCCCCTCGAGGATCCGCGGGGTCTGCGGCGTCATCGCCACCGCGCGGAAGGGGACCGCGCCCTCGGGCGCGCTCCCCGGCGCGCACGACTCGCAGGTGCCGCGAGTGGCGAGGTAGCGGTTGAGCCACCCGTCGCGGGTCCCCTTCCGGTCGGGAGTGCCGCTCTCCATGTAGTCCTGTGCGTCGAAGTGCGAGCGGGTGCTGCTCGGACTCCCCACGGCGTGCACGGGGGCGAGCATCCCCCGCTGCCAGAGCGGCGCCAGGGGGGCGAGCGCGGGGTGCAGGCCGAAGAAGCCGTCCAGGTCGATCGCGCCGCTCCCGGCGAGCCCGCGCGCGGAGGGACGCGCGATGCCGATCGCGGGGCGGTGCTGGTAGTAGAAGGGATCGCCGTGTGGCACGAGCACGTTGAGCGCGTCGGCCGCGCCGCGCTGGAAGAGGCAGATGAGCACCTTCCCGCGCCCACCCCTCGCCGCATTGCCTCCCAGCAGCTCTCCCGCGAACACGGTGCGGCGCAGGAAGCTCGGCGAGAGCCCCATCGTCACCATGGCGAGGGCCCCGGACTTCATGAATGCGCGTCGATTCATCGTCGCTATCTCCTCTGGAATTCCGGCGCGCCGAGGGCGAGCCCCACCACCTGCGGCAATCCCGCGAGCGACACGGGACGCGAGAGCGCCTGCGCGGCCGCGGCAGCGCCGGGATTCAGCCGGCCGCCCTGTGGCCGGCGCATCATCGGCGGCGACATCGGCTCCGCCGGCACCATGTCGTTCCCCCCGCGCGAGGCCAGCGGGTTCTCGCCGCTGAGCAGGATCTGGCGCGTTTCCGGCGAGGCGTCGCCCCCGAGCAGGGCGCGGATCACGCCGTCCACCTGGGCCGCCGGCTCCAGGCGGCGCAGCGAGTCGGCCGCGGGCCAGCGCGCGATGGAGACCTCCGGCACGCGCCCGCCGGCGACGGCGAGCCCGAAGTTGATCCGGTTGAGGATCGCCCCGGTGTTCATCCATGCCTCCCCCTGATCGGGCCACCCGTCCGGCGTCTGGCGCCCCCAGATGGGCTGGCCCAGCCGCGCCACGATCGCGGCGGTGCGCGGCGTGGTGTCCGGCGCGGCGCCCATCGCGCGCAGCGCGCTCGCCACCAGCTCGAAGGGCGTCTTCACCTTCGCGCGGTACGCGGCGCGGCTGAAGAACTCGGGACTCGTGACGATCGTGCGCACGACTTCGGCGATGTCGCCGTCGGTGCGGGTGAACGTCGCCGCCGCGCGTGCCACGAGCGCGGGGGGCGGCGTGTCGCTCACGAAGCGCACCGCCAGCTTGCGCGCGATGAAGCGCGCCGTCGCGGGATGCCGCGCCAGCAGGTCGAGCACCCGCTCTCCCTCCTCCTCGCCGCCCCCGGCGGGAAAGCGCGTCCCCAGGATCACCTTCTCCCCCGCGTCGTGCATGAAGGGGCGGAAAACGTAGCGTCCCTGCTGCGGATCCAGCGTCCACCCGGTGAGCGCGCGGGCCACCTCGATCACGTCGTGTTGCGTGTAGCCGCCGTCCACGCCGAGGGTGTGCAGCTCCATCAGCTCGCGCGCGTAGTTCTCGTTCAGCCCGCGCGAGCGACGCGCGGCCGCCACGCGCTGGTTGCGCATCGCCCGGCGGGAGAGGGCGGGCCGCTCCATGGACAGCAGGTTGGGGTGCGCCGAATCCGCCATGCTCTGCCAGTTGTCCAGGTAGAAGAGCATGGCGGGGCTCTTCGCCACCGCGCCGAGCAGGTCGCGGAACTTCCCGAGCGCATGGGGGCGGATCGCGTCGCGCTCGTACTGCGGGATGAAGAGGCGCACGAGCCCCTTCCCGGCGAACACGGAGAAGTGGTTGGCCCAGAAGTCCACCATCACTTCTTGGAGCTGCCGCTCGCTCGCCACCGCCCGCGCGAGGCGCGCCGACTGCATGCCTCCCACGACCGCGCGAGCCTCCTGCGCCGCCGCCTGGAGGGCGACGCGGTTGGCGGTGGAGTCGCGCCGCATCCGCTGCAGGTCGCGGTACTCGCGCACCAGGGCGCCGGGATCGGCGTCGAGCACGGGGTAGGCGCGGGCGAGCGCGTCGCCCTCCGGATCGGGAATGGTCGCGGGGCGGAGCTGCGCGTCGATCCAGCGGTCCACCCCCATGGCCCGCACACGCCCCGCCTCACCCGGGGCGGGCCCGAAGGCCAGCCGGTTGAGGACGTGCTCCACCTGCTGGTCGGCGGCCTGCTC
>DASWVQ010000216.1:0-2956 GCA_036401195.1 Gemmatimonadaceae bacterium
CCCCACCGCCACCGTGCGCCTCGAGCCGCGGCCCGCGGGCCTTCAGCTCTCCATAGAGGTGCCCGCCGATCGCCCGCTCGTGGTGAATCCCGCCGGCACCGACAATCCGTGGGACAATGAGCCCGCCGACGTGAACGCCGACGGCGCGCAGCTCTATTTCGCCACCGCCGAGGGCACCGGCGGCTGGCGCCTCCCCCTGCGCCCCGGCGGCGTCGTCGAGCCGGGCCACGTCGCCGGATGGGGCACCCTCGCCCCGCGCGATCCGCAGTGGCGCCAGACACCCCGGGGATACGAACTTTCGCTGATGCTCCCCATTCCCGCCGCCGGACGCCGCGAGATCGCCCTCGACCTGCTCGTGAACGACCTCGGCCCCGGCCGCGCGCGTCGCCGCGGGCAGCTCGTGCTGGGCGGCGCCGACGGGGAATGGACCTACCTTCGCGGTGACCGCCACGACCCGGCGCGCCTCGTCCCATTCGCCCTCCCGCGCTGATCGTGTCGCAACCCGAGTCCCCCATCCTCGCCCGCACCTGCGTGGTGCTGTACGAGCCGCAGGACCCCGTGAACATCGCCGCCACCGTGCGCGCGATGAAGAACATGGGCGTCTGGGACCTGCGCCTCGTGCGCCCCTGCGCGTACGATCCGTACAACCTCGAGGGGATCGCGCACGGCACCATGGACGTGATCCAGCGCATCCGCCATTTCGACGACTACGAGAGCGCCGTCGCGGGGTGCGTCTTCACCATGGGTTTCACCGGCCGGCGCCGCGCCGCGCGCTGGCAGTTTCTCGATCCGAGGGGGGCCGCGCGTGAGGTGATCGCCCGCGCGCCCGAGGGCGAGGTGGCCTACGTCTTCGGCCGCGAGGACGACGGGCTCCCCAACGCCGTGATGGATCGCGTGCACGCCTACGTGACCATCCCCACCACCGCCCACGCCTCGCTCAACCTCGCGCAGGCGGTGCTCCTCGCCATGTACGAGCTCCACCTCGCCGTGGGCGACGCCACCATCGAGATCGGCGCCCCGCGCAAGGGCGCGCCCCCGCCCACCAACGAGCAGCTCGAGCAGTACTTCACCGACCTGCAGCGTGGCCTCGACTCGATCGAGTTCTTCAAGATCCGCTCGGTGCGCGCCATCATGCGCACCCTCCGCTCGGTCACCTTCCGCGCCTCCCCCGACGCGCGCGAGCTCTCGCTCATGCGCGCCACCTGGCTCGAGGTGATCAATTACCTCCAGCGCACCGGCCGCCCGCTTCCCCCTCCCGGGGCGATCGGCGCGGTGCAACCCGAGGACTAGCCCATGGTGTTCCGTCGCCTGTTCGATCGTTCCGCCCCGCGTGACGCGGAGGCGGCCGCCGCCGACACGGAACCCGAGGTCGACGACGGAGCCCCCGGCACCGGGGAGGAGATCGACGACGTCCCCCCCGAGGAGGTGGACGCGATCGACTGGGCGAAGCGCGCGCGCGAGGTGGTCCGCGGGGGCTCCTCCACCGGCAGCAAGCGCCCCTCCGCGCTCCATGGCACCGACTCCCCGGCCGGCCCCACGCACTTCGTGCAGGCGCACGGCTGCCACCTGATCGCCGCCGACGGGGGCGAGTACCTCGACTGCACCATGGCGCTCGGCGCCGTCACCCTGGGGTACGCCGAGCCGCGCGTCTCGCGCGCCGCGGCGGAGGCGGCGCTGCACGGCAACGTCGCCGGCCTCGCCCCGGTGCGCGAGGTGGAGCTGGCGGAGCGGCTGAGCACCGTCATCCCCTGCGCCGAGCAGGTGCAGTTCCTGAAGTCGGGCGCGGAAGCGGTGAGCGCCGCGGTGCGCATCGCCCGCGCCGCCACCGGGCGCGACCTCGTGGTGTGCAGCGGCTACTTCGGCTGGCACGACTGGGCGAACGAGGGGAAGGGAATACCCGCGAGCGCCCGCGCCGACGTGCGCCGCGTCCCCTTCGACGACATCGCCGCCCTCGAGCGCGCGACCGCCGAGGGGAACCGGCTGGCCGCGATCGTGATCGAGCCGGTGATCGAGGCCCTTCCGAGCGTGGCCTGGGTGGAGCGCGCCCGTGCCATCTGCGATGCCACCGGCGCCGTGCTCGTCTTCGACGAGTGCAAGACCGGTTTCCGCCTGCGCACCGCCGGCTACCAGGAGCTGAGCGGGATCACGCCCGACCTCGCCGTCTTCGGCAAGGGCCTGGCGAACGGCTTCCCCCTCTCCGTGGTCTGCGGCAGCCGCGCGGTGATGGAGGGGGCGGGCGACGCGTGGATCTCCTCCACCCTCGCGAGCGAGAACGTGGCCCTCGCCGCGGCCGCCGCGGTGCTCGACTGGTACGAGGAGGCCGACATCCCCGAGGCGCTGGCGCGCATCGGTGGCGAGCTGCGGGGGGCGGTCGACGCGGCCATCACCGCGAGCGGCCTCCCCGGCATCGCGACGGTCGGCCTCGACCCCATGTGGCTCATCCGCTTCGACGATCCCGCCCGCGAGGTGCGCTTCCTCGAGCTGGCGGCGGCCGAAGGGGTGCTCTTCAAGCGGGGCGCGTACAACTACGCCTCCGTCGCGCACGACGAGGACGCGGTGGCCGAGGTCGAGCGCGCCGCGAGCGCGGCGCTGGTCGCCATCCGCGCCGAGGCCGAGGGGCGGGCGTGAGCGCCACCCCGGGCGCGGGGCCCCTCATCGACGTGCACGCGCACTTCTACCACGAGGGAAGCTCGCGCCCGGACTGGGCGGCGCTCAACGCCGCGCGCTTCCGCGCCGGCGAGGCGATGGGGGTCACGCACCACGTGGCCTCGGTCCTCGGCAGCTACGGCCGCGGGTCGCCCACCTACTTCCCCTCGCCCGCCGACGCGAGCGCCGGGAACGACGTGATGCACGACATCGCCCGCGCGGAGCCCCATCGCGTGCGCTGGTACGCCACGGTGAATCCCAACGACACCGCGCACGCCCTCGCCGAGATCGAGCGCAACGTCGCCCGCGG
>DASWVQ010000217.1:0-2877 GCA_036401195.1 Gemmatimonadaceae bacterium
GGCATTTGCACACATTGCCCCCATGCCCACGACCCGCGTCCAGATCCCTCACCCGGCGGCCGGGGAGTACGCCGAGTGGTACGACGGCTACGTCGCCATGGTGGCGCAGTCGGACATCATGCAGCTCCTGGAGGAGCAGCCCAACCGGATCACGGTGCGGGTGGGTGGGCTGGACGAGGCGCGGGCGCTGCACCGCTACGCCGAGGGGAAGTGGAGCGTGAAGGACGTGGTGAACCACATGACCGACGCGGAGCGGGTCTTCTCGTACCGGCTGCTGCGCGTAGCGCGTGGCGACGCGCGACCGCTGCAGGGGTTCGACGAGAACGCCTTCGCCATGGACGCACGGGCCGACGAGCGCGCCATGGAGGCGTTGCTGGAGGAGTTCGTGGCGGCCCGCGAGTCCACGCTGGCGCTGGTGCGCTCGCTCCGCCCCGAGGTGTGGACGCGCACCGGGACGGCCAACGGGGCGCCCGTGAGCGCGCGGTCGCTGGCGGCGGTGATCGCCGGCCACGTGGAGCATCACCTGAAGGTGCTCGCGGAGCGGTACGGCATCTGAGTCGCTGACGGGATCGCCAGCGCTGGCGGGCGAGGGTCCGGGGGGGTGACTCGCGGTCGCGCCCGGCACGTTTCATGCGCGTCGAGTGTACTTCCCTCCATGCCCAGCCGCTCCCTCCCCTCCCCGCCCCCGTCGCCGGCTTCGCTCGCGGACGCCCCGCACACGGCGGAGCTGCTGCGCGAGGCGAACCGCCGGCTCGAGTTCCACGCGCACAACTCCCCGCTCGCCATCGTGGAGTGGGACGCGGAGTTCCGCGTGGTGCGCTGGAGCGACGAGGCGGAGCGGATGTTCGGGTACGCCGCGCGCGACGTGGTGGGGATGCCGCTCGCGGCGCTGCACCTGGTGCACCCGGACGACGAGCCGCTCATCCAGGACGTGATGCAGTCGATGCTCACGGGGGAGCGCCCGCGCAACGTGAGCCGCAACCGCAACGTGCGTCGCGACGGCCGGGTGATCGCCTGCGAGTGGTACAACTCCGCGCTTCTCGACGACGAGGGGCGGCTGGTGTCGGTGTACTCGCAGGTGCTCGACGTCACCGACCGCGAGGACACGCTGGCGCGCGAGCGCGCGGCGCGCGACCGGGTGACGCGGCTCCAGGCGATCACCTCGGCACTGGCGCGCGCCCGGAGCCGTGAGGAGGTGGCGCACACGCTGGTGCACGAGGCGTTGCGGGGGATGCGGCTCGCCTCCGGCGCCGTGGGGGTGCTCACCGACGATGGACGATCGCTCCAGGTGCTCGCCCCGCAGAACATGCCCGCGCGCTTCCTGTCGGGCACGGGGCTCATCGCCCTCGACGCCGCGTACCCGCTCACCGACGCGGCGCGCACGCGGCAGGTGGTGATCATCGAGGGCGCGGAGGACTTCGCGCGCCGCTACCCGCAGCTGGTCGCCCAGCTCGGGAAGGAGCCCTCCGGCGCGGCCGCGGCGATCCCGCTCGTGATCGACGACTCGCTCCTCGGCTCGTTCGTGCTCCGCTCCGAGGCGCCCCGCCGCTGGACCACGGAGGAGCTGGACTTCCTCAGCGCGCTGGCGGTGCAGTGCGCCCAGGCGATCGACCGGGTGCGGCTGCGCGAGCGCGAGCTGGCGACGCGCGACGAGGTGGCGGCGACGCAGCGCTTCGTGGCGCACGCCTCGCGCGTGCTGGTGGAGCCGCTGGATGCCCGCGAGACGCTGGAGCGGTTCGCGCGCCTCGTGGTGCCCTCGATGGCCGACAGCTGCGTGGCCTACCTGGTGGACGACGAGGGAGAGCCGGTGCGGGTCGCGGCCGCGGACGCGGACCCCGTACTCGGCGCCGAGCTCGAGGCGGTGCGCGAGGCGAACCCGATCGCCAGCGTGCCCAGCCACCCGATGCACCAGGTGATCGCCACCGGCACGAGCTACTTCCGCCGCGAGGTGAGCGACGACGACCTGCGGCGCGCGATGGGGAGCGGCGACGTGCGCGCGGCGGAGCGGGTCGGGTGGCGCTCGGCGATCCTGCTGCCGCTGATCGCCCGCGGGCGGATCGTGGGCGCGGTGGGGCTGGGCCGGCGCGCACGGGCCAACCCCTTCGAGGACCGGGACCTGGTGCTCGCCGAGTCCCTGGCGGCGCGGGCCGCGCTCGCGGTGGACAACGCGCAGCTCTTCACCGCGGCGGAGAAGGCGCGACGCGAGGCCGAGGCGGCCAACCGGGCGAAGAGCGACTTCCTGGCGATGATGTCGCACGAGCTGCGGACCCCGCTCAATGCGATCGCCGGCTACCTGGACCTGCTGCGGATGGAGCTGCGCGGCCCGCTCACCCCGGACCAGGCGGGAGACCTCGACCGCATCGACCTCGCGCAGCGCCGGCTGCTCGCGCTGATCAACGACGTGCTGAACTTCGCGAAGCTGGAGGCGGGGCGGGTGGAGTTCCACCTGCGCCCGGTGACGGTGCAGGAGCTGTTCGAGGCGGTGATGCCCCTGGTGGAACCGCAGATGGAGGCCCGGGGGCTCTCGTTCGAGCGGGCGTCGGGGGCGGAGGCGGCGCAGCTCGTGGCCCTGGCCGACCCGGAGAAGACGCAGCAGGTGCTGCTCAACCTCCTGTCGAATGCGGTGAAGTTCACGCCGGCCGGGGGACGCATCGCGCTGCGCGCGCAGCGGGAGGGGGGCCGGATCCAGGTGCAGGTGGCCGACACCGGGGTGGGGATTGCGGCCACGCGCGTGGACGACATCTTCGAGCCATTCGTGCAGGTGGACACCTCGCTCACCCGCACGGCCGACGGCACGGGGCTGGGGCTCGCGATCTCGCGGGCGCTGGCGCGGGAGATGGACGGGGACCTGACGGTGCGGTCGGTGGTGGGGGAGGG
>DASWVQ010000218.1:0-2334 GCA_036401195.1 Gemmatimonadaceae bacterium
CGCGTCATCGCGCCCGCCCGCGCGTGTGGCGTCCGTCGCCGGCGTCGTGCGCGTCGTGCGCGTCGAGCCGTTCGCGCAACCGCAGCGCGTCGAAGGGGGCGTGCACCTTCGCGTCGTTGTCGAAATAGGTGTACACGTCGCGGCCGGTCGCGCGCCAGCCCTGGATGCGCGCCGCCCACCAGTCGAGCTCCGCGTCGCTGTAGCCGCTCGTGTACAGCTGCGTCGACCCGTGCAGCCGGATGTACACCAGGTCCGACGTGAGCTCCTCCGCGTACGGGAACTTCCCCGCCGTGTCGGCGAGCACCAGCCCCACGCGGTACTCGCGCAGCACCGCGTAGAACTCCTCGTGGAAGTACGAGGGGTGCCGCACCTCCATCGCATGCCGGTACGTCACGCGCGCCGCCGATTCGGTGAGCGCGCCGCGCCGCAGGCGCTCGTCGTGCCAGGACGCGACCGCCTCCCCCTCCGCCGAGTTCCGCGGGAGCCGCGCGAGGAACGACGCGACCCGCTCCGCGTCGAAGCCGTACGTCGCCGGCAGCTGCCAGAGGAAGGGACCGGTCAGCGTGCCCAGCGCGAGGATCCCGCTCGCGAAGAAGTTGCCGAGCGCCGATTCGGCGCGCCGCAGCTTCAGGTTGTGCGTGATGAACCGGCCGCCCTTGATGGCGAACTCGAAGCCCCGCGGCGGCACCTCGCTCGCCCAGCGCGCGAACACCGCGGGGCTCTTCAGCGAGTAGAAGGTGCCGTTCAGCTCCACGCTGTCGAAGGTGCGGCTCGCGTGCGCGAGCCAGCGCGCCTTCGGCAGGCCGGCGGGATAGAACACCCCCGCCCACCCCTTGTAGTCGTACCCGCTGATGCCGACGACGGCGCGGCCCCGCCGTGGCGTGGCCGCGGGAGCGGGGCGCGCGGCCACGCTACTTCAGCAGCTGCTTGGCGATCGTCTGCAGCTGCATGTTGGACGTCCCCTCGTAGATCGTGCCGATCTTCGCGTCGCGGTAGTACTTCTCCGCCGGGTAGTCCTTGGTGTAGCCGTAGCCGCCGAACAGCTCGAGGCACAGGGAGGTGGTGCGCTCCGCCACCTGCGACGAGAGCAGCTTGGCCATCGCCCCCTCCATCGCGATGTCGCCCCCCGCGTCCTTGATGCGCGCGGCGTTGTACACCAGCAGCCGCGCGGCCTCGACCTCTGTGCGCGCCTGCGCGAGCTGGAACTGGATCCCCTGGAACTCGCCGAGCGCCTTCCCGAACTGCTTGCGCTCCTTCACGTACGCGGTCGCCGCCGCCAGCGCCCCCTGGGCGACGCCGATCATCTGCGCGCCGATCCCGATGCGGCCCCCGTTCAGCGTGTCGATGGCGATCTTGTACCCCTGGCCCACGGGGCCGAGCACGTTCTCCGCGGGGACCTCCACGTCGTCCAGGATCAGCTCCGTGGTGCTCGAGGCGCGGATGCCGAGCTTGTCCTCCTTCTTGCCCACCGCGAACCCCGGGAACCCCTTCTCGACCACGAAGGCGGTGATCCCCTTGTAGCCCGCGGCGGGGTTCGCGTTGGCGAAGACGACGAAGATCTCCGCCTCGGCGCCGTTGGTGATCCACATCTTCCGCCCCGTGAGGTACCACTTCCCGTCGCGCTGCTCCGCGCGGGTGGCGAGGGCGAAGGCGTCGGAGCCGGAGCCCGCCTCGGACAGGGCGTACGCCCCGATCCGCGACGAGGTGAGCTGCGGCAGGTACTTCGCCTTCAGCGCGTCGGAGCCGTAGGTGTGGATCGGGTAGATGGCGAGGGTGTTCTGCACGTCCACCTGGATCGCGGCGCTCGCGTCGACCTTCGAGAGCTCCTCGACGGCGAGGGTCACCATCATGAGGGTGCCGCCGGCGCCCCCATACTGCTCGCCGACCTCGATCCCCATGAGGCCGAGCTCGAAGAACTTGCGCGTGAGCCCGGCGTCGATCTTCCCGGCGCGTTCCATCTCCATCACGCGGGGCCGGACATCCTCCTCGGCCAGGCCGGCGACGGCATCGCGGAACATCCCCTCCTCGTCGGAGAGCTGGGTGAGGGCGGGGCGGAGGGAGGACAGCTCGGTGGTCATCGCGGGTCCGGGTTGGCGGTCAGAGGAGCACCGTACGATAATGCCGGACTCGTGAAGCAGGCAGTGATCGGGGCGGCCGGGGGGGGCGAGGGTGAGGCGCCGCCGGGATCACCCCAGCCCTAAAGGATCGACTTCGCCCGGTCGCAGAGTGCCTCGAGCTGGGGGTCGGTCATCCGCTCCCACTCGTCCGGGCGGGGATGGAGCCGCCGGTATCCCGCCCGGGAGGTGAAGATCAGCCCCGCGTTGTCGGGGTGGA
>DASWVQ010000219.1:0-1970 GCA_036401195.1 Gemmatimonadaceae bacterium
CGCGCTCCCGCGCGGCGTGGGGCTCAGTGGACGTGGCGTCGGCCCGCGTGGCCGTGCCGCCGCGATCCCGCCGGAGCTGCTGAGCATCGGCCTCGTCCCGGTCACGCCGGCACCCGCCCCGGCTGCACCGGCGGCCGCGGAACCGGCCGCCGAGGGCAAGGCGCCCTCGCGTGCCGCCGCGAAGAAGGGTGGCCGCGGCGCCGCCAAGAAGGGAGCGGCGAAGAAGTCGGCGCCGGCCGCGACCCCGGCTCCCGCTCCCGCCGCCAAGGCGAAGCGCGCGGGCAAGGCGGCCGCGAAGCAGGCCCCCGCCGCCAGGCGGGAAGGGAAGTCCCCGGGCCGCGCGGCGAAGGCTGCTTCCCCAGCCGCGAAGCGCGAGGGGAAGGCCGCGCGAGCCGCGGAATGACGACGGAGGACGCCGCGCCCACCGCGCGGCGTTCTCGTTTCGGCACCTCGCCGGTGCTCCCGCGCGCCTTCTACGCGCGGGACCCGGACGTGGTCGCGCGTGCCCTTCTCGGGGCGATCCTCGAGAGCCACACCCCCGAGGGCGTCGCGCGCGGCCGCATCGTGGAGACGGAGGCCTATCTCCACGCCGGCGACCCCGCGAGCCACAGCCACGGCGGCCCCACCGCGCGCAACGCGGCGATGTTCGGCCCCGCGGGCCACGCCTACGTCTACTTCATCTACGGCGTCCACTGGTGCTTCAATGCCGTGACCCGTGAGGCGGGGCATGGCAGCGCCGTCCTGGTGCGCGCCCTCGAGCCCCTCGACGGCCTCGCCCTGATGCGCGCCCGGCGCCCCCGTGCCGGGAGCGACGCGGGGCTCACCAACGGGCCGGGAAAGCTCTGCCAGGCGCTCGGCATCACAGGCGACATGGATGGACTCTCCCTCCAGCGCCGCCCCCTGCTCATTCGCGGCGGGGAGCCGGTCCCCGACGCCCGCGTGCAGGTCGGCCCGCGCATCGGCATCCGCAAGGCCGCCGACCTCCCCCTCCGCTTCTGGATCGCCGGCTCGCCGTACGTCTCGCGGCGCTGACCGCGCGCGCCGGGCGCCGCCGGGCGCCGCCGGGATCACGGGAAAAAAAAGGGCCCGGTGCCGACGGCACCGGGCCCCTCGTCCATCACGCGATCAGAACCGCTCGATCGAGCTCCCCACGTTGTACCGGATGCCGATGTCGTACGACATCACGTACCGGCTCGTGCGCTGGAGGATGAACTCGTCGGGCAGGGCCACCCCCGACGCCTGCACGAACACCGAGAAGGGCTTGAGGCGCGCCTGCAGCCCGAGGACCACCAGCGGCGACACCGCCGCCTTCCGGTTGAGCAGCTCCGCGTTCAGCGTGTCCATCTGCGCCCCCGCCCCCGCCGGCGCGCTGCCGTCGGCGTTGAGGCGCAGCACCGGGTTCAGGTCCCCCACCTGGAGGATCGCCGCACCCAGCCCGAAGTACGGCTGCGCGTAGCGCTCGACCATGGGGAACATCATCCCCGCGATGTCGATCCGGCGCATCCCGCCCACGTGCGCCCGGGCGACGGTGGTGTCGGAGAAGTTCGCGCGCGCGAAGTCCAGGTCCTTGCTCAGGAACCCCTTCGCGTACGAGAGGTACAGCCCCCCGCGGTTCCGCGTGATGAGCCACTCCAGCCCCACCACCGGCGCCATCTTGTTCTGGTCCGCGGCGTTGGTGTACGCCCACGGGGTCACGAACCCCTGCGAGACGTTGCCCGCCGTGCCCGGGGTGGAGTAGACCATCTGCCCCCCGCGCACTCCCCAGTACCACGCGTTCTCGAAGCGGCGTCCCTGCTGCGCGTCGGCGCGCTGCGACACCAGGGCGGCAAGCGCGATCGCGATCGCCGCGCCACGGAACCTCAGCATAGGTATTCCTCGACGGAAATGGTCCGAGCCGCCTCGATGCGGCGGCCCCGAGCATCCGACGCGTGGGGGATACGCGGCGTCACAGGAAGGGGGATAGATCACAC
>DASWVQ010000220.1:0-2291 GCA_036401195.1 Gemmatimonadaceae bacterium
CCCCTGCCGGTAGGTCTCGTACGCCTCGCGGAATCCCGACGGCGTCTTCACCCGCCCCTGCTCCAGCCGGCACCCTTCCGCGTCGCCCGAGGCGTTGATCGGGGCGAGCACCTCCTCGCAGATGCGCCCGCCCTCCTCGAGCACGGCGAGCAGCAGGTCGGGGGTGGCTTCCTCGTAGCCCGGGATCCCCGCGAGCTGGCCGACGTCGAGCACGTCGTTGAGGAGGAAGCGGACTTCGTCGAGGGGCGCCTTGTAGGTGGGCATGAGCCGGTCCCGTCGGAGCGTTTCGGAGGGCGTCGCTGTCCCCCGAATGTTAGTCCCCGCGCGCGAAATCCGGCGTCGGGCAATCCGCGATGCGCCGCGCGGGCCCCCCCCGCGAGGGGGCGCCCCCGGGGCCACCGCCGGCTCGGCCGCGTGCGGCGGCCGGGTCCGGAGCGGGTCCCGGGTGCCGCTCCCGGGCGCCGACTGCCGCCGTCGATGCCGGGCGCGATCCTTGCCGAATTCCGGGGGAAGACCCCAGTCGAGGTTACATGTTCGTCCCCGCCACTGGCGCCGCCCCCCACGGCTGGCGCCACCGGAAGGAATTTTCCGGGATGCTCGAGTCGCTCGTGCGACTGATCGAGCACGAATCCCGTGCCATGCGCTGCTCGATCCTGCTGCTCGACGCCGACGGCGTGACCCTCCGTCACGGCGCCGCGCCGAACCTGCCCGCCGACTACTGCGCCGCCATCGACGGCCTGCGGATCGGGCCGCACGTGGGCTCGTGCGGGACCGCCGCCTTCCACGACCGCACCACGATCGTCGCCGACATCGCCGCCGACCCCCTCTGGGAGGCCTTCCGCGGCCTCGCCCTCCCCGCGGGGCTCCGCGCCTGCTGGTCCACCCCCATCCATGGCGCGGCGGGGGAGGTGCTCGGCACCTTCGCGATGTACTACGACGAGCCGCGCGCCCCCGAGCCGCGCGACCTGGCGCGCATCGACACCGCCGCCCTCCTCGCCGGCGCGATCATCGAGCGCGAGCTGCTCCTCCACCAGACCGAGTCGGACCGCGCGGCCCTCGCCGACGCGAACGCCACGCTCGAGGAGCAGCAGGTGGAGCTGGAGACCGCCAACCAGCAATTGCAGGAGAGCGCGGTGGAGCTGGAGGCGCTGAACCAGCAGCTCCACGAGAACGCCGTCGAGCTGGAGCAGCAGGCGCAGGCGCTCGAGCAGGCCAACCGGGCGAAGAGCGACTTCCTCGCCACCATGAGCCACGAGCTGCGCACCCCGCTCAACGCGATCGCGGGCTACGCCGACCTGCTCCTCGCCGGCGTGCGCGGCGAGCTCACCCCCGAGCAGCGCGGCGACGTGCAGCGCATGAAGCGCAGCGGCGACCACCTGCTCGGCCTGATCAACGACATCCTCAACTTCGCCCGGCTCGAGGCGGGGAGCATCGAGTTCCACCTGGGCGAGCTCCGCGTCGCCCCCCTGCTCGACACCCTCGAGGAGCTGATCCGCCCGCAGGTGGACGCCAGGTCGCTCCACTACACGCAGGCGCTCGCGTCGCGCGACCTCGTGGCGCGGGGCGACGCGGAGAAGGTGCGCCAGGTGCTCCTCAACCTGGTCACCAACGCGGTGAAGTTCACCGAGCCGGGAGGCGCGATCCACGTGGAATGCGACGGGGACCCGGAATGCGTCCGCTTCGCGGTGCGCGACACGGGACGCGGGATCCCCGAGCAGCACCTGAAGCGGATCTTCGACCCCTTCGTGCAGGTGGATCGCGAGCTCACCCCCCGCAGCCAGCAGGGGGTGGGGCTGGGGCTCTCCATCAGCCGCGACCTCGCGCGCGGGATGGGGGGCTCCCTCACCGCCACCAGCCGCCCCGGCGCGGGGAGCACCTTCGTGCTCACCCTGCCCCGCCTGTCGCCGGTCGCCATCACGGGCGACGCCGCCATGTCCATCCCGGGCGACGCCGCCATGTCCATCCCGAGCGAACGCGAGCGACCTGGCATCCCGGTAGAGGGCTTCGCCCCCCCCGCCGAGCAACGCCCCCTGCTCGCCTAGCCCCGCGGCACCGCCACCGCCTCGAGCAGCGCGCTCGCGCATCGCCCCGCCGCCGCGGGATCCTGCGTGAAGAACAGGGCGGGCTCGATCACCTCGAGCTCCATCAGCAGGAACTCGCCCTGCACCATGCACCCGTCCACGCGCGCGTAGGGGAGCGACGCCACGTCCAGCCCCGCCAGCGCGCGCGCCGCGTCGAGCACGTGCGCGGCCGCGTCGCGCGCCGCCGCGGGGGCGACGCCGGCGCTGTAC
>DASWVQ010000221.1:0-12933 GCA_036401195.1 Gemmatimonadaceae bacterium
TCGGCTAGACGGGCGCGGTCCAACTCACGCTGTCCAGGAACTGCATCAGGGATTCATCATACGTGCCGAGGGTGAGGGGACCATAGGTCACGGTCCACACGCCCTCGGCACTCTCGTACAGGCCCACGTATTCACCCGTGAGCACCTTGGAGAGGAAGAGGGGGACACCCCGCCAGCTGATCGTGCCGCAGCTGCTCACTTCGCGCAACTCATAGTGGGCGGGATACTCGACCGGCGGGAGGCGCCGCGGGAGGGGGCGCGACGAGGGGGCATAGTGCCGCGCCGGGGGGGTCTGCCCCAACGCCTCATGTGGCCGCGTGTCGTTGTAGGTCGCCTGCCACGCGCGCAACCGGGCCTGCTGGGCGGCCAGCGTCGCCGCGGCGGGGCGCGTGGTTTCGGCCTTGAGGGTGCGATGCATGCGCTCATGCGCGCCGTTGTCCTGGGGGTGGCCTTTGCGGATGCGCTCGGGGCGGATGCCTAGGCGCACCCACCACACGGCGAGTCGGGACAGGCCGCCCAGCGCGCCGGGGAGGCCGAAGGGGACGCCGTTGTCCGTGCGAATGACGCGGGGCAAGCCGTAGGTCGCAAAGAGCTGCTGAAAGGCCGCCTCTGCCGGCTCGCTCGCCACGGAGCGCTGGACCTCGACGCCCACCAGGTAGCGCGCGTGCAGGTCGGTCACCGTGAGGGGATAGCAGTACTCCCCGCTCCCTACGCGGAACTGTCCCTTGAAGTCCGCCGCCCAGACGTCGTTCGGCCCGGTCGGCGCCGTCAGATGCGTCGTCGCCCAGCCGGCCCGATCCCGCGCGTGGCGCGCCCGGGGGGCCACCAGGTCATGGCGCTTGAGCACGCGCGTAATGGTGCTCGGGGCCGGCCAACGCTCGGCCGGGCGGTCCGTTTGCAAGACCGACAGCAGCTTGCGGGCCCCCCACGTGGGGTGCGCCTGCCGCAACGCGCAGATCGCGGCTTGCTGCGCCGGCGCCACCTGGTGCGGCGGTACGTGGGGGGCCCGGGAGCGATCCCCCAGCGCCTCCGGGCCCCCGCGCTCAAACCGCGTGAGCCATTTGTGGGCCGTCTTCTCGCTGACGCCGAACTGCGCCGCGACGTCTTTGATCGACTGGGGGGCCTTCCGGTGGAGGACGGCCTGAATGAACTCCAACCGCTGCGACATAGGCGAAGGGGTGGGCCAGGGCATCGGGCTCCTCCGTGTGGAGCCCAGAATCTGCACCCCGACTCACCCATCCTCTCGGTCTGGAGCTCACCCATCCTCTCGGTCTGTACCCACGAAATCGGAAGCGAGCGGCGCGCGGGGGCGCGCGCGCTCGATTTCCCGGGTTGTCACTCCGAGGGAGTCAGGCGACCGAGGAATCTCCCCTGCGCCGGTTGTGGCCAGTACTCGCGGCCGAGAGGATTCCTCAGGTTCGCTCGGAATGACAAGAACGAGGAGATCGAGCGCGCGCGCCCCCGCGCGCCGCTCGCTTCCGATTTCGTGCCGAGGGCCGAGAGCCGAGAGCCGGGAGCCGGCGGCCGTCAGTGGCCGTCAGTGGCTTTCAGTGGCCGTTCTCCGCTCTTTCGGCTAATTTTCGGGGACCCATGCCTCCCGCCCCCAAGGCCGTCGCCGACCCCGCCACCCGCCTCGCCCCCGCCGCCGCCCTGGCGATCCGCGGGGCGATCCGGCTGGCGGGGGGGCGCGAGGTGTGCTTCGTGGGCACCGTGGACGACGAGGGGGTGGTGCAGTCGGCGCGCGTGGTGGCGCGCGGCGACCCGATGCGCGTGCTCGCCCTGCCGGGATTCGCGGCCCGCGGGGAGATGCTCATCCACAACCACCCGTCGGGGTTGCTCGAGCCCTCCGACGCCGACCTCTCGGTGGCGGCGCGGGTCCACGACGACGGGATCGGCTTCGCCATCGTCGACAACCTCGCCACGGAGCTCTACGTCGTGGTGGAGGTGCCCCGCGCGGCGGAGCTCGAGCCGCTCGCCGAGGGCGACGTGGACGCGCTGCTCGGTCCCGACGGCCCGGTGGCGCTGGCGCACGCGCGCTACGAGGACCGCCCGAGCCAGCGCGCGATGGCCCAGCGGATCGCCGCCCTGTACAACAGCGGCGGCGTCGGCCTGCTCGAGGCGGGAACGGGGGTGGGCAAGTCGCTCGGCTACCTGGTGCCCGCGCTGCGATGGGCGAAGGCCAATCGCGAGCGCACGGTGGTGTCCACCAACACCATCAACCTCCAGGAGCAGCTGGTGGGGAAGGACCTCCCCTTCCTGCGCGGCGCGCTGAAGGACCAGGAGGTGCGCTTCGCCATGCTGAAGGGGTGGCGCAACTACGTGTGCCTCCTGCGGCTCGAGCAGGCGCGCAGCGCGGGGAACGCGCTGTTCGAGGAGGGGATGGGGAAGGAGCTCGAGGTGATCGACCTGTGGGCGCGTCGCTCCGGCGACGGCTCGCTGAGCGACCTCCCGACCACGCCGCGCGCGGAGGTGTGGGACGAGGTGTCGGCGGAGCCCGACCTGTGCACCCGCTTCAAGTGCCCCCACTTCGACGCGTGCTTCGTCTTCAAGGCGCGGCGCGAGGCGGCGCAGGCCGACGTGATCGTGGTGAACCACCACCTGCTGCTCTCGGACGTCGCGGTGCGTCGCGCCTCCGGCAACTGGGACGACGCGGCGGTGCTCCCCGCGTACACGCGGCTGGTGATCGACGAGGGGCACCACCTGGAGGACGCCGCCGCCGCGCACCTGGGGGCGAGCGTCTCGCGGCGCGGGCTCGCGCGGCTGTTCAACCGCCTCGACCGCCGCGGCAAGGGGCTGCTGAGCGCCCTGGTGGAGCGGTTGCGCGCGTGGAACGACCTGCTCAGCACCGCGAGCATCGACCTGGTCGAGTCGCGGCTCGCGCCGAGCGTGCACGCGCTGCGCGACAAGAGCGCGCTGGTGTTCGACCTGCTCGACACCTTCCTCCAGGAGCGGGGGACGCCGATCGTGCGCCTCACCGACGACTTCGCGAGCGACCCGGTGTGGCAGGGTGGGCTGGGCCGCGCGCTCGAGGACGTCCTCGGCGAGGTGGAGCTGCTGCAGACGGGGCTGCGCACCGTGCGCAACCGCATCGAGGGATCGACCACCCTCGACGAGGCGGTCGCCCCGCTCATGAACGAGCTGCGCGCCGTGATCAAGCGGCTGCAGTCGGCCGCCGACGGGCTGCGGCAGGGGCTCGCCCCGCCGCCCGGGGAGCCGCTGGTGCGCTGGGTCGAGGTGAAGGGAAAGGAGCGCTGGGTGTCGGTCTCCGCGGTCCCCCTCGACCTCGCGCCGATCCTGCGCGACGACCTGTTCAAGCGCGTGAAGACCACGATCGTCACCAGCGCGACGCTCGCGACCGACGCGCGCTTCGACTTCGTGGCGGAGCGGCTCGGGCTGGCGGACGAGGCGCCGTCGACGGCGATCTTCCCCTCGCCCTTTCACTATCGCGAGCAGTCGGTGCTCGCCGTGCCCACCGACGTGCCCCCGCCGAACGTGAACCCCGACGGCCACTTCAAGGCGGCGACGCGGGTGGTGATCGACCTCGCGGAGGCCTCCGACGGCGGGCTGTTCGTGCTGTCCACCAGCCACCGCGACCTGCGCCAGATGGCCACCGAGCTGCGCGCGCGCGGCTTCGAGCGGCGCTGGCCCCTGCTCGTGCACGGCGAGGAATCGCGCGACCAGCTGCTCGCGCGCTTCCGCGAGTCGGGGCGCGGGGTGCTGCTCGGCACTGCCTCGTTCTGGGAGGGGGTGGACGTGCCGGGGAGCGCGCTGCGCGGGCTGGTGATCACCAAGCTCCCCTTCCGCGTGCCCACGGAGCCGGTGACGGCGGCGCAGTGCGAGGCGATCGACGCACGCGGCGGGGACCCGTTCGCGGAGTTCATGCTGCCGCACGCCTCGCTCCGGCTCAAGCAGGGGTTCGGGCGGCTGATCCGCACGGGCACCGACCGCGGCGTGGTGGTGATCGCCGACCCGCGGATCGTGACCAAGGGGTACGGGCGGGGGCTGCTGAATTCGCTCCCCCCGGCGCATCGCGCGATCGGGCGGTGGCGGGAGGTGCTGCCGGGGATCCAGGAGTTCTATGGCGCGCCGTCATCCTGAGGCGCAGCCGAAGGATCCGGCCACGGTGCCGGGGCGCCAGGTCCTTCGCTTCGCTCAGGACGACGGCAGCGGCTAGATTCACCGGGTGCTGCGCCCACCTCCACCCCCCTCCGCGTGCCCCTGACCCCCTCCAAGATCGTCTGCGTCGGCCGCAACTACGTGGCCCACGCCCAGGAGCTCGGCAACGAGCTCCCCAAGGAGCCCCTCCTGTTCCTGAAGCCCCCCTCCTCGATCATCCGCAACGCGGAGGCGATCCGGCTCCCCTCGCTCTCGCAGCGGGTGGAGCACGAGGGGGAGATCGGCATCGTGGTGGGGAAGCGCCTGCGCAAGGCGACCGCGGCGGAGGCCCGCGAGGCCATCCGCGGGGTCGTGGCCGCCAACGACGTGACCGCGCGCGACCTCCAGCGGTCCGATGCCCAGTGGACGCGGGCCAAGGGGTTCGACACCTTCTGCCCGCTGGGGGAGGAAGCGCCCGCTCCCGCCGACCTGTCCACCCTGGAAGTGATCACCCGGGTGAACGGTGCCGAGCGCCAGCGCGGCCGGGCCTCGGAGATGGCCTTCGACATTCCCACCCTGCTGGCCTACGCCTCGCAGGTGATGACCCTGGAGCCCGGGGACCTGGTGCTCACCGGATCCCCCTCGGGCGTGGGGGAACTTCACGAGGGCGACATGGTAGAAGTGGAGATCGTCGGCCTGAGCCGCGTCGGCAACCCCGTGATCCAGGACCGCTAGTGCCCCAGATCTCCGAGCGACTGCACACCCTGCCGGAGTACGTCCTGGCGCGCATTCCCGCCCGCAAGAAGGCGCTGATCGAGCGCGGCGTGGACGTGATCGACCTCGGCGCCGGCGACGCCGACCTCGCGCCCCCGGCCGCCGCCCTGGAGCGGCTGCACAGCGCCTCGCGCGAGCCGGCGATGCAGCGCTACGGCTTCGGGATGGGGCTTCCCGCCTACCGCGAGGCGGTGTCGGCCTGGATGGAGAAGCGCTTCGGCCAGCGCTTCGATCCGTACACCGAGGTCGTCCCCCTCCTCGGGTCGAAGGAGGGGATCTCCCACCTCGCCTTCGCCTACCTGGAGCCGGGGCGGGTGGGGATCATCCCCGAGCCGGGGTACAACTCCTACCAGGGGGGCACCCTCCTCGTGGGCGCCGAGGCGTACCGCTATCCCCTGCGCCCGCGCACCGACTTCCTGGTGGAGATCGACGAGATCCCCGACGACGTGCTCCGCCGCGCCGGGATCCTCTACCTCAACTACCCGAACAATCCCACCGGGGCGATCGCCCCCATGCCGTACCTCCAGCGCGTGGTGCAGCGCTGCCGGGAGCTCGACATCCTGCTCGTCTACGACAACGCCTACTCCGAGATGGCCTTCGACGGCTACGTGCCGCCGAGCATCTTCGAGATCGACGGGGCGCGCGAGGTGGCGATCGAGTTCCACTCGATGTCGAAGACGTACAACATGACGGGGTGGCGCTGCGGGTGGGCGGTGGCGCGGCCGGAGATCGCCGGGGCGCTGGCGCGGGTGAAGTCGTTCGTGGACACCGGCCAGTTCATGGCCGTGCAGGCGGCGGCGGTGGCGGCGCTGGAGAGCTACGACCAGTTCGTGCCGCAGAACGTGGCCGTGTTCCGCGAGCGGCGCGATGCCGCGGTGCGCGCCTTCCGCGAGGCCGGGTTCACCTGCGAGGTGCCCCGCGCCACCATGTACCTCTGGGTCCCGCTCCCCGAGGGGGTGAAGAGCGCCGACTTCGCCGACCGGCTCATGGAGGAGGAAGGGGTGATCGTCATGCCCGGCAGCGGCTTCGGGGCGGGGGGGGAGGGCTTCTTCCGCATCTCCTTCATCACGTCGCCGGAGCGGATCGCCGAGGCGGCGCAGCGCGCCGGCCGCGTGCTCGCGTCCTTCGCGGCGGTGCCCGCGTGACGCGCGATCCGCTCCGCCTCGAGATGCCCGACCGCGGCGGCAAGCGCCGCTCGCGGAGCGCCTTCGTCGTGTCGGTCATCGTCCACGTGGCGGTGGCGGTCGCGCTGCTGAACATCGTCTTCCGGTACGACATCGCCGAGCTGGTGGGGATCCAGCGGCAGCCGAAGATCACCCCCGAGCGGATCATCTACACCCCGGTGGGCCCCGCCGCGGGCGGGGGAGGGAGCAGCACGCCGGGGGAGAAGCCGCCGGCCCGGAGCGAGCGTCCCGCGCCCCCGGCGCAGCTGGTCGCCCCCACCACCATCCCTACCACGGTTCCCACCACCCCGTCGCGTCCCACCGACGGGGGCACGGGGGGCGGCATCGGCGGCGGCCGGGGCGACGGGGTGGGGTCCGGTACCGGCTCGGGGACCGCGGCCACCGGGGTCCGCCCCGGCTACGTGGACGGGCTCTGGGAAGAGGGGCCATTCGTTCCCGCGCCCAAGACGCGCGCCCAGCGGGTGGACTCCACGGTGAAGGCCGCCTTCGGCGTGTACGAGGACTCGGTGCGCTTCGCGCAGGAGCACCCGCAGCGGAAGCCCGGCGACTGGACGACCACCGACAAGGACGGGCGGAAGTGGGGGTGGGACCAGGGAGGGATCCGGCTCGGGAAGTTCATGATCCCGAACGCCCTCATCGCCCTCCTCCCGATCAACGCGCAGGGCAATCCCACGGAGCTCGAGCGTGGCCGCCACGCCGCCTATGCGCGCGCCGACATCATGTACCAGGCGAACAAGGCGGAGGGCGGGGACGAGTTCAAGCGCGCGGTGGCGCGCATCCGGGCCCGCCGGGAAAAGGAACGCGCGGAGCTCATGAAGCTCCGCGCGCAGAGCACGGGGGGCGATGCCTCCCCGCGCGACCAGAAGCCGGCGCCCGCGTCGCCCTGAGGGCTCGCTACGAGAGGAGCGCGGGCATCACCGGCGACGCCGGGTGCTCGAGCGAGGTGACCATCTCGTCGGAGGCCGTCGTCATCGCGGTCTCGAAGTACGGGCGGAAGACCCCCGCCACCACGCCGAGGATCGCGAAATTGTCGCGCGGCCCCACCTCGATCGCGCGCTCCCCCTCGGCCGCGGCCTCCAGCACCAGCGTCATCCCGCGGTGCTGCAGCGTGCGCACCGCCGTCTCCTCGCCCAGCCGCACCGCCACCGCGTCGCCGTCCTTCGCGCGCGTGGAGGGCGACACCAGCACGTAGTCGCCGTTGAGCATCCCGCGGCGGGCCATCGCGTCGCCCTGGATCTTCAGGAAGAAGACGTCGTCGCTCGGCAGGAAGCGGCGGTCCATCGTGATGTAGCCCTGGCGAAGCTCCGGGAGCAGCGCCGGCTCGGCCGCGTTCACCCGCGCGTAGATCGGCACCGGCTGCACCTGCCCCGCGGCGGCGAATCCGAGGATCCGCACCCCGCGCGACCGCGACTGGTCGCGCTCGATGTAGCCCTTCGTGCTCAGCGCGTGCAGAAGGTCCGACACCGTCTTCGTGGACTTGATGCGGAACTTCTTCGCGATCTCACGGATGCTCGGCTGGTACGTGTTCTCGGCGAGGAAGTCTATCATGTACTGATAGATCCTCCGCTCCAGCTGAGTGAGTGGCTCCGGCATCGCTGCCCCCAGGCTTTCATAAGAGCCGCTCCCCGAGGCGGCGATGGCCGCTGCGGGGAGCCGCAGGTGTTTCCGCTAATGTACCGTTCGTCCGGTCGGGGTCAATAATCAAACGGTCAGTTGACTGTACCAATCCGTCGCTGCGGGCTTCAGAACCGGGTGCAAGTGTCGCTTGAATCCATGCGCTCCAATGGGGATGGAGCACGCTTCGCAATGACGATCAGGTAAGAGAACGGCGAAAACGAGAGAAGGACGAAAACGACAAGTTGCTGGAAATGAGCCTGGAGCCGGGCCGTTTGGAGCGTCGCCCTGCCCGGGAAGGACGAGGCCTTTTCCTCGTTTTCGCCCTTATTCAACCCCGTTCGTCCGGCGCAACGAAGGTCAGAATCGGAGGGCGACGCCGAGCCGGACGGTCCGGGGGGGTGTGCCTTCCCTCGCCGAGCCGAAGGGCCCCGAAGCGTTCGGGTCGGTGAGGGCATCCACCGTGGTGTTCGCCTCGATCACCCCCGATTCGCCGAGCACGTTGAACGCGTCGGCGAGCACGACCAGCTCCGAGCGCACCAGGGGGACGCTCCGCTCCAGATGGAGGTCGAGGAGCAGGCGGGTGGGATAGATCCGGCTTCCCCGGGGCTCGAGGAACACCCGTTGCCCCACGAGGGGAGCGACGATCACCGGGGCGAAGCGCACGGTGTCGGGCGAGGTGAGGGGATCGCGCACCGCGAGGTCGTAGACGAAGGCGTCGTGCGTATAGGTGGCCGAGTAGCGCTCGCCGGTGACGGCGGTGA
This sequence comes from Gemmatimonadaceae bacterium, assembly GCA_036401195.1. Taxonomy (GTDB): domain Bacteria; phylum Gemmatimonadota; class Gemmatimonadetes; order Gemmatimonadales; family Gemmatimonadaceae; genus JACDHQ01. The sequence goes on from DASWVQ010000221.1 coordinate 8,432, forward strand.
AGAAGGCGCCACCGCGCAGCTTCCAGGGGAGCCCGCCGCTCACCCGCAGCTTCGCCTCCATCTCGTTCACGTCGGGCAGGCGGCCGAAGGCGTCGATCGCCTCGTTCGGGTGCACCCAGGGTCCCGCGCCCCGCCCCGCGGGGTCGTCGTAGCCGGTGACGCTGTACACGTTCCCCACCAGCCGCGAGAAGGCGAGGGATCCCGTGATCGTGGCGAGGGGGAGCCGCCCCGTCACGCGGAGCTGCGCCGACTCGAAGTCACGCTGCGCGCCCGGCGCGGCGGTGATGGCGTAGTCGGGATCCCAGGTGAGCCGCGCGAGGTCGCCGGTGCGGAAGTTCGGGACCGGGGGATGTCCCGGCGTGGCGGCGGCCGTCTGCACGCCGAGCGCCAGGCTGTTGTTCGGGAGGTAGACCTCGCGCAGCATCAGGGGGCGGCCATCCGCGTCGAGGATCGGCCGGTCGAACCGATCCACTACGAGCACGTTTTCCACGCGCGTGTAGTTGGTGGCGAGGTTTCGATCCACCAGGGCGACGAGCCCGCGGTTGCGCCGGTTGATGTACGTCACCTCCGCGGACCAGCGCGTGCCGAGGCGCTGCGCGACGCTGGCCACGAACTGGTCCATCCAGGGCTGCCGGTACCCGCTGACCTTGCCCTCCTCGTTGAGCACCTGCTCCTGCACCAGCCGCAGCGTGCCCGCGGCGGCGAGCGAGTCGCGGGTGGCGGCGCTGAACCCCCGCCGCGCGTCGGCGACGGTGCCGTAGTAATACCAGAGCTGCTCGTTGGTGAAGACGCCGGCGCCCTGCACGCGGTCGAAGAACTGCGCGAAGAGGTACTGGTGGTAGCGCCCCCAGTGCAGCCGCGCCACCGTGTTGCCGCGCCCCGCGGGGTCGACGATGAGCCCCAGCCGCGGCTCGAGCGCGGCATCGCGCACCGCCTCGATGCGCGCGGCGCCCGACGCGGGGCGCAGCGCGCCGCGCCACCATCCCTGCCGCGCGCCCGCCACGAGGGAGAGGCGGGGACCGAACTCCACCCGATCCTCCACGAAGGCCGCGCCGTTGGTGAGGTCGGCGTCGAGCCGCACCTCGCCCCCCACGTTCAGCGGGACGATGCCCGCGGTGCCGTACCATCCCGGCGGCTCCTGCGGATACTCGGGGGGCGACCCGATGCTCGGCCGCCACGTCATGCCGCCGTTGCGCAGCTGCGTGCGGCGGTGGCGCGCGGCGGAGAGGTCGACGCCGCCGGAGAGGAAGTGCCGCGCGCCCGCGAGGGTGAGCGATCCGTCGAGCTGCGCGGCGAGCACCGTGCTCCGTGGCGCGGCGACCGAGCGGAAGGCGGCGTTCTGGAAGGCGCGGTCGCCCCCGATCTCGCGCGCGACCACGCCGGGGACGTCGGGGCCGGCGTACGGGTCGCGCCGTTCCTCGCTGCGCGCGTGCGCGACCCGCACGTCGAGCGAGGCGCTGCTCCCCAGGGTGCGACGCCAGCCCAGGTTCGCCAGCGTGGTGGGGGCGCGCAGGCGGAGCCCCGCGTCGGCCGACTCGAAGCCGGTCTGCCCGTACTGCTCGGCGGACACGCTCACCCGTGCGGCCGAGAGCTCCACTTCGTCGTGCGGCGTCGCCTGCCAGGTGAGCTTGGCGAACAGCTTCTGCTCGCGGTGCTCCCCGCGGTGCGCGAGGAAGGCGCGGTCGGTGAGGGGGCCGTGCAGGTGGTCGAGGGCGCGGCTCTCGCGCTGGAGCGCCTGCGCGGAGGCGTAGTAGAAGAGGCGATCGCGGACGATGGGGCCACGCAGCTCGCCCTCCACGTCGCGCCGGGCGGTGAGCTCGGAGGCCGTTTCCGACACGCCGACGTTGGTGCCGTTGAGCGCCCGCGTCTCGCCGCTCGCGCGCAGCCAGCCGGCGCGGGTGTTGGAGCCGCGCTTCGTGACGGCGCGGACGAGCCCCCCCTGGAAGTTGCCGAACTGCGCCCCCGCCCCGAGCCCCGTGACCTCGAGCTCCTGGAGCCAGCTCGGATTGAGGGGGAGGAGGGCGCCGCCGAGGCCGGGATGGTTGAGGGCGACGCCGTCCACCACGTAGCTGTTGGCCTGCTCGGTGGCGCCCCCCCAGAGCTGGTCGGGGCGCGCGCCGGGGGTGAAGGCGACGATGGAGTTCACGTCGTAGCCCACCGGAAGGGCCGCGAGCTCGATCTCGTCCACGGTCATCCCCGAGCGGGTGTCGTCGCGCCGCAGCTCGTTGGGCGCCGCGCCGATCACGATCGCGTCGAGCGTGGTGGCGGCACGATCCGCGCGCAGCTCGACCGCGGTCGCCTCGCCGGGGCGCACCACCACGCCGGCGCGCACGAGGGGGCGGAAGCCGAGGCGGCGCATGGTGAGCTGGTAGCGCCCGGGAGGGAGGAGGCCGATGCGGAATCGCCCGTCCGCGCCGGTGAGGTCGAGGCGCGTGATCGCGCTGTCGGCGCTCGCGAGGGCGATGGTCGCGGCGGGCACCGGGGCGCCCGCGTCGTCGGTGACGCGGCCGGCGATGGCGCCGGGGCGCTGCGCGTCAACGCGACCGGCGGTGACGAGCGCCAGGATCGCGAGGACCGTGGCGCAGCGTCGGGTGAGGCGATTCCGGGCGGGGGCGGGGCGGGGCATGGGCACCGGGGGGAGGGCCGGCATGACTCCCGACGCGCGCTACCCCAGGAAGCGGATCGCGGCGTCGAGGCGGGCCAGGGAAGCAGCGCGGCCCAGGAGGAGGAGCACGTCGAAGATGCCGGGGCTCACGGTGCCGCCCACGAGCGCGACCCGCAAGGGCTGGAAGAGCTTCCCGGCGCCCACCCCGCGGCGCTCGGCGAGCTGGCGGAGCCCCTCCTCCATGGACGCGGCATCCCACGTGGGAAGTGCGCCGAGCAGCTCGCGGATCTCGGCGAGGAGGGCACGGCTCGCGTCGCGATCCTTCCACTGCTTCGCCACCGCGTCGGGCTCGTACGCGACGGGCTCGCGGAAATAGGGCTCGGCCTGGCGCACGACTTCGTCGAGGGTGCGCGAGCGCACCTTGAGGAGGTCGAGGAGCTGGTGCAGCCACTCGCGCCGCCCCTCGAGGTCGGCCTCCGCGGCGAGGCCGGCGCGCTCGAGGTAGGGCATCACCCGCGGCGCGAGCTCCTCCGCGGTCATGCGCGCGAGGTGCTGGCCGTTCATCCACTCCAGCTTCTTCGGGTCGAAGACCGAGGCCGACTTGAGCAGGTTGCCGGCGTCGAAGCGCTCGACCATCTCCGGGAGCGACATGACCTCCACGTCGTTGCCGGGGGACCAGCCGAGGAGGGCGAGGAAGTTGAGCATCGCCTGGGGGAGGATGCCCATGTGCTGGTAGTCGCCCACCGCGGTGGCGCCGTGGCGCTTGGAGAGCTTCTTCCCGTCGGTGCCGTGGATCATGGGCAGGTGGCCGAACTGCGGGAGCTCGGCACCCAGCGCCTGGTAGAGCAGGATCTGCTTCGGCGTGTTGGAGATGTGGTCGTCCCCGCGCATCACGAGGGTGATGCGCATGGCGATGTCGTCGGAGACGACCGCCATGTTGTAGATGGGGGTGCCGTCGGAGCGGAGGATGATGAAGTCCCCCTCGCCGATGTCCTTGTTGGGGAAGGTGATCTCGCCATGGACGAGGTCCACCCAGGAGGTGGTACCCTCGGGCATGAGGAAGCGGACCACGTGTGGCTCGCCGGCGGCGACGCGGCGGGTGACCTCGTCGGCCGGGAGGCGGTGGCAGCGTCGGTCGTAGCGGAAGGCCTCGCCGCGGGCCTCGGCGGCGGCGCGCTGCTCCGCGAGCTGCTCGGTGGTGCAGAAGCAGCGGTAGGCGTGGCCGTTCTCCACGAGGCGGCGGGCGTCGGCCTGGTGGCGCTCGAGGTTCGCTCCCTGGTAGACGACCTCCTCGTCCCAGTCGAGGCCGAGCCAGGTGAGGCCCTCGAAGATGGCGCGGGTGGAGTCGTCGGTGCTGCGCTGCCTGTCGGTGTCCTCCACGCGGAGGAGGAACTGCCCGCCGTAGTGCCGCGCGTAGAGCCAGTTGAAGAGCGCGGTGCGCGCACCGCCCACGTGGAGGAACCCCGTGGGGGAGGGAGCGAAGCGGAGGCGGGGGGTGGCGGGCATGGCGGACGAGTGGTGCGGGGGGCGCCGGTGGAGCGGGTGGCGCGGGTGCCGACAGGGTCCATGTACGAAGAGCCCGCCGGGGGCGGGCTCTTCGAGCGGAGAGAGCGGGATTCGAACCCGCGATAGAGGTTGACCCCCTATGCCGGTTTAGCAAACCGGTGCCTTCAGCCTCTCGGCCATCTCTCCCGAGGCGGAACAACGCCAGACGGGGAAAGTTAACCGGGTGGTGGGTCGCCTACAAGGCGCCGCGCGTCGCTTCGGGCGAGGGGTCCCTGCGCGAACCGGGGGCCGGTGTGGCGCGCGGCAGGCGAGGCTCCCCCAGCCACCGCTGATGGCGCGCGCGCCGAAGCGGCGCCGAGCCCGCGCGTGGACCGTGCGCGCCGCAGGCGCG
>DASWVQ010000222.1:0-2968 GCA_036401195.1 Gemmatimonadaceae bacterium
GACCCCCAGAAGCTCGAGCAGGGGATGCTCGCGCTGCTGGGCGCTGCCCGGAACATCCAGGAACGTGTCGAACGGGCGCTCGAAGGGGTTGGGCTCTCGGCGGCCAAGTTCCAGGCGCTCGACCAGCTCGCCAAGGCGGGCGGGCCGCTCGCCCTCAGCGAGCTGGCGGGATGCCTCAAGTGCGTGCGGTCGAACGTCACGCAGCTGGTGGATCGCCTGGAGGCCGACGGGCTGGTGAAGCGCACGGCGCACCCGGAGGACCGGCGGGCCATCCAGGCCCTCCTCACCCCGCTGGGCGCGGAGCGACACTCCGCGGGCGCCGCCGCCGTACGGGATGTACAGCTCGACCTGGCCTCGCGCCTCGATCCGCGCGATGGCGAGGTCCTGCTCAAGGCGCTGACCGCGCTCTGCTGATCACGTGGTACGTCGCGAGGCGATCGCTTCGCCCGCGAAGTTCATATATGCACTGTCCATTTGCTGGACGTTGGAGCCCAGGATGACCAGACGCCAGTTCGACCGAGTCCTCGCGAAGGCCTTGCCCCTGCCGGCCCCCCGGCTGGCGCGCGTGCGGCTGGGGCTCGTCCTCGCGGTGCTCACCGCGCTCACCCTGTTCGCCGTGCGCGCCGAGGCGCAGGGTGCGCCGCGCTTCGCCGCGGGCGACGCCGTGTCCCTCGCGCCCGCGTCGTACGCGATGGCGCCCGTGCCCTTCGCCGTGGGCGAGCAGCTCACCTACAAGGTGCACTTCGGCGGGATCCCCGCCGGCACCGCGCGCATGACGGTGGCGAACATCGAGACGGTGCGCGGCCGGCCGGCGTACCACGTCGTCTTCACCATCGAGGGCGGGATCCCCTTCTATCGCGTGCGCGACCGCTACGAGAGCTGGATCGACGTGCAGACGCTCGCGTCGCTGCGCCACGTGCAGCAGATTGCCGAGGGGGGCTACAAGCGGCACACGACCTACGAGATCTACCCGGAGCGCGCGCAGTACCGGAAGAACGACGAGCCGCTCCAGCCGAGCGTGCACCAGCCGCTCGACGACGGCTCGTTCATCTACGCGGTGCGTGCCGCGGGGCTGCGCGTGGGCGAGGTGCGGCGCGACGACCGCTACTTCCGACCCGACCGCAACCCGGTGGTGCTCGCCGGCGTGGGGACGGAGACGGTGAAGGTGGGCGCGGGGCGCTTCGCGTCGACCGTGGTGAAGCCCTCGATCCGCGCGAACGGCCTCTTCTCGGAGAATGGCGACGCGCAGATCTGGTTCAGCGACGACGCCAATCGCTACCCGGTGCAGGTGAAGACGAAGTTCTCGAAGTTCTCCCTCACCCTCACCCTCCAGGACGTGGTGGAGGGGGATCGCCTCGCGCAGGAGCAGCGCGTCGCCGCGCTGGTCGCCGACCGCTAGCCGGCGGTGCGCTGCCCGAACCACTCGATGGTCTTCATCACGAGCTGGCGCACGCGTCGCAGCTCGGCGTCGCTCGCCGCGGCGAGCTCGCCGGGCACCGCGTTGTAGATCGACCAGAGGCGTGCGTTCAGCTGCTCGTGCAGGTCGAGCCGCGCCTCTCCCGCCGCGAGCGCCTGGAGCTCGCGCAGTCGCGTGGCCAGCTGCCGCCGCGCCGCCGTCACCTCGCGTCGCACGCGGGTGAACTCGGGGTCGCCGCGCGGCAGCCGCCCGCAATCGTAGGCGAGCGTCAGCGCCCGGCGCGCCAGGGCGAGGGTTTCGCGCTCCACCTCGGCGGCGCGAGGGAGGCGCTCGCCGGGGGCGATCCTGGTGAGCGGGTGATAGCGGGCCACACCCGAACATAAGCCGAAGCAACCCCGTGGTGAAGCGGGGATCTCCCGGCTAGGCTACGTCGGCGAGGCGGCGCACCGCTGCTCGCCGTCGGCCCCCCGGATCGCCCACTCCTGCCATGCCGCCCGTGCCCACCCCCATGTCCCGTCTCGTGCTCGTCGCCGCCGCGTTGGTGCTCGCCGGCTGCGCGCGTCCCGTCGCCGCCCCGAGTCCCGCCCGGGTGATCACCGAGCCGGAGGTCCGTCGCCTCCTCGGCGCGCTCGCCGCCGACTCGATGGAGGGGCGCGCCACCGCCAGCGCGGGGGGCGCACGCGCCGCGCGGCTGATCGCCGCGGAGTTCGCGCGCATCGGGCTCGAGCCCGCGGGGGACAGCGGCTACTTCCAGCGGGTGCCGGTGATGCTCGCGACCACGCCGCGCGGGGTGCGCCCGCGCGCGGTGCCCTCGTTCGCCGCGCTCGACACCGTCCCCGTGGAGCGGCGGCGCACCGCGGTGAACGTCGTCGGCATCCTCCGCGGCAGCGATGCGCGGCTGCGCGACTCGGTGGTGCTGGTCGACGCGCACTACGATCACCTCGGCGTGGGCCGCGCGGTGAACGGCGACTCGATCTACAACGGGGCCGACGACGACGCGAGCGGCACGGTGGCGGTGATCGAGATCGCGCGATTCCTCGCGGCCGGTCCGCGGCCGAAGCGCACCGTGATCTTCGCCGCCACCACCGGCGAGGAGGTGGGGCTGGTGGGGACGCGCTGGTTCATGCAGCACCCGCCCATCCCCCTCGCGCAGTTCGTGGCCAACCTCGAGATCGAGATGATCGGCCGCCCCGACTCGCTCGCCGGGGGGAGCGGGCGCGCCTGGCTCACCGGCTTCGAGCGCTCCACCATGGGGAGCACCTTCGCCGCGGCGGGGCTCCCGATCGGCCCCGACCGCCGTCCCGAGCAGCAGTTCTTCATGCGCAGCGACAACATCGCCTTCGCGCAGGCGGGGATCCCGGCGCACACGCTGTCCACCTACAACATGCACGCCGATTACCACACCCCCGCCGACGAGGTGTCGCGGGTCGACGTCCCGCACATGACGGCGGTGATCCGCGCGGGCGCGGGGGCGGTGGTGCTGCTCGCGAACGGCGCGGCGCCGGTGTGGAATCCCGGCGGGCGTCCGGCGCCGTCCGCGCGCCGCTGAAC
>DASWVQ010000223.1:0-4124 GCA_036401195.1 Gemmatimonadaceae bacterium
GCCCTGCGCGAGGGCGTTCACGTCGATGGCGCGCGGCTGGATCACCTGGCGGCGGCTGAAGGCGAGCAGCTGCCCGGTGAGCTCCGAGGCGCGCAGCACCGCGTCGCGGATCTCGCGCACGTCGCCCACCCGCGCGTCGCCCGGGGGCGTGTCCTCGAGCAGGAGGTCGGTCGACGCGAGCATCGCGGTGAGCAGGTTGTTGAAGTCGTGCGCCACCCCGCCGGCGAGGCGGCCGATCGCCTCCATCTTCTGCGACTGCGCGAGCTGCGCCTCGAGGGCCCGCTGCTCGGTCACGTCCTCCACCACCCCCACCGTGCCCTCTGCCTCGCCCCCGCGCCCGCGCTGTGCGCTGCTCTCCATCACCACCTGCCGCAGCTTGCCCGTGACGGCGTGGCGCACGCGGAACTCGAAGCGCGCCGAGTCGGGGCCGGCGGCGCGGAAGCGGCGACGCGATTCCTCCATGCGCGCGCGGTCCTCCGGCGCGATGAACGCCATGATGCCGTCGCGCAGGATGTCGCCCAGCGGGGCGCCGAAGATCTCCGCCAGGCGCGGGTTGCCGTAGGTCACGCTGCCCGCGGCGTCGGTGACGAAGACTCCCACCGGGAGGCGCTCCGCCATCTGCCGCAACCGGGCCTCGCTTTCGCGCAGCGCGTGCTGCGCCCGCTCCAGCGGCGCGACGTCGAAGAAGGCCGCGACGGCGAAGCTGGGCGCCCCGCCCGGTGCAAGCGGCCCGGGCCCGGCCGTCACCGCCAGCGGGATCTCGCTCCCGGCGGGGATGCGCACCCGCATGATCTCCCCCACCACCGACTCCCCGCGCAGGGCGCGGGCGAGCGGGTACTCCTCGGGGCGGTAGGCGCGCCCGTCGTCGTGATGGAAGGTGAAGCCCCGCAGCTGCTCCACCCCCTCCCCCGGATCGATCGCCTGCCCGAGCAGCTGGGCCGCCCGCCGGTTCGAGAGCACCACCCTGCCGGCGGGGTCCACCACGGCCACGCCGATGGGCAGCCGCTCCAGGATGAGCGCGAGCCGCTGCCGCTCGGCGTGCGCCTCGGCGCGGGCCTCGCGCTCCGCCATGAACCCGGTGGCACGCGCCATCGCCTGCGCCGTGATGTCGCCCAGCGTCTCGAGGAACCGGCGCTCTTCCGTGGGGAAGGCCCGGTCGTGCATGAACGAAAAGGAGAGGTAGCCGAGCACCGGCGGGTGATCCGACGGCTCGCGGCTGGTCGCGCGCACGAGCGGCACCACGGCGATCGCGCACACGTGATCGGACCCGGGGCGCACGAGGTCGGGGAAGCGCTGGCGCATCTCGCGCTGGCTCTCCACGAACACCGACGAGTGCGACGCGATCGCCACCGCTGCGGGAACGCGCGAGGTGAGGGGGAAGGTGTCCCACCCCGGCGGCGCGGGCCCCGCCCGGCCCACGACCCGCACCGTGCGCCGGTCCTCGGAGACCAGGCCGAGCGACCCATGCCCGGCGCCGCTGGCGCGGATCCCCTCCTCGGCCACCGCTTCGGCCACCTCCTCTGGGGTACGGGCCACCGCGAGCAGCGCGGTGAGCCGCTGGACCAGGCGCTCCCGCTCGGCGAGCATCCGCGCGCTGCGCGCGATGCGATTGAGCCACCCGCCCGCCAGCACGATGGCGAAGGCGAGGAGGAAGAGGGTGACCTCGTGCTGGAGGCGATCGCGCGCCTCGCGCCCGCGCAGCAGGACCGCGGCGCGGTGGCCGATGCTGTCGCCCCGCGCCTCCACCCGCGAGTAGGTGCGCCGCAGCGCGAGGGCGCGTGCCGGGGATGGGTCGTCGCGCAGGGTGCGGCGCAGCGCCTCGAGGTCCCCCAGGTAGTCGCCCGCGAGCCGCCGCACCTCCTGGTCGCGCAACGGGGTGTCCGCGGCCCAGGCGGGGGCGGAGCGCCCGTCGAGCCAGTCCTCGAGCGCGAGCTTCGCTCGGTCGAGCATGGCGTCGGCGTCGCCAGCGGTGAAGGTGCGGTCTCCCGCCTCGATGCTGCGCACGATCAGGTAGGAGCGCGTCGCGAAGAGCCGGGCCTGCGTGGCGTTGTCGATCGCCGAGGTGGCGTGCTGGAATTCCGCGCGATCGCGCAGGTAGCGCCACTGGAGCACCACGGCGAAGAGCACCGCCGCGACGAGGGCGGTGAGCACCTCGGGGGCGACGCCGAGGAAGCGGCGCAGCCGCCCCCGCCGGTCGCGGGCCTGGAACTGCTCGGCCACCCGTCGCAGGGGGGTCAGGGCGTCACCCTCCGGGGAAGGTCGGCGCGGGTGATGCCGAAGGGCGCCACCAGGCGGAGGTGCGCGGGCGACCCCACGAACCTCCGCAGCTCCTCGTCGACGGCTCGGCGCAGCAGGGGGTCGCCGAGGCGGAAGGCGAAGGCGCCCTCCCCGGTGGGCGGCATCACCGCGGGCGAGTCGCAGAGGGGAAAGACGGCGGCGAATCCCGGCTCACGTCGCGCGGCGTCGCGCAGCGTCACCTGCGTCATCGCCAGCGCCTGCGCCTCCCCGGTGCGAAGCGCCTGGAGCCCGGTGCTCAGGTCGGGGACGAGCAGCAGCCGGTGCGCGGGGAACCCCGCCTCCCGCGCCAGTGCCCCTTCCACCGCCCCCTCCAGCACCGCGAGTCGCGCCGTGGCGCGCCGGCGCAGGGGGGCGATGCCGCACAGGACGGCCGCCGAATCGGCGGGAACGAGGAGGGCCGTGCTGGTGGCGAAGGTGGGGAGGCTGAAGGCCACCAGCCGGCTGCGCTCGGGGGTGATGTACATCCCGGCCGCGGCCACGTCGAACCGCCCCGCCTGGAGCTCCGGGATGAGCGCGCGGAACTCCGCCTGCACCCATTCGATGCGGCGGACGCCGAGCCGGGCGAAGACCGCCCGCGCGATCTCGGGCGCCTCCCCCGTCACCCGACCGTCGGGGAGGCGGAAGGCGAAGGGGGGCTCGGGCGCGTATCCGATGCGGACCACCCCCTCCCGCCGGATGCGGTGCCAGGTCCCTTCCGGGCGGTCGGCATAGTGCGCGAGGGCGGTGAGTGCGGACGCCAGCAGGAGCGCCGTGAGGACGACCCCCTTCATCGGCCGGATGACGTCGCCCGCGCTTCCAGGATCGCGTCCGCCAGCGCCCGGGGCTCGTCGGTTCCCAGGAGGAAGCGCTTGCCGTCGGTCCGGGTGACGAGGACCGCGTCGCGCCCGGCCACGTTGTACAGCCAGCCGCGCATGGTGAAGTGGATCCCCCAGCCGTCGAGCACCCCGGTCCTCGTGGGCTCCGCGTGTGCGATCGCCGCAATGGGGACGCTCCTCGGCAGCATCCCCGCGCCGAAGTGCCAGCGGAGCTCCCCCCCGGCGACGCGGATGGTGAGCCGCGAGAAGACCACCGCGCTCGCGGCGAGCGCCCCCACGACCGCGAGGAGGGTGACCCGCGGCCCGGTGGGCATCGCCTCGCGCGAGGGCGCGATCGCCGCGGCCAGGGCGCCGACCGCGGCCGCCCCCATCAGGGTGGCCATGCGCCGGCTTCGCTGGGTGTGTTCGTAGGGGGTCGTCATCGCCGCCCGAGTATCCCTCATGGAAGGGGATGGCGCAACCGCCCGCCCCCGGCCGCGTGGCGCCCCCGGCTGTCGGGCAATCCCGCAGGGCAATCGGGGTGATTCCTCTACAGGCAGCGCCCCACACGGCACCCATATTCCTGCACGGGTTTTCCGGGGAGGATCCATGCCAACCGTGGCGGAGTGGCGGGAGGATCCGGAGGCCGCCCCCTGGCGGCCCCCGCCGACGGTGGCGCGCCTCTGGTCGATGCTCCCCGCCTTCCTCCTCGTCCTCCTCGCCGGCCTCCTCTACGAGGTGGTCGAGCAGAGCTGGCTGATGGCGGGGGGTGAGGTGGTGGTGCGGCAGCTCCACCGCATCCGCGGGGCCGCCATCGCCCTGGTCGCCGCGGCGGTGGCGGCGTGGCTGATGGTCCGCATCGGCCCCCCGGTGCTCGCCGCCGGGCCCCTCCTCGACGAGTCGGCCGACGGCAGCCCCCCGAGCGCCCTCCAGCAGCGGCGGCACTACGCCCGCTGGTTCATCATGATGCGCGGGATCGCCGTGATCGTCGCGGGGGCGGCGGTGTTCGCCGCGATCGCCGTCGCCGAAGTC
>DASWVQ010000224.1:0-24566 GCA_036401195.1 Gemmatimonadaceae bacterium
CCCTGCGCCATGCTCCCGGTGAGCCCGGCGCTCAGCACGCGGGTGTCCACGTAGCTCGCGCTCGCGTCCACTACCCAGTGGGCGGCGGGAAACGCGGTGGCCGTCACCTCGGCGCCGTTGGCGCGCGCGGTGGCGACGTTCCGATATTGAGCGCTGGTCCCCACCGGCTGGTACACGATGAGGTCGGAGAAGCGCTGGTTGTAGCCGGTGACGCCGAGGAGCAGGCGGCCGGCCGCGAGGGGCTGCTCGGCGCCGACCTCCCAGCTCCGCGTGCGCTCCGGGCGCAGCGCAGGGTTCGCGATCGAGAACGCGGTGGCGAAGCTCTCGCCGAAGGAAGGCTCGCGGAAGGCGGTGCCGACGCTTCCCCGCACCCGCGTGCCGGTGCGAAGCCGGTGCGAGAGGGCGAGCCGCCAGGTGTCGAACTCGCCGAAGCTCTCGCTGTGGTCGTAGCGCCCGCCGGCGACGACGGTGGTCGCGTGCCAGGAGCCCTCGAGCTGCGCCCACGCGCCGCGGTTGCGCCGCGCGCCGCGCGTCTCGTCGGTGGCGCCCCAGGGGCCGGTGGTCACGTTGGTGGCGATCGCCCCCTGCCACTCGGCGCTCGCGCCCGCGGCGAGGGAGAGGCCCGCGGCGAGCGGCGCGGAGGCACGCAGCTCCAGGAGTTGCCGGCGGGTGTGCGTGTCGTAGTCGCTGGCTGACGCGGCGGGATCGTTCGCCGGGTCCACCACGGACGCGGTAGTGAGCGCCGAGGTGGCCACGAGCCGGAGCTCCGCGCCCCGGGCGAGTCGTTGGGCCAGCTCGGTGGAGAGCACGGTGCGCCGCTCGGTGCGGAAGGCGTTCGAGTCCACCACCGCGCCGGTGTAGTCGGTGGGGTAGTCGGCGCGCACGTCGCTGAAGCGGGCGGAGGCCTGGAGCGTCGCCCCGTCCCACGCTGCCCCGGACAGGGCGCCGCTCACCGCGCTGTTGCGGTAGTCGCTGTTGAAGGCGTAGATGCCGCGGCTGGTGTGCACCCCGCCCCCCAGCGACCCGCTGAGCCGCGCACCGGTGCGTGCCGCGTCGGCGGTGACGTCGTAGCTGCCGTAGGTGCCGCCACGCAGCGCGAGGGAGCCGGTGCGCGCTGCCGCGCCCGCGGATCCCCGGCGGGTGATCACGTTCACCACCCCGGTGACCGCGTCGGATCCGTACAGCACGCTCACGGGGCCGCGCACCACCTCCACCCGCTCCACGTTGTCGAGGGAGATGGTGGCCAGGTCGAAGGCGCCCCCGGGCTCGTTCACCGCCACGCCGTCGATCATCACCTTGGTGTAGGAGCCCTGCCCGCCGCGCATGAAGAGCGACGACTGCGCGCCGAAGGAGCCCGCCTGCTGGACGGCCACCCCCGGGACCTGGCGCAGCGCGTCGGCGAGGAGGGTCACGCCCTGCGCGCGGAGGGCGTCGCCGGAAAGCACGGTGACGGAGGCGGGGACCCGATCCACGGCGAGCGGGCTGCGGGTCGCCGTGGTCACCACGGGCGCCAGCTGCGCGGTGTCGCGCGACTGCGCGTGCAAGCGGGGCGCGGCGACGAGGAGCGCACCGGCCGCGAGGCCGAGGGCGAGGGCGGGGTGAAGCGAGGGCGAGGGCATGAGTCGGATGAAGTGAACGGCGGTCACCGGCGCACCCGGCCGCGCAGCGGCACGAGCGAGGGGGCGCCGACGGCGGGGTCGCGGGTGACGACGAGTGGCCAGCCGTACACGCGCTCGAGGATCTCCCCCTGCATCACGTCGGAGGGAGTCCCGGCGGCGACGATCTGCCCCTCCTGGAGGAGCACGAGGTGGTCGGCGAAGCGCGCGACGAGGTTGAGCTGGTGGCTCACGAGGAGCACGGCGAGTCCGTGGCCGTGGGCGAGCTGCGCGAGCAGCTCGAAGACCGACATCTCGTGCGCGATGTCGAGGAAGGTGGTGGGCTCGTCGAGGACGAGCGCACGGCCCTGCTGCGCGAGGGCGCGGGCGAGCCGCACCCGCTGCCACTCGCCGCCGGAGAGCGCGTCCACGCGACGGTCGCGCAGCGCGCCCACGTCGGCGAGGGCGATGGCGCGCTCCACGGCGGCGCGGTCGGCGGCGCCGGCTGGGGCCCACGCACCCATGTGCGGATAGCGCCCCAGCGCCACGTACTCGTGCACCGGGAGGGGAAAGGTGAGCTCCTCGCGCTGCGTCACGGCGGCGACGCGTCGCGCCACCTCGGCGCGGGAGAGTGCGTCGAGCGGCGTGCCGTCGAGGGTGACCTCGCCCCTCGCGAGGGGGAGGCGGCCGAGCAGCGCGCGCACCGTGGTGCTCTTCCCGCTGCCGTTCGGGCCCACGACCGCGGTCACGCGTCCCGCCCGTGCCTCGAACGACACGTGGTGCAGCGCGTCGCGCGCGGGCTCCGCGGCCGCGGACGAGGGGCGCGGGTAGCGCACCGAGACGTCGCGGAAGGCGATCATGCAAGCCGCCGCAGGCGGGTCAGGAAGAAGGGGACGCCGAGGATCGCCGTCACCGCGCCGAGGGGGAACTCGAACGGGGGGCGCGCGGCGCGGGCGACGAGGTCGGCGAGGACGAGGAGCGCCGCGCCGGCGAGCGCCGACGCCGGGAGGAGGGTGCGGTGCGCGCGGAAGCCGAGGCCGCGCGCGAGGTGCGGGACGACGAGCCCCACGAACCCCACGAGCCCCGCGGCGGAGACGGTGGCCGCGGCGACCAGCGCCGCCACCAGGTAGACGCGCCGCGCGGCGCGGTCCACGTCCACGCCGAGTCCGGCGGCGGCATCCTCGCCGAGGGTGAGGATGTCCACGTCGCGCGCCCACGCGACCAGCGCGAGCCCGCCGAGCAGCAGGTAGCCGGCGAGCCACCGCACCTCCACCCAAGACGCGCCGGCCACGGAGCCCATCATCCACCAGAGCGCGTTGCGCACCGTGTCGGCGGGGAGGTGCGCGAGCGCGACCATGATCACGGCGTTGGCGAAGGCACCGACCACCACGCCCGCGGTGAGGAGCACGCGCGGCTCGGCGCGCACCCCGCTCACGCGCGCCACGAGCAGGGTGACCGACACCGCGGCGGCGGCACCCGTGAAGGCGGCGATGGGGAGCAGCGCCGCGGGAGCGCCGAGGGCGAACGCCATCGCCGCGCCCACCGCGGCGCCTCCCGACACGCCGAGCAGGTAGGGCTCCGCGAGCGGATTCCGGAGCGAGCCCTGGAGGGCGGCGCCGGAGATGCCGAGCCCCGCCCCCACGAGGGCGGCGAGGGCGATGCGGGGGAGCCGGAGCGCGCGCACCACGGCGAGCGTGGTGGGATCGGCGATGCCGGCGAGGGCGCGCCAAACGTCGGCGGGCGGGATCACCGTCGCGCCGAGCATCAGCCCGAGGAGGCTCACCGTGAGGAGCGCGGCGGCGAGCAGGAGCCAGCGGCGGGTGTCGCGCATCAGGGGCGCAGGCCGGGATGCAGCAGCGCCGCGATCGAGCGCGCCGCTTCGCCGAGGCGGGGGCCGGGGCGCAGCACGAGGGTGGTGTCGAGGGTGAGCACGCGGCCCGCGGTGACCGCGGGAAGCACCTGCCAGCGCGGATCGGCGAGCATGTGCCGCCGCGTCTCCGGTCCCACGAGGATCACCTCGGGCGCGCGGCGGAGCACGTCCTCGAGGGACACCTGCGGCGAGGGCGCCGCGAGCGAGTCGTACACGTTGCGCCCCCCGGCCACCGTCACCAGCTCGCTCAGGTAGCTGCCGCCGCCGATGACGTAGAGCGGGTTGTCGAACATCGGGAGCACGACGGTGGGATGCGGCAGCGGCGCGGTGGCGGCATGCACTGCCGCGAGGCTGCGTCGCACGGAGTCGGCGAGGGCGCCCGCGCGCGCGGTGTCGCCGAGCAGGACGCCGAGCTGGCGCGTCACGCGGTAGAAGTCGTCCACGCGGTCCACGCGGAACGCATAGGCCGGGATGCCGCTGGCGCGCAGGCGCTCGGCGGCGCGGCGGTTGTCGGCGCTCGCGTACAGGATGACCAGGTCCGGGTGCGCCCCGAGGATCGTCTCGACGTTGGGCTGGATGCCGTTGCCGAGGTCGGGGACCTGGCGGGCGGCCTCGGGCCAGATGTCCCAGTGCGTGCGGCCCACGACGCGCGACCCCGCCCCGAGGGCGAAGAGGATCTCGGTGGTGGTGGGGTTGAGCGAGACGATGCGTTGGGGAGGCGCGGCACGTTGGAGCGGGACGCCGTCGTCGTCGCGCAGCCCGTCGTCGCCCACGCGCTGGGCGCCCTGGGCGGCGGTCGAACCGGCCGTATCGCGCGAGGGCTCCCGCCCCGCGCCGCATGCGGCGAGGAGCGCGACGAGGACGAGCGCGAGGAGGCGGTGTCGCAGAAACACGGCGGGCATCCCGACCGCACGGAGGGATGCCCGGAACACGACACGAAGGTGCGCGCAGGCGCGCGACCGCCGACATCGCCACGAGCCCTCCCCCGAGGGTCTGCTGGTGTGGCGCGCGCGGGATCGTCTCCTGGCTCCGGGCAGTCTCGCTCGCCTTCCCGGCCGTGCGGCCAGTGGCGACGTGAGCGGACGTGCATGCCCGATACAGTGGCGGGGCCGCGCCGGCATGTCACCGGCTTCCGTGGTCCCGTGCGCGAATCAGTTGTGCGTGAGATCTACCGCGGCGGCGAGCCGGCGTCAACCGCCATGGGGGTGGGGGCGGGCACGGGGGCGCGGCGCATGGCGTGACGCAGGGCACCGCCCAGCGCGAGCGCCACGAGCGCGAGCGCCCCGCCGATCATCCACGCACGGCGCACCGGGGGGCGGCCGGGATCGACGGTGAAGCGGTCGCCCTTCGCCACGTCCTGCGCGAGGAAGCGGCGGAAGGTGCGGCCCTCGGCCTGCCCGGTCTCGACCTCCCGGAGCTTCGCGCCGCCCACCCGGGCGCGGGGCTCCTCCACGAGCACCTCGAGCACGCTCGTCGCCGCGGGCAGGTCGACGGTCACCGGGAACCGGCCCACCGGCAATTGGTAGCGAAACGATACTTGCTTCAGCCCCGGCGCCACGGGCGCAAACAGCTCGGCGCGCCCCTCGCGCAGCTCGATCGCGCCGCGCGCCGACTCGCCGTCGCCGGGGACGAACTGGGTCGCCCCGTCGGGGACGGCCGCCGACCAGACGGGGCGGGTGCCCTTCGCGACCACGGTGTACGTCGCGTCGTTCGCGAGCTCGTAGACCTCGAGCACCTCGCGCGTGCCGTCGTGGGCCTGCGACACGACGAAGTGCCGGCCCTCGACCCGCATCGGCACCGGCACGCTGGTGGTGTCGAAGACCGTGATGGTGGCGTCGTCGCCGCTGACGGCGGCCGCGCGGAAGGGGGAGGCGAAGTAGGCGATGCCGCCGTAGGTGGTGGAGGCGAAGTAGAGCGCATCGGGGTCGCCGGTGCGGTGGTAGCGGAAGCGGTAGCCGCCGTCGGTGCCGGTGCGCACGCTGTCGAGCGGGCCGGCGCCGTCGTTGCCCAGGCGATGGAGCACGACCCAGGCGCTGGGGACCGGGTCCTCGGCGCCGCCGCCGGCGCGGATCACGCGGCCGGTGACGGACTGCGGCGGGCCCGCCGCGGGCGTCGAGGGCGGAGGCACCGGGCGCGCGGCGTCGTGGGGGGCCTGGGCGGAGAGCGGCGCGGTGCGCACGGCGCCGCCGACCAGGGCCGACCACACCAGGAGGTGCGCCAGGCGGGGCCACCCTGGCGGGACGCGAGGTTCCTCGGTCGCGTCGCTCCCTCGGAATGACGGCGAACGGCGCGCACTCCCCCGGAATGACACGCAGGCGGTCACGGGTTGAACTTCCCGAAATCCTCCGGGCGAAGGCGCTCCAGGTAGTGCTGCAGCTGCTCGGCGCTGAGGCCGTGCTCGTCCGGCTCGCTGGGGCTGCCGGCGGCGGGAGTGCCCCACTCCGGCGCGGCATCCAGCTCCTCGTCGCCCGCGCTCTCCACGTTCACGTGCGCGAGGAGCGAGTCCGCGGCGAAGATCGGGGCGGCGAAGCGCAGGGCGATGGCGATGCTGTCCGAGGGGCGCGCGTCCACCTGCACCACCTCCCCGCCCCGCGCCACGTGCAGCTCGGCGAAGTAGGTGTTCTGCTCCACCCGCGTGACCTGCACGCGGCGCAGCTCGCCGCCGAGGGCGAGGATGATGTTCCGGCAGAGGTCGTGCGTGAGGGGGCGGCTGCGCTTGAGCGCGTGGATCTCCATCACGATCGACTCCGCCTCGGGCTGCCCGATCCAGATCGGCAGCATCCGGTCGCCGCCCTTCTCCTGCAGCACCACGACGTAGGAGCCGTTGGAGCTGTCGAGTCCCAGCTTGGCGACGACCACCTCGACCATCGTCATCCGCGCACTGCCCTCCGGAGGGCGGCCGCGCGATCGGTGCGCTCCCAGGTGAACCGCGTCATGGCCTTCCGCCCCGAGCCCACCTTCTCCGGTTCGCGCCCGAAGTGCCCGTAGGCGGCGGTGGCGCGGTAGATCGGGCGGCGCAGGTCGAGCGCCGCGGCGATCCCCTTCGGGGTGAGGTCGAAGGTGTCGCGCACCGCGGCGAGGATCGCGGCCTCGGGGACGGTGGCGGTGTCGAAGGTGTCCACCATGATGGAGACCGGCTCGGCGACGCCGATGGCGTACGCGAGCTGCACCTCGCAGCGCCGCGCGAGCTTCGCGGCGACGATGTTCTTCGCCACCCAGCGCGCGG
Organism: Gemmatimonadaceae bacterium; assembly: GCA_036401195.1. Lineage (GTDB taxonomy): Bacteria > Gemmatimonadota > Gemmatimonadetes > Gemmatimonadales > Gemmatimonadaceae > JACDHQ01. The sequence continues at coordinate 6,692 of DASWVQ010000224.1, forward strand.
CATAGCAGGCGGAGCGATCCACCTTCGAGGGATCCTTGCCGCTGAATGCGCCCCCCCCGTGGCGCCCCATCCCGCCGTAGGTGTCCACGATGATCTTGCGGCCGGTGAGCCCGGCGTCGCCCTGCGGCCCCCCCACCACGAAACGCCCGGTGGGATTGATGTGGTACGTGACCTTGCGCCCGCGGAGCTCCTCGGGGATCACCGGCTCGATCACGTCGCGGATGATCGCCTGGCGGATCTTGCGGCTGGAGATGTCGTCGGCGTGCTGGGTGGACACGACCACCGTGTCCACCGCCACGGGGATGTCGTCCTCGTACACCACGGTGACCTGCGCCTTGCCGTCGGGGCGGAGCCAGGGGAGGTCCCCGTCCTTGCGGCGGTCGGCGAGGGCGCGGGTGAGGCGGTGGGCGAGCACGATCGGCAGGGGCATCAGCTCCGGCGTCTCGTCGCTTGCGTAGCCGAACATCATCCCCTGGTCGCCCGCGCCCCCGGTGTCCACGCCCATGGCGATGTCGGGCGACTGGCGGTCGATCGTGCTCATCACCGCGCAGGTCTGCGCATCGAAGCCGAAGCTGGCGTCGGTGTAGCCGATGTCGGCGACGGTGGCGCGCACCACGTCGGGAACGTGCACGTACGTGTCGGTCGTGATCTCCCCGGCCACCACCACCAGCCCGGTGGTCACCAGCGTCTCGCAGGCCACCCGCGCCTTCGCGTCGTCGGTGAGGATGGCGTCGAGCACGGCATCGGAGATCTGGTCGGCGATCTTGTCCGGATGCCCCTCGGTGACGGACTCGGAGGTGAAGAGACGGCGATCGTACACGCGGAACCCCTGCGGAACGGAGGTGAAGAAGGGCGGACCGTCCGGCCCGCCCCTGCAGAATTAGCGGTGCGTCAGAGTGCGGGCAACCCGTCGGCGGGGAGCAGGTCGCCGAGGGCGTCGCGCAGGCGCTGGGCGAGCAGCGCCTCCGCCTGGGCGGCGGTGGGCGCGGCGAGCGCCGCCTCGGCGGCATCGCGCGCATCGGCGGCGGACACGCTGCGCAGCGCCCGCTTGATGTGCGCGACCGCACGCGGGTTCACGCTGAGCTCGCGGATCCCCAGCCCGAGCAGCGCCCATGCCATCACCGGATGGGAGGCCATCTCTCCGCACACGCTCACCGAGACCCCGGTCGCCTGCCCCACCTCCACCGTGTTGCGGATCAGGCGCAGCACGGCCGGATGGAGCGGGGTGAAGCGGGCGGCGAGGTTTGCGTTCCCGCGGTCCACCGCCAGGGTGTACTGCACGAGGTCGTTGGTCCCGATGCTGAAGAACTGCACCGCCCCCGCGAGCTTGTCCGCGCCGAGGGCGGCGGCGGGGGTCTCGATCATCGCGCCGAGGAGCACGTCCTTCCGGAAGACGGCGCCGCGCGCCTCGAGCTCACCGATCGCCTGGTCGATCAGGGCGCGCGTCGCCTTCACCTCGTCCACGGTGACGATGAGGGGGAGGAGGATGCGCAGGTCGCCGTGCGCGGCCGCGCGGAGCATGGCGCGCAGCTGCGTGCGGAAGAGCTCCGGCTGGTCGAGGCACATGCGGATGGCGCGCCAGCCGAGGAAGGGATTGGCCTCGGTGGGATAGCCGCCGATGGGGAGCTTGTCGCCCCCGATGTCGAAGGTGCGCACGACCACCGGGCGGTCGGGGAAGGCCTCGACCACGCGGCGATAGGCGCGGTACTGCTCCTCCTCGTCGGGCATGTTCGCGCGGCCCACCACGAGGAACTCGGTGCGCATGAGCCCCACCCCCTCGGCGCCGCTCTGGGCGGCGTGCTCCGCCTCCTCCGGGAGGTCCACGTTGGCGCGGATGGTGACCCGCACCCCGTCGAGGGTGATCGCCTCCGCGGCGGCGAGCCCGCGCAGCTCCTCTTCCTCCTCCGCCTCGCGGCGCGCGCGCTCCTGCCAGTGGCGCACGTCCTCGTCGCTCGGGTTCACCACGATCACGCCGGCGGACCCGTCGAGGATCACCCGCTGCCCCACCACCAGCTCGTCGGTGGCGGTGCGCAGCCCCACCACCGCCGGCAGGCCGAGGGAGCGCGCGAGGATCGCCACGTGCGACGTGCGCGTGCCCGCGTCGGTGGCGATCGCGGCGATCGCCTCGCGATCGAGCTGCACGGTGAGCGACGGGGTGAGGTCGTGCGTGACGAGGACGGCGTTCGACCCCTTCGGCAGGTCCACCGGGTCGTGGTCGGGGAGGCCGAGGAGGAGGGTGAGGACGCGGATGTGCACGTCCACCAGGTCGCCCACGCGCTCGCGCAGCATGGGATGCGAGTGGCGGGCGAAGCGCTGCCGCCACTCGAGCATCACGAGGTCGAAGGCCTTCTCCGCGCCGAGGTTCTGGTGCACGAGCTCCTCGGCGCCGCGCACGAGCTCGGAGTCGGAGAGGATGGAGAGCTGCACGTCGAAGATCGCGGCCTCCTCCGGGCCGGCGGTGGCCTCGACGCGCTGGCGCACGTGGCGCAGGCGCTCCTTGGCGCGATCGATCGCCTCGCGCAGGCGCTGCAGCTCGGCGGGGCGCGCGTCATCCGGGATGATGCGATGGCGGACGTCGGGCACCTCCCAGCGGAGGAGGTGCACCGGCCCGATCGCGATGCCGGGTGACGCGGGAATCCCGCTGAGCTGGCGATCCATTCAGCGCTCCCCGAACCGGGCGGCGATGAGGTCCGAGAGGGCCCCGACGGCCTGCTCGGCGTCGGGGCCGGTGGCCCGCAGGGTCAGCTCCGCGCCGCACTCCGCGGCGAGCATCATGACCCCCATGATGCTCTTGCCATTCACCTCGAGGTCGTCGCGCGCGATGGTGATGTCGCTCGCGAATTTCGACGCGATCTTCACGATCTCGGCGGCGGGACGGGCGTGGAGGCCCTGCTTGTTCACGATTTGAACGGTGCGTTCGACCATCAGCGAGCCACCGAGAAAAGGGCGAAAGTTCCGAGGAGGAGCAAGGCCAGGCGCCACCCTTCGAGGCGGCCCTCCAGGCGGGCCACCACCACCGCGCCCATGGCGACGGCGGCGAGGGTGCCCCCGAGCAGGACCTTCCCCGGCCCGATCACGCGGACGAAGGCGAGGGGGAGCGCGAGGCCGGCGGCGAGGGCCACCGCCTGCGCCAGGCGAGTGGGGCCGCGCTGGAGGAGGGGGGTGCCCAGGGCACTGGCGACGCGGAGGCCATGCGACCAGCCCACCTGGAACCCCCAGATGCGCAGCGCCACATGGCCGGCGTTGTAGACCACGAGGAAGAGCCCCACCGTGGCCAGCGCTCCGGCGCCGAGGCCGAAGGCGACGAGGGCGAGGATCGAGCAGAGGGGGAGCCAGCCCGCCCAGACGAGCCGGTCGCCCACGCTGCCGAGGGGGCCGCTCAGCGCCTTGCGGAAGCGCTCGATGCGGTCGGCGGGAACGCCGTCGAGCTCCGCGCGGGCCAGCGCTCCCACCGCGACCGCCGCGAGATAGGGGTGCGCGTTGAAGTAGCGGCTCTCGCGTCCCAGCGCCTCCTTGAAGCGCGGGGTGTGGGTCCCGCCGGGAAGGAGGCGCAGCGCGGGCTCCACGCAGAACCCGATGCCGTTCCCGAGCAGGCTCTCGTAGTTCCAGGAGCCCTGGATGGCGAGCATGCGGAGGAGGATCGCGAGCCGGGTGCGCAGCGGGAGGCGCGGCGCCGGGAGCGACGAGGCGGCCGGTGGTGGGGGCGGCGGCGGGGAGGCCGAATGCTCCACGGCGGTCATCCGAGGGCCACGAGGGCGAGGGCGATCGCCAGGCCGCCGGCGAAGAGCCAGCGGGCCCCGGGGATGGCGTGCACCAGCTTCCAGATCGCGCCAAGCGCCACGCTGGCGGCGACGCCCACGACGATGGCGCGCGAGTAGCGCGCGTCGACGCTCCAGAGGGCGACGACGCGGTGGGAGAGGGGGCCGAGGGCGGCGAGGGCGATGCCGGTGAGCAGCGCCCCACGCGCGAAGTCGGCGGTCATCCCGCGGAGCTGGAGCCCCATCACGGCGCCGCGCGATCCGGCCTCCAGCGCCTCGCGCTGGTCCCGCGCCCAGCGCGCGTTGGCCTGGCGCAGCTTCACCATCGTCCATCCGCCCACGAAGGTGGTGGCGAGGGCGCCGAGCACCGCCATCACGAGCGAGCCCGGGGGATGCGTGGGCTCGGCGACGAAGAGGGCGCCGCCCACGACCGAGGCCGATCCCCACTCCGGGTAACGCGAGGCACCGAAGGGGAGGGTCTCGAGGGCGAAGAACTCCAGGGTGGCGCCCGCCAGCAGGCCGCCGAGGGGATCGCCGAGGAAGGCGCCGGCCAGCGTCGCGGCCACCAGGGGGCGCGAGATCATGGCCTGGGGGAACGACACCACGTCGAGCCCGAGCAGCCCCCCGAGGAGGGCGATCGGCAGGAGCTCGAGCAGGGTGATCATCATTCGCCCACCCCGCGCACGATGTCGTCGAGGCCCACCGGGCGGGCGCTGGGCACGTCCTGCGCGGTGACGGGGACCCCCTGCGCGGCGATGTCGCGGAGCGCCGCCACCTCCTCGTCGGTGAGGAAGACGTAGCGGAGCTTCTGGTGGCGGCCGGCGCGATGGTGGATGCCGCCCAGGTTCACCGCGGGGATCCCCCCGCCGGCCACGAGGGCGCGCATGGGGGCGATCTCGCCCGTGAGGAGGATGCCGCGGCGCGGGTCGGCCTGGTAGCGCGGGAGGTTGCGGACGGCGGCCTCCACCGAGTCGAAGTACACCTCCACCTGCGGCGGGACCCCCATGCGGTAGAGCTCCTGCTCCCAGTCGCTCGCCGCGACCTCGTCGTCCACGAGGACGATGAAGCCCACGTCGAGGGGCTGTCCCCACCCCACCACGACCTGGCCGTGGATGAGGCGATCGTCCACGCGATACAGCACCAGGGTCACGCGGTGGCCTCGTGCACGGCGATGGCCGACCGCGCGCGCTCCGCGGCGTGGCGGGCGGCGTCGGCCGGGGACTTGTCGTCGGCGAAGACGAAGTCGAGGAGGAGGGGGAGGCTCACGCCGCACACGAGCACCGCCCCGGGCACGCCGCGCAGGATGCGCCGCGCGGCCATGGAGCAGCTGCCGGCCTGGAGGTCGGTGAAGATCACGTGCACGTCGTGCTCCGCCATCCGCTCGCGGATGAGCTGCTCGATGTCGGCGGCGCCGAGCCCGGGGACGGCGACGGGGACCAGGAGGTTCCCGCGCCCCGAGATCGCCTGCACGGCGGAGATGATGCCGGCGGCGAACTCCGCGTGGCCGGCGACGATCGCGCGCGGCCGCGGGCGGGGATCATTCATTGTCTTCCTGGAGGTAGCGCGCGAGCTCGGCCTTGCTCGACATGTGCTTCATGAGCCGCTCGTTGAAGCGCTCGGCGGGATCGATGCCGCTGTAGCGGAGCAGGTGGTTCATGGCGATCACCTCGGCGATCACCGTGATGTTCTTCCCCGGGTTGAGCAGCACGGTGATCTTGGGCAGCTCGACGCCGAGGATCTCGGTGACCTCGCTGTCGAGGCCGAGGCGCTCGACGGGCGCGTCGCGCTTCCACTCCTCGAGCTGCACCACCACCTCGATGCGCTTCTGCTGGCGCACCGCGCGGATGCCGAACACGGAGGGGATGTCCACGAGCCCGATGCCGCGGATCTCCATGTGGTGGCGCTGGAGCTCGTGGCCGCGGGCGATGAGGATGTCGTTGCCGCGCTTCTTCACGAGCACGAGGTCGTCGGCGACGAGGCGATGGCCGCGCTCCACGAGGTCGAGGACGCACTCGGACTTGCCGATCCCGCTCTTGCCCACGAAGAGGAGGCCGACGCCGAAGATGTCGGCGAGGGAGCCATGCAGGGTGGTGCTGGGGGCGAACTCGTCCTCGAGCCAGGGCTTGGCGCGGCGGTAGAACTCGTTCGTCTTGAGCGCCGATCGGAAGACGGGGACGCCGGCCGTCTCCGCCTCCTCGACCAGCTCCGGCGGGACCGCCTGCGCCTTGGTGACGAAGGCGCAGGGGACGGGGAAGGAGAAGAACTGGGAGAGGTTGCGGCGCCGCTCCTCGGCGGTGAGCGCGAAGAGGAAGGTGATCTCCGTCTCGCCGAGCACCTGGAGCCGGTGGCTGGGAAAGCGGGCGACGTAGCCGGCGAGGGCGAGGCCGGGGCTGGAGATGTCGGGGCTGGTCACCTCGCGGCCGAACCCCGCGGCGCCGGTCACCGGCTCGAGCTGCAGCGTGTCGCGAAGCCGCTCGAAGAGGCGACCGGCCGTGAGGCGTGCGCTCACGCGGGGAGGGCCCGGGTTTCGGTCGCCACCTCGCGCCCCAGCTCCTTGCGCGTGCGCTTGGAGTGGGTGATCTGCTGCTGGAGGGCGGCGAGGGCGTCGCGGAGGGCGGCGCCGAAGTGGCGGGCGGCGGCGCGGGCGACGAGGGGCCGGTGCCCGGGCGCGTGCAGCATCACCTCCACGCTGCGGGGCCCGCCGTCGGTGTCGAACTTGACGGTGGCCTCGGTGGCCCCACTGAGGCGGCGCGCCAGCTTGCGCACGCCGAACTCGGCGCGGGCACGGATGACGTCCGGAACGAGGGGCTCGGGTGCGTGGATGTGAATCTGCATCAGCGTGTTCCTCCGGGCAGCAGGGAGCGGAGGTGCCGCTCGGTCTCGTCGGCGGCGCGCTCCCAGGTGAAGCTTTCGGCGAACACCCGCGCCTGTGATCCGAGGCGGGCGACGAGCGCGGGGGACTCGGCCAGCCGGCGCATGGCGCCGGCCATTGCGTCCACGTCGCCGTGGCGCACCAGGTAGCCCGTCTCACCGTCCCGGACCGACTCGCGGATGCCGGGCGAGTTGGAGGCGACGACCGGCGTGGCGCACGCCGCCGCCTCGAGGTTGGTGATGCCCCAGCCCTCCTTTGGTGAAGCGAAGACGAGTCCCCAGCTCCGGCGGAGGAGGGCGAGCTTTTCCTCCTCCGTGATACGCCCAAGAAACCGCACGCGATCCCCGAGGTCAAGCGAACGCGCGAGCGCCTCGAGCGCCGGGCGGTAGTCACCGGCCCCTGCAATCTCCAGGCGCGCCGCCGGGTGGCCGAGCCTGGCAAACGCCCGGATCACCAGATGGACCCCCTTGTATCGCTTGAGCCGTCCCAGGTACGAAAAGACCGGCTCGGGGGCGCGCGTCCCCGCCGCGGGAGTGTAGCCCACCGTGTCGATCCCCGGGTAGATCACGGCGATGCGCTCGCGCGGGATGCCGCGGGCGACGAGGTCGTCGCGGGTGCTCTCGCTGATCGCCTGGAAGGGGCAGTCGCGATAGACGCGGCCCAGGGGGCGCTCGGCGAGCCACACCGCCGCGGCGAGGGCGGGAAAGAGCTCCTGGAAGGCGGTGCCGCCGAAGAGGTGCGGCACGAGCGCGACGACCGGGCCGATCCCCGCCCACCGCGGGACGTAGAGGGGGACCTTGTTGACGTCCTCCACCACGACGTCGTGGGTGCCGGCGAGGTGCGCCTTATAGTAGCGATGCGCTACGAAAGGAAAGGAGTGCCGGGTGCCCACCCGGTGCACGGCGATCCCGTCGAGCGTCGCCCGCGGGGGGCAGCCGGGCCAGCCGCCGCAGAGCAGCGTCACCTGGTGCCCCATCGCGGCGATGCGGCCGAAGATCTCGTGCAGGTGGATCTCGGCGCCCCCCGCCTGGGGATTCTCGCGGTCCTGCCAGTTGACGAGCAGGATCCGCACTAGAGCCGTCCGAGGCGGCGGGCGAGCGCGTCGAGGACGCCGTTGACGAAGCGTGCGCTCTGCGCGCTGCCGAAGCGCTCGGCGAGGCGCACCCCTTCCTGGATGACGACGCGGGCCGGCGTCACCCCCGCGCGGAGCTCGGCCGCGCCGAGGCGGAGCACGCTGCGCTCGATGGCGCCGAGGCGCTCGAGCCGCCAGTTCGTGGTGACCTCGGCGAGCTCCGCGTCGATCGCCGCCCCGTCCTTCACGAGGGCGCGGATGAGGGGGCCGGCGTGCTCGCGCTCGTCGGGGGCGATGGCCAGGTCGTCGAACACCTGCGCGGCCACGCGCTCGAGGCGCTCGTCGTCGCCCCGCACGTCCCACGCGTACACGGCCTGCAGTGCGCGCGCGCGCGCCCGCGTCTCACTCCGCATCGTCCACGTCCAGGCGGTCGAACAGGTCCACCATCTCCATGGCGGCGAGCGCCGCGTCCCAGCCCTTGTTGCCGTGCTCCCCGCCGGCGCGGGCCTCCGCCTGCTCCACCGTGTCGCAGGTGAGCACGCCGAAGCCCACCGGCAGGGCGAACTCGTGGCTCGCGTCGGCGAGGCCGCGGGCGCACTCGCCGGCCACGTAGTCGAAGTGCGGGGTGTCGCCGCGGATCACCGCGCCGAGCGCCACGATGCCGTCGTAGCGCTCCCCCGACATGAGCCGCCGCGCCGCGCCGGGCAGCTCCCACGCCCCGGGGACCCACACGAGGTCCACCTCGTCGTACGTCGCGCCGTGCTTGAGCAGCGCGTCCATCGCCCCGTCCACGAGCTTCTGGGTGATGGACTCGTTGAACCGGCTCGCGAGGACCGCGAACCGGCGCCCCTGCGCCGTGGGGGTGCCCTGGAATTCTGCCATGTCGTTCTCGTGAAGGATCGGGAGCGCCCGCGCCATCAGCCGGCCAGCAGGTGCCCCATCTTGCTGCGCTTGGTCTCGAGGTACCCGGCGTTCTCGTCGTGCGCCGGCTGGATGATCGGCACGCGCTCCTCGACGCGCAGGCCGTACCCCTCGAGTCCCACGAGCTTCTTGGGATTGTTCGTGATCGGCCGGATCGAGCGGAGGCCGAGGTCGAGCAGGATCTGCGCCCCGATGCCGTACTGGCGCAGGTCGGGCTTGAAGCCGAGGCGCTCGTTGGCCTCCACCGTGTCCGCCCCGCGGTCCTGGAGCTCGTAGGCCTTGAGCTTGTTGAGCAGCCCGATCCCCCGCCCTTCCTGGTCGAGGTACACGATCACGCCGCGTCCCTCGGCGGCGACCATCGCCATGGCGGTGTCGAGCTGCCAGCCACAGTCGCAGCGCATCGAGTGGAAGACGTCGCCGGTGAGGCACTTGGAGTGCATGCGCACCAGCACGTTCTCCCCGTCGGCCACGTCGCCGTAGACCAGGGCGACGTGCTCGGCGCTGTCGACGTCGTTGCGGTAGCCGATGATGCGCCAGGTGCCGTGCCCGTGCACGGGGAGGCGCGCCTCGGCCACGCGATGCACCAGCCGCTCGTGCTTGAGGCGGTAGGCCACGAGCTGCGCGACGGTGACGAAGGTGAGCCCGAACTCCTGCGCGAAGGCCTCGAGCTGCGGGCGGCGCGCGGAGGTACCGTCCTCGCTGAGGACCTCGCAGATCACCCCGGCGGGATACTGGCCGGCGAGGCGGGCCAGGTCGACCGCCGCCTCCGTGTGCCCCACCCGCTCCAGCACGCCGCCGTCGCGGGCGCGGAGGGGAAAGATGTGCCCGCCGTGGCGCAGGTCGGAGCGCACCGTGGCCGGGTCGACGCAGACGCGGATCGTGGTGGCGCGGTCCTGGGCGCTGATGCCGGTGGTCACGCCGAAGCGCGGCGAGGCATCCACGCTCACGGTGTACGCGGTGCGGTACTCGTCGGGATTCGACTCGGCCATCGGGGGGAGCCCGAGCTGGTCGGCGCGCTCCCCGGTGAGGGCGAGGCAGATCAGCCCCCCCGCCCGCTTGATCATGAAGTTGATCATCTCCGGCGTGACGGAGCCCGCCGCGCCGATGAGGTCTCCCTCGTTCTCGCGGTCCTCGTCATCCGCCATGATGATGAGCTTTCCCGCGCGGATGTCCGCGATCGCCTGCTCGATGGTGCCGAATGCCGACATGCAGCTACCCTCTGTTCCAGTCGGCCACGCGCGCGAGGTGCGGCGCGGTGAGCCGTTGCACGTACTTGCCGATGACGTCGCCCTCCACGTGCACCCGGTCCCCCTCGGCGAGGTCGCCGAGGGTGGTGGCGCGCAGCGTGGCCTCGATGAGCGAGAGCTGGACCCGTCCCGGGGCCGGGAGGGCGTTGACGGTGAGGCTCACCCCATCCACGGTCAGCGAGCCATGGGGCACCATCAGCTCGTCGAGTCCCGCGGGGAGGTCGAGGTCCACCAGGCGCGCGTCGCCCTGCTGGCGGACGCCGGCCACGGTCGCCACCCCGTCCACGTGGCCGAGGACCATGTGGCCCCCGAGCCGGTCCCCCAGGCGCAGCGCGCGCTCGAGGTTCACGCGATCGCCCGTGCGCCAGCTGCCTATGGTGGTGCGGCCGAGGGTGGTCTCGATGGCGCCGACGGTGAACCAGCCGGCCCCATGCTCGCGCACCGTGAGGCAGGCCCCGTTCACCGCGATGCTCTCCCCTGCCACGAGCGCCGCATAGCGGGCGCGGATGCGGAGCTCGCGCCCCGCCTCGGCCTGCGTCACCTGCTCGATGGTCCCGACATCGTCCACCAGCCCGGTAAACACGAAGTCACCCCTCCGGGGCGTAGACGGTCATCAGATCGGCGCCGAACTCCTGGCGGCGGAGGATCCGCCAGCGCAGGGCCCCCTCGCGCCCGGGGTGCACCTTCGCGAAGGCCGGGAGCGCCCCGGTCCCGAGAAGGATGGGTGCCTGAAAGATAACGAGCCGGTCCACGAGGCGTTGGCTGAGGAGGGCGCTGGCGACCCCGGCCCCCCCTTCCACGAGGAGGGAGCGGATCCCGCGCGACCGGAGGGCGCGCATCCCGGCGGAGAGCCCCTCGGTGATCACGACCTCCACCCCGGCGCCCCGGAGGGCGTCGGCGCGGGCCGCCGAGGTGGCGCCGATGCCGCGCGTGGCGAGGACGATCGTGGGGACATCGCGGGCGGAGCGGACGAGCTTCCGGTCGAGGGGGAGCTCGAGGCGGTCGTCGAGGACGACGCGCGCCGGGGTGACACGCGGGGGCTCGGCGTCGCGCACGGTGAGCTCGGGGTCGTCGATGCGGGCGGTGCCCACGCCCACGGCCACCGCGTCGCAGCCGGCGCGCAGCCGGTGCACCTCGCGGCGCGCCAGCTCGCCCGTGAGCCATCGCGTCGCCGAATGCGGCGACGCGATGGCTCCATCGATGGACAGCGCCAGCTTGAGCGTCGTCCAGGGGCGGTCGGAGGCATGGCCGTGGAAGAAGGGCGCGTTCAGCTCGCGCGCGTCGTCCTCCTCCACCCCGGTCACCGTGGCGATGCCGGCGCGGGCGAGGCGCTCGAGTCCTCCCGCCGCCTCGGGGTTGGGGTCGCGGGTGGCCGCGACGACCCGCGCGATGCCGGCGGCGATGACCGCGTCGGTGCAGGGCGGGGTGCGGCCGACGTGCGCGCAGGGCTCGAGGGTGACGTAGAGGGTGGCGCCCCGCGCGCGCTCCCCTGCCTGGGCGAGGGCGTGCACCTCGGCGTGCGGGCCGCCGTAGCGCTCGTGCCACCCTTCCCCGACGATCTCGTCCCCCTGCACGACGACGGCGCCGACCATGGGGTTCGGCGCCGTCGTGCCCCAGCCGCGGGCGGCCAGGGTGAGCGCCCGGCGCATGAACGCGCGATCGCGTTCGGTCGCCGGGTGCCCGGTGCTGGTCATGCGATCAGAACTGGATGCGGATGCCCGCGGAGCCGTACGTGCGCGACTTGGCCGGGTCGCCGCCGGTGAAGTCGTTGTACGTGGCGATGTCACCGCCCGACACCTGCCCCACCTCACCGACGAGCTTCAGGATCGGCAGGTTGAGCGAGAGGTTGGCGAAGATGTTGGTGCGGGTGAGGCTCTGCGTGAAGGTGTGCGGCCCGGTCGCCACGTCGCCGGCGGAGACGCCGCCGAAGTTGAGGCCCTTCGCGGTGCCGGAAGCCACCACTTCCTGGTCGTACTTGTCCTGGCCGGCACCCACAGCCAGGCCGAAGACGAGGAAGCTCTTGCTGGCCACCGCGCGGATCGCCGTGGACTTCACGGCGAGGTCCTGAAGGCGCACGTCGAGGTCGGTGCTCGTGCCCACGATGGTGGTGGTGGGGACGTCGCGCTTCACCCAGCTCACGCTCACGCCGGGGACGAGGATCGACTCCTGGAGCAGGCCGACGCGGACGCCGTAGCCGATCTTCAGGTTCGTCTCGGGGCTCACGGTGACGCCCTCGCCGTCGGAGGTGACCTCGGGGACGTAGACGGCGTTCGCGAGCAGGTCCACGCCGCCCACGTTGGTCACGCCGAGCGGGATGCCCTTGAAGATGCCGAGCGCCGCGTCGACGCCGGGCAGGCCGACGACCTGCGACTTGGTGGTGAGGGTGCGGCGGCTGGGCGAGCTGGCGAACGAGGGGTCGTAGCTGCCGTCGAAGTCCGGGAGGTCGCCGTTGAAGACGGTCCCGCGGAGGGCGACGGCGAGGTGCGGGAAGCCGCCGAGGGTGCCGCCGCTGCCGATGAGCGGGTTGCCGCCCACCAGGCCCGCGCCAAGCTGCGGGCCCATGAGCTGGAAGATGTCGTGCGCCATCTGGCACACGGAGGCCTTCGCGTTGGCCTGGGCCTGCGCGAGGGTCGTGGCATTGCCGGCGCCCGCCGGACAGGCGGTCTGGGCCTCGGCCGCCTGCGCCGCGACGAACGTCATCGCGCCGGCGAGGAGAAGTCGAGCCTTCATAAAGGTTCCGTTCCTCATGTGATGTGTACCCGGCCGGAGCCCCGCTCCAGCCGGCCCAGAATCCATCCAGTCAGCCCTGCACCTGCCGCGGCGCCGAGGATCGCCTGCGCGTCCCCCTCCGCCGCAATCACCACCATACCGACTCCCATGTTGAACGTTCGGAACATCTCGTCGCGGGCGACCCCCCCCGCTTCCCCCAGTACCCGGTAGGCGTTCGGAACGGTCCAGCTGCTCCCGTCCACGATGGCATCGAGGGTCCCCGGAATCGCCCGGTCGAGGTTCCCCGGGAGCCCGCCGCCTGTGATGTGCGCCATGGCGTGCACGCGGTCCAGCACTCCGCGCAACGCGGGGAGGTAGGAGCGGTGCACGCGCAGCAGCACGTCGGCGACGGTTCCCGGCTCCCCCGGAAAGGGATCATGCGGCGCGAGCTTCAGCCGGTCCTGCACGATGCGGCGCGCGAGGGAATAGCCGTTGGTGTGCAGCCCGCTGCTCGGCAGCGCGATGAGCACGTCCGTGGGCTGCACGCGCGCCGACCCGAGCACCGCGTCCTCCTCCACCGCGCCGACGATGAATCCGGCGAGGTCGTAATCGGGCGGGGTATAGACGCTCGGCATCTCGGCGGTCTCGCCGCCGATCAGGGCGCAGCCGTTCTCGCGGCACCCCGCGGCGACGCCGGCCACCACCTGCTCCACCACCCGCGGATCGAGCCGGCCGAAGGCGACGTAATCGAGGAAGAACAGGGGGAGGGCGCCCTGCACGAGGATGTCGTTCACGCAGTGGTTCACGAGGTCGTGGCCCACGGTGTCGTGCCGCCCCGCCTCGATGGCCACCTTCACCTTGGTGCCCACGCCGTCGGCGCTGGCCACGAGGACCCCCTGCCGGAGGCCGGCGGGGATGCGGAACTGGCCACCGAACCCGCCGAAGCCGCCGAGCGCGCCGGCGGTGAAGGTGGACTCGACGAGCGCCTTGATGCGACCCTTCGCGTCGTCGGCGGCCTCGAGGTCGACCCCCGCGCTGCGGTAGTCGAGCGCCCCCGCGCGATCCCCTGCCGCACCGCCCCCGCTCATGTCGCCACCAGCTCCTCGTCGAACGACACGAGCTGGCGGAAGTCGCGCACGCGCTCGACGATGTCGTTGGTGGTGATCTCGAGCAGCCGCTCCACGGAGAACTTTTCGACGGCGAAGGAGCCCATGGCGGAGCCGTAGATCACGGCGCGGCGGAGGTTCTGCATGGAGAGGTCGCCGGTCCGCGCGACGTAGCCCATGAAGCCGCCGGCGAAGGAGTCGCCTGCGCCGGTGGGATCGAACACCGCCTCGAGGGGATACGCCGGGGCGAAGAAGATCTCGCGGTCGTTGAACATGTACGCGCCGTGCTCGCCCTTCTTGATGATGACGAGCTTCGGGCCGCGCTCCATGATCCAGCGCGCGGCCTTCACCAGGTTGAACTGGTCGGAGAGCTGGCGCGCCTCCCCGTCGTTCAGCGTGACGAGGTCCACGTGGCCGAGCAGCTCGACCAGCTCGGGGCGGCGGCTCTCGATCCAGAAGTTCATCGTGTCGCAGGCGACGAGCTTCGGGCGGTCCACCTGCTCGAGCACGGAGAGCTGCAGCCGCGGGTCGATGTTCGCGAGGAACACGTACGGGGCGCTGCGGAACTGCTCGGGGATCTTGGGGCGGAACTGCGAGAAGACGCCGAGGTGCGTCTCGAGGGTCTCCGCGGAGTTCAGGTCGTGCCGGTAGCGGCCGCGCCAGCGGAAGGAGAGCCCGTCCGAGTGCTCGAGGCCCGCGAGGTCGACGCCGCGGGCGCGCAGCGGCTCGAGCTTCTCCACGGGGTAGTCCTGCCCCACGATCCCCACGAGCTGCACGGGGGAGAGGTGGCTGGCGGAGGCGGAGAAGAAGGTGCCCGAGCCCCCGATCACGTTGTCGGCCTTGCCGAAGGGGGTCTCGACGGAATCGAGGGCGACGGAGCCAACCACCAATAGAGACATCAGGGACCTGGGGGGAGGGACTGGGGACTAGGGGCTGGGGAGATCGGACTACATCCGCTCCGGGGCGGTGAGGCCCAGGATGGTGAGGCCATTCTTCAGCACGAGCTGCGCGGCGCGGGCGAGGGCGAGGCGGGCGTTCATCACCGGCTCGGGCTCGTTGAGGACGTGCGCCTTGTGGTACCAGAGGTGCACCTTGCCGGCGGTGTCGTGCAGCCACACGGCCACGCGGTGCGGCTCGAGCGCCTCGGCGGCGCCCTTCACGATCGCGGGGAAGTCGAGGAGGGCTTTCATGACCTCCTGCTCCTCGGGGAGCGCGAGTTGCTCCCAGTCCACCCCCTCGCCGGTGATCGTCGCGGCGTCGATCCCCCCCACGCGGAAGATGCCGCTCAGCCGCGCGTGCGCCATCTGGATGTAGTAGACCGGGTTCTCGTCCGACTGCTTGCGCGCGAGCTCGAGGTCGAACTTGAGCTGCGAGTCCCCCTTCCGCATGAGGAAGAAGTAGCGGACGGCATCGCGGCCGACCTCGTCGATGAGGTCGCGCACCGTGACGTAGCTGCCGGCGCGCTTGGAGATCTTCACCTCCTCGTCGCCCCGCCAGACCGTGACCATCTGGTGCAGCACGTACTCGGGGTAGCCCTGGGGGATCCCGATCTCCAGCGCCTGGAGGCCGGCGCGCACCCGGGTGACCGTGCTGTGGTGGTCGGCCCCCTGCACGTTGACCGCCCGGCGGAAGCCGCGCTGCCACTTGGTGACGTGATAGGCGACGTCGGGGACGAAGTAGGTGAAGGTGCCGTCGCGCTTGCGCATCACGCGGTCCTTGTCGTCGCCGAACCCGGTGGTGCGGAGGAAGAGGGCGTCGTCCTGCTCGAAGGTGTGCCCGCTCTGCACCAGCGCCTGCACCGTCTCCTCCACCTTGCCGTCGGTGTAGAGCGACGACTCGAGGAAGTAGGTGTCGAACTTCACGCCGAACGCCTGGAGGTCCTTGTCCTGCTCCTTGCGCAGTTCCTGCACGGCGAAGCGGCGGATGGCGTCGAGGTCCTCGCCGTGCGCGTCGCCCGGGCACTGCTCCACGTAGCGCTGCGCGATCTCGGCGATGTAGGCGCCGTGGTAGCCCCCCTCGGGGATCGCGAGCGGCTGGCCCGCCAGCTCCCGGATGCGCGCCTGGGTGCTGAGCGCCAGGTTGTTGATCTGGACGCCGGCGTCGTTGTAGTAGAACTCGCGCGAGACGCTCCACCCGGTCCACTCGAGAAGGGCGGAGATGGCGTCGCCCATGGCGGCCTGCCGCCCATGCCCCACGTGCAGGGGACCGGTGGGGTTGGCCGACACGAACTCCACGTTCACCGGCTCCCCCGCCCCGTCGGCGGAGCGCCCGAAACCCGCGCCGCCGCGCAGGACGCCGCGGATCCCCTCGGCAAAGGCGTCCGTCGCCATGCGCATGTTGATGAAGCCGGGCCCCGCGATGTCGGCCGCCTTGATCCCGGCGGCGGCGAAGTCGAGCTCCTCCACCAGCAGCTCGGCGATCTCGCGCGGCTTCTTCCCCAGCGGCTTGGCGAGCACCATGGCCACGTTGGTGGCCCAGTCCCCGAAGCTCGGGTCGCGCGGGCGCTCGAGCACCGGCTCGATGCCGGCGGGCGCGCCCAGCGCGACGGCGGCGCGGGCGAGCTCCGCGCGGAGTGCGTCGGTGGACACCATCACGCCGTGTCGCCCGAGCCGCCCGACGTGGGCGCGTCGCCGCCGGACTTCGGCTTCGATTCCGGCTTCGCGGAGCCCTCCCCCTTCTCGGCCTTTTCCGCCTTCTGCGCCGGGCTGCTCGCCGAGTCGGACTTGCCGGGCGCGCTGCCGCCCCGGTGCGCGTTGCGCCCGTAGTCGGTGAGGTAGAAGCCCGATCCCTTGAAGAGGAGACCGGCGCCCCCGGACACGAGACGCTCGGCTTCCGCCCCGCATTGGGGACAGGGAAGGTGCGACGACGCCTCGCTCATCTTGAGGAAACGCTCGAACTCGTGCCCGTTCGGGCAGCGAAACTCGTAAGTTGGCATTTGGCTACTACTTAGACAGGCTGACCCCAAGCAGGGAAAGATACCCCGCTCACGCCGGACGGTACAGTCCCCAGCGCGAGGCGAGGGCGTCGGAGATCTCCCCGACCGAGGCGCGCGCGCGCACCGCGTCGATGATGAGGGGCATGAGCTCGGGGCGGGTCCCCTCGAGGGGGTCGGCGTAGGGGGCGGCGGCCTCGGAGAGGGCGGTGAGCGCGCGGGCGACGGCGTCGGCGTCGCGCCCGGCCTTCAGCTGCTCCAGGCGCGCCCGCTGCTCGCGCTCGAGGAGGCTGAAGTCGGGGGCCGGGATGACCGGCGGGGGCTCGTCGCTGGTGAAGCGATTCACTCCCACGATCGTCGTCTCGCCGCGCTCCACGCGGAGCTGGTGCTCGTAGGCGCTGCGGCCGATCTCCTCCTGGAAGAAGCCGGCGGCGATGGCGTTCGCCGACCCGCCCAGCTCGTCCACCCGCTCGATCAGCGCCCGCGCCTCGCGCTCGAGGGCATCGGTGAGGTGCTCCACGTAGTAGCTGCCGGCGAGGGGGTCCGCCGTGAGGGTGGCGCCGCTCTCGTAGCCGATCACCTGCTGGGTGCGCAGGGCGAGCGTGGCCGCCTCCGCGGTGGGGAGGGCGAGGGCCTCGTCGTAGCCGTTGGTGTGGAGCGACTGGGTGCCCCCCAGCACCGCGGCGAGCGCCTGGATGGCGACGCGCACCACGTTGTTCAGCGGCTGCTGCGCCTGGAGGGTCACCCCCCCGGTCTGCGTGTGGAAGCGCAGGCGGCAGCTCGCATCGGCCGCGCCGAAGCGCTCCTTCATGAGGCGCGCGTAGAGGCGGCGCGCGGCGCGAAACTTCGCCACCTCCTCGAACAGGTCGTTGTGCGCGGCGAAGAAGAAGGAGAGGCGAGGCGCGAAGGTGTCGACCGGGAGCCCCGCGTCGACCGCGCGGGCGACGTAGGCCATCGCGTTCGCGAAGGTGAAGGCCAGCTCCTGCACCGCCGTGGCCCCCGCCTCGCGGATGTGGTAGCCGGAGATGGAGATGGGATTCCAGCTCGGCACCTCCGCGGCGCAGAAGCGGAAGATCTCGGCGATGAGGCCGAGCGACGCCTCCGGCGGGTAGATGTACGTGCCGCGCGCGATGTACTCCTTGAGGATGTCGTTCTGGATCGTGCCGGAGAGCGTCGCGCGCGGGATCCCCCGCTCCTCGGCGACGACGACGTACATGGCGAGCAGCGTGGACGCCGTCGCGTTGATCGTCATCGAGGT
>DASWVQ010000225.1:0-1975 GCA_036401195.1 Gemmatimonadaceae bacterium
TGCTCGGCCACGCGCAGCGCCAGCGACTCGTCGAGCCCCCGCGCCACGTACAGCTGCTGCAGCTCGCGCAGCTCGTGGTCGGGATACGCCGCCAGCTCGCGCTTCTCGCGTTCCAGGTCGGCGCGCTCCGTGTCGGCCTGCGAGCTCACGGAGATGTACTCGCCCGCCGCCATCGACATGGCCCCCGCCACCAGGCCCGCGAGCCCAGCCACCAGGATGGCGCTCCGGTCGCTGTTGGCGGCGGCGACGCCCACCACCAGCGCGGCGGTGGACACGATGCCGTCGTTGGCGCCGAGGACCGCGGCGCGCAGCCACCCCACGCGATGCATGAAGTGGGACTCTGCGTTGGGGTGATTCGGCATGTCCTGACCCTATGGCGCCGCGCCCGGGCGTGCAATCGGGGAGACCTGCACCGGGAGGCGCAGTGCGAAGGTACTCCCCCGGCCGACCACGGTGTCCACGGTGATGGAGCCGCCGAGCGCCTCGGCGATGCGCTGCGCGATGGCGAGCCCCACGCCCGCGCCATCGGCGGCCCCGGGGTCGAAGCGGGTGAACTCCTCGAACAGGCGCGGCACGCGGTCGGAGGGAATCCCCGGGCCGTCGTCGGTCACCGAGAGCACCACCCATCGCGCGCGGCGCTCGTCGCCGTCGCCGCGCGCGTCGCCTGCGCGGCCGGGGCAGGTGCGCACCGTGATGTGACCCCCCGCGGGGGTGTACTTCACGGCGTTCGACACGAGGTTGCCGAGCACCTGCCGCGCGCGCACCGGGTCGGTGTGCACCGCGGGAAGCGCGGGATCGGGCTCCACCGAGATCTCGAGCCCCTTCGCGGCGGCCGCGGCGCGGTAGGAGTCGGCCACCTCGCGCACGAGCTGCGCGGCATCGGTGGGGCGCGGGTGGATCACGAGCTGCCCCGCCTCCGCCCGGTCCAGGTCGAGCAGGTCGGCGATGAGTGCCAGCGCCTGCCCGATCGAGCGCCGCACCTTCGTGATCGCCTCGGCCTGGCGGGGCGCCAGCGGCCCCATGATTCCCTCCTCGAGCAGCGCGAGGTAGCCGTCGGCCGCCCCCAGGGGGTTCTTCACGTCGTGCGTGAAGCCGCGGATGAGTCGCGTGCGGCTCTCCGTGACGCGTTCCAGGTCCACCCGCCGCTGCTCGGCCGCGGCGCGCGCGGTGCGCTCGCCGGCCGCGCTGTGCTGGATCTGCAGCTCGTTCTCCTGGAGCCGGAGGGCGAGCGCGTGGAAGCGCCCGCCGAGCCGCGCCACGAGCGCCGAGGCGCCGAGGCCCAGCAGCAGGAGCACGGCGGTGAGGATGGCGACGCTGCGCTCCGTGGCGCCGATGCGGGCCCGGCGCTCCTCCTCGGAGCGCAGGATCGCGTCGCGCAGCGTGTCGGCGCTCGCGAGTGCCGCGTCGAACTGCGCCTGGTGCTGCAGCAGCGACTCGTCGCCACCCGCGCGGCGCGCGGCGAGGCGCGCCGTGTCGAGCAGGCTGTCGAGGCCGTGCAGGCGGACGGCCAGCTCGCCGACGCGGCGTCGCACGGGAGGGTCGAGCTGGCGGGCATGGGCCGCCAGCTCACCCTCGGCAGCGACCCGCCGGCGACGCGACCGCTCGAGGTCGCGCTCGAGCTGGAGGTCGCCGGTGAGGAGGATGCCGCGGCGCGCGGCCGCCTCGAGGGCGAGGTCGAGCTGGATTTCCGCCGCGCGCGCGCGCGCCGGCTCCGCCACCAGGTTGATCTCGTCGCGCAGCCGGTCGATGCGGCGCTGGGCGACGCGCGGGAGGAGCAGCGCGCCCGCGAGCAGCACGAGGACCAGCACGAGCAGGAGGCGAGTCCCCCGCGTGCGCAGCTCCTCGCGCTCGCTGGCCGAGAGTGCGTTCGTGATCCCCGAATCGTCGCGCTGCTGCGCCACACCCCCTCCCATGCCCGAGGCGACCTGTACGGAAGTGACCCGGGCAAGCGGCGTACCGCCGTGACCGGGTCAGG
>DASWVQ010000226.1:0-5982 GCA_036401195.1 Gemmatimonadaceae bacterium
CAGGAGGGGCAGGCGAACCTGCCGGACACGGAGCTGGCCTGCCTGGACGTGGCCGCGGAGTGCGGGATCGGGGGGCGGTGCCCGGTGCTTGCGGTGCCGTCCATGGCGGTGCGGCAGCGCCTCGTGCGGCAGGGATTCGCGGAGCACCGCTTCCCCCGCTACCGGGCGCCCTGCGCCGGGTGCGACCGGCTCACCGAGATGATCGTGGTGGGGGAGGCGTACTGCTGGTGCACGGAGTGCGGCACCACGAGCCCCACCCCGTTGTGGGAGGAGATGGAGCTGCCCACGAGGCAGGGGCTCGAGTCCTGAGTCTCAGCAGTCATCCTGAGCGAAGCGAAGGATCTGGCGCCAGCGCTCAGTGGCCAGGTCCTTCGCTTCGCTCAGGATGACTGCAGCGGCTACTGCCGCGGCCCCGGGAGCGCCTTCGCGGCCTGGGTATCCCCGAGCGGCACCGCCGGCTGCTGCGGCGTGGGCTCCATGGTCCCCATCAGCTGCTCCAGGTGCACCGCCTGCGCCACCTGCTTCGTCTTCTGGAACACCTGCTGCGCGGGCGCGGCCTTGCCGTTCGCCTGGAGGGCATCGGCCAGCGTCGCCCCCGTGGCGATGTAGAGGTAGGGGATCCCCACGGAGGGCCGGTCGATCCAGTGCCCCTTCCGGATCACCGCCTCCGGCCCGAGGAAGACGTTCTGCCAGAGCGCCTGCGTGCGCGCCACGTCGAACCACCCGTCGCCCTGCACGTAGAGGGTGTCGTGCGACGGGGTGGTGGGGGGGACGAACAGCTTGCTCGCCAGCCCCTGCGTGAGCATGTAGTTGTCGAGCCCGAGCTGCCGCGCGTAGCTGCCCGAGGTGCGGCTGAAGTAGATCGGCCGGTCCGGGTACGCGTCGGCGATCATGCGGAGCACGAGGATGTCGGCTCGCTGCAGCAGTCCCGCGCCCGTCCCTTCCTGCATCAGCGCGCGCGGGTCGATCGTGGCGGTGATCTCCCCCTTCCGGAAGGACATCGGCTGGCTGATGACCGTGTAGGGGGGGACCGAGTCCGCCTCGGTGAAGGTCATCTTCAGCGGCGGCCCCGCCGGCTTCTTCCAGCTGCCGCCCCGGTAGATCGCCGGGCCGCTCGCCGCGTCGTACTCGAACACGGGGCGGCGGATGAGCTGCCGCGTGTACCAGTCCGTGTTGAGCAGCGAGGTGTTCGCCACCACCACGTCCTTGCGGATCCCCTCCACCTCCTGCGCGTACCACAGCGGGAAGGTGTCGTTGTCGCCCACGGTCACGAGCACGCCGTAGGGCTCCACGGAGTTCAGCAGGTCGTGCGCGAAGTCGCGGGTGTCGGTCTCCCCCCGCCGCGAGGCGGTGCTCCAGTTGGTGAAGAGGGGGATCAGCGCCAGGGCGAGGATCGGCGCGGCCATCTTCCAGCTGCGCTCGAAGGGCACCTCCACCTCTTCCTTGCCGAGCCGCTTCCGTTCCGCGCCGAACATCGCGGCGAGCCCCTCCCAGAGGAAGCCGAGCCCCAGCGCGGCCCACACCCCCCACGCCGAGAAGCTCCAGAGGTAGAAGTAGTCGCGGTCACGCACCTCGCGCGGGACCGAGTCGCCCAGTTCCGGCGCCTGCGTGTTCCCGTACTTGAAGTTCAGGTAGTAGATCAGCGCCAGGGTCATGGTGAACATCAATGACCCGAAGTACCAGAAGCTCTGTCGGTCGCGTCGGTAGTGCACCCATCCGCCCACGAGCCCGAGCACGAGGAAGAGCGAGGCGAGCACCGCCTGCGGCACCGGCCGCTCCGAGTAGGCGTCGCGCAGCCACTGCCACTTGAAGTAGTACCACCACATCCCGAGCTGCGCGGAGAAGGGGGCCTGCCGCTCGGTCAACTCGGGCTTGCCGTACTGGCCGCGATTGAAGTTGTACATGAAGGCGTCGTACGTCGCCTTCGAGAAGGTGCACTCCGCGTTCAGCTCCGTGCGGCAGGCGGTGGGCTCCCCCTCGTTGAGCGCGGGGAAGTGCGCGGCGCGGATCGGTTGCGTGGCGAAGGGCGTGATCCCGAAGATCAGCGCGGCGATGCAGGCGAGCAGCAGCTTCCAGCGGAGCAGCGTCTTCGGGCGGCGCACCAGCACCGCCAGGCCCACCGCGGGGGCGGCGAGCATCCCGCCCATGTGGTTCGCGTACCCGAGCCCGAGGATGTACGCCACCAGCACCAGGATGCGGTCGGCGGGGCGGCCATCGGGCTCGTCGGACCAGCGGATCATCAGCCAGGAGATGATCGCGATCCCCACCAGCGACACCGTGTACACCTTCTCGTTCACCACCGACTGGTTCCAGACGGTGAACGACGTGGCGCCGATCAGCGCCGCGACCGACCCGCCCACGATCCGCTGCCAGCGCCGCGGGAACCAGGAGACCAGCACCCGCTCGGTGACCAGGAACCACATCGCGGCCGACACCGCGCTGGAGATCGCCGCCAGCACGTTGATGCGGATCGCCACCGTGGGACCGAAGAGCGGGATCTCCGCGAACACGCGCCCGAGCAGCACGAAGAGCGGGTTCCCCGGCGGGTGCGGCAGCCCCAGGGTGTAGGCGGCGGTGATGTACTCGCTCGTGTCCCACATCGCCGTGGACGGCGCGAGGGTGACGAGGTAGAGGAGCAGCACGAGGACGCCCGCGATGGTCGCGGCGAGGTAGGACGGACGATAGTCCAGCTCGGCAGTGGTGGCGGTGGCCATCTGGAATGCGTAGGGAAGGCGAACGGGGCCCGGCGCGCCGGGGTCGGGCGCCAGGGTGGCAATCCTGTAAGATGGCCGGGCGCCGGGGGTTGGGGTAGCGGCTTCCCGATTCTAGTGACGGAACTGCCGCTTCCCGGTGAACACCATGGCGATCCCGTGCTCGTCGGCCGCCGCGATCACCTCGGCGTCGCGCACCGAACCCCCCGGTTGCACGATCGCCCGGACCCCGGCCTCCGCCGCCTGGTCCACCCCGTCGCGGAAGGGGAAGAAGGCGTCGGAGCCCAGGGCCGCCCCGGCGGTCTCGTGCCCCTGCTGCCGGGCCTTGTGGACCGCCAGGAAGGAGGCGTCGACCCGCGACATCTGCCCGGCGCCGATCCCGATCGTCATCCCCCCGCGGGCGAGGACGATGGCGTTCGACTTCACGCTCGCCACCGCCCGCCAGGCGAAGAGCAGGTCCTTCCGCTCCTCCTCGGTGGGGGCGCGGCGGCTCACCACCGTCCACCCCTCCTCGCCGATCTCCCCGCCGGAGCGCTCCTGCACCAGGATCCCCCCGCGGACCCGCTTGTAGTCGAGCGACCCCGCCGGCCACCCGGCGCGCCCCTCCAGCACCCGCAGGTTCTTCTTGCGCCCCAGGATCTCCACCGCCCCCTCGGCGAACGCCGGGGCGACGATGCACTCCACGAAGAGGCTCGACACCGCCTCGGCCGCGGCCTCGTCCACCGCCACCGAGAAGGCGATGATCCCGCCGAAGGCCGACACCGGGTCGCAGGCGAGCGCCTTCCGGTAGGCGTCGAGGGCGTCGCTCCCCACCGCCAGGCCGCAGGGGGTGGTGTGCTTGATGATCGCGCAGGCGGGCTGCGACCCGAAGGGCTCGATCGCCAGCAGCGCCCCTTCCAGGTCGAGCAGGTTGTTGAAGGAGAGCTCCTTCCCCCCCTTCTGCACGAGTCCCGCGAGCCCGGCCCTCGCGCCCTCGACGTAGAACGCCGCCCCCTGGTCCGGGTTCTCCCCGTAGCGGAGCGACTGCTGGCGGGTGAAGGCGAGGTTCAGCATCGCGGGGAAGCGCTCCGCGCGCTGCGAGGCGAACCACTGGCCGATCGCCGCGTCGTACGACGAGGTGTGCGCGTACACCTTGCCGGCCAGCTCCCGCCGGAGCGCGGCGTCGCCCCCCGTGTCGAGCGCCTCGAGCACCCGGTCGTAGTCCGCGGGGTCCACCACGACGGTGACCGCGTCGAAGTTCTTCGCCGCCGAGCGGAGCATGCTGGGGCCGCCGATGTCGATCTGCTCGACGATCTCCTCCGGCGACGCCCCGCCGCGCGCCACGGTCTCGCGGAAGGGATACAGGTTCACGACCACGAGGTCGATGGGCCGGATCCCGTGTGCCTCGATCGCCGCCATGTGCTCCGCCAGGTCGCGCCGCGCGAGGAGTCCCCCGTGCACGACGGGGTGGAGCGTCTTCACCCGGCCGTCGAGCATCTCGGGAAAGCCGGTGAGGTCGCTCACCTCGCGCACCGTGAGCCCCGCGTCGCGCAGGGCACGCGCGGTGCCCCCGGTGGACACCAGCTCCCACCCCCGCGAGGCGAGCGACTGGGCGAAGGGGACGAGGCCGGACTTGTCGGAGACGGAAAGGAGGGCGATCGGCATCTTCGGGTTGCTTGAGGGAGTTGAAGTCATCCTGAGTGGAGCGAAGGATCGGGCTCGGGCGCGCCGGGCCCAGATCCTTCGCTGCGCTCAGGATGACTGCTGGTCCACTGGACGACGCCATCGGCACGGAGCCGCAGCTCGCCCGCGGCGAGTGCCTGAACGACCCGCGGCAGGACGCGATGCTCCGCCTCGAGCACGCGGGCGGCGAGGGATTCGGGGGTGTCGCCGGGGAGCACGGGCACCGGCTCGTGCGCGATCAGCGCGCCGTGGTCGTAGATCTCGTCCACGAAGTGCACGGTGGCCCCGGACTGCGCGGCGCCGGCGCGGAGCACCGCGTCGTGCACGCGCGCGCCGTACATCCCCTCGCCGCCGAAGGCGGGGAGGGGGCCGGGATGCACGTTCACGATCCGCCCCGGGAAGCGGCGCACCACCGCCTGCGGCACGAGGCGGAGGTAACCGGCCAGCACGATCAGGTCGATCGCGTGGCGCTCGAGGAGCGGGAGCAGCTCCTCCCCCTCGGGGTGCACGCGGGTGCGCAGCAGGGCGGTGGCGATGCCGCGGTCGCGCGCGCGGGCCAGCGCCCCCGCGGTCGCGCGATCCGACGCCACGAGCACCACCTCGCCCGCGCGAGCCTCCCCGAGCGCGTCGAGGTGCGTGAGGAGCGCGCCCAGGTTGGAGCCCCCGCCGGAGGCGAGCACCGCGATGCGCGCGCGGGGTGCGCGGGGGGCGTGGCCCGCGTCGCCCCCGGTCACGCCTCCCCCTCGCCGCGGAGCTGCGCGCGGAGGAAGCGGTCCACCGCCTCGAGCACGCTCCCCGCCACCTCCGCCTCCTCGCGCGCCTGCGCCAGCTCGTTCGGCGGCGTCACGTCGCTGGGCACGAGGACGCCGCGCCCGCCGAACTCCAGGGCGGGGGCGACGTCGCGCCACCGGTCGCCGATGTACGCCGACCGCGCCAGGTCGATCCCGTAGCGCGACGCGGCCTGGCGGTAGAGGAGGGTGCCCGGCTTGCGGCACTCGCAGGGTCCCGTCACGTCGGGGTGATGCGGGCAGTGGAAGCTGTCGTCCAGGTGCGCGTCCTGCGCCTCGAGCAGCGCGTCGAGCCGCTCGCGCACCCGCTCGTAGTCGTCGGCGGTGAAGAAGCCGCGCGCGATCCCGCTCTGGTTGGTGACCACGATCGCCCGCAGCCCGGCGGCGTTGAGTCGCGCCACCGCCTCGGCGGCGGTGGGAAGGAGGGCCACGTCGGCCGGGTCGCCCAGGTAGCCGGTGTCGCGCACCAGGGTGCCGTCGCGGTCGAGGAACACGGCGGGTCGTCGCTCGGTCATGCGGTGGGGGATTCGTGCGGGTCGGGCCGGGCGGCGCAGGCGGCGACGATCGCCTCGCGCAGCGCGTCGTCCTCGCGGGGGAGCACCCCGCGGAGGTCGAGGAGGATGGTGTCGCTGGCGATGCGCCCCACCACGGCGGGATCGCCGGCGCGGAGTCGCGCCTCGAGCGCGGTGGCGGGCCCCGCCAGCGCGATCGCCGCGGAGGGAATGCGCGCGGTGGGGAAGGCGCCGCCCCCCACGGTGGCTTCGCTGTCGGCGACGCGGGCGGCGACGCCCTGCCCGTCGAGCGCGCGCACCAGGCGCGCG
>DASWVQ010000227.1:0-1882 GCA_036401195.1 Gemmatimonadaceae bacterium
CATTCGAGCTCCGCCACCGACTCGAGGGGGAGCTCCGAGAGGTCCTTCCCGTGCTCGTAGCGGTGGAAGGGGCTGTCGATGTAGGTGCCGGTGTTGCCGACCATCTCCACCTTGCCGATCTGGAACTCGGCGCCGTCGTAGAAGGCGCGCGATTCCACGCGGCTCCGCCAGTCGCACACGATCGGGGCGGGGAGCCCCTTGTAGGTGATCATGCCGTCCTCGACGACGTGACTCACGTCGATGAAGCGCGGGGTGGTGGACATGGCGGCTCCTGGTCGTGGGGGGCTCGGTGCAAACATAGGCAGGAAGATCACCGGTGGTTCAAACCCGAGGCGGGCGGCGGGCATCGAAGGGTCATGCCAATTCCCTCGACCCTCCGCGCCGCCCTGGTGGCGACGCTCGCCGTCGCCGGTGCCCATCCCGCGCTCGCGCAGCGGGCCACGCCACGCCCGGCGCAGCCGGTCGTCCTCCCGCTCGCCCTGTACAATGGCGCCGGCCACCGCACCGTGTCGGTGGTGGTGGGTGGCGACACGGTACCCATGCTCTTCGACACCGCGGGGGGGATCACCACCATCACCCCCGCGCTGGCAACGAAGCTGGGCTGCACGCCCGCCGGCAACGCGACCGGATTCCGCAAGACGGGTGAGGCGCTGCACCTGCCGGGGTGCCGGAACGTCACCCTCTCGATCGGCGGGCTGCAGGTCACGACCGACGTGCGGGTGCTCGACCTCTCGGGGCTCCAGCCGTCCGAGGGGGGCGCCCCGCTGGCGGGGCTGGTGTCGCTGCACACGCTGGCCGGGCAGGCGCTCACCCTCGACCTGGCGCAGTCGCGCGCGATCGTCGAGAGCGAGCAATCGCTCGCGGCGCGCGTGCGCGGGATGACGCCGGTGACCATGCGCATCGCCACCGGAGCCGCCGGGGGAGAGGTGGTGCCCTTCGTGCGCGTGCCCACCGCCTCCACCGACTTGTGGCTGGAGTGGGACTCCGGGCACCAGGGCGATGCGACCTTCCTCGCGCCGCACGCGGCGGCGGCCCTCGGCATCGCCGACACCACCGAGCGGCACGCCGACGAGATCACCGTGCCCCTCGCCACCGGGGTGAACGTGGAGATGCCGGTGATGGTGACGAAGATGATCTTCGACGGGGTGCTGAGCCGGCGGCTGCTGGCGCGCGCGACCTGGACGATCGACCTCGCGGGGGAGCGGATGTGGGTGAGCGAGGTGGCCCCGCTCCTCACGGTGCCGCGCGTCGCCGGAGCCGGGGTGCTGTCGGCGGCGGAGCGACCGGAGGGGTCTTACCTCGTCCGGCTCACCGTGGGGAACCACGAGGAACCCGCCGTGATCGAGCTGCGCCGCGAGGGCGGTGGCCTCGCGGGGCGGATGCGCTTCATCGGCAACGACGACCTGATCACGATGCGGGACGCGCGCTTCGAGGGCACGACGCTGTCCTTCGGGATGCCCCTGCGGAACACCTATCCCGTGCGGATCACCTTCGACGGCGTGAAGGGAGAGGGGCACTGGGGGTCGGCGACCGGCGGTCCCGGTGGTCCGGTGACGGCGACGAAGGTCAGGTAGCCCGCGGGGGCTGCGCCACCAGCGCCGCGAACTCCACGGCGTTGGTGGTGGCGTAGTTGCCGTGGCAGTTGTTGAAGATCGCGTGCACCTCGGTAGCCTGCGCCGCCGCCTCGCGCACCGGGCGCACCCAGTCGGCCAGCTCCTCGCGGTCGTACAGGTAGCGGAATCGTTCCTGCACGGTGGCGTTGCGGCGGCTCCACATCGCGCGGCGCCGGCCATGGAAGCGGAACATGGCCAGCGCCGGCGAGGTGACCTCGGCGATCGGGGGGACGCTGTTGGGGAGTCCCTGCGGCTCGTCGACGATCACG
>DASWVQ010000228.1:0-10184 GCA_036401195.1 Gemmatimonadaceae bacterium
GCGCCTCGGCGCCGTGCAGCGCCTCCCGCACGCGGGGCACGACTTCCTCGGGGCGCGCGCCCGGGAAGAGGAGCAGGAATTCGTCCCCGCCCCATCGATAGATGCGGTCGAGGGGGCGGACGCAGCCGCGCAGCGTCGCGACCAGCTGGCGGAGCAGCTCGTCCCCGGCGGCGTGGCCTCGCGAGTCGTTCACCACCTTGAGGTTGTCCATGTCGAGCATGAGGGCGGTGCCGAAGCGCGCGCCCAGGGCCTCGAGTCCCGCCCCCTCCTCGTACGCGCGGCGGTTCAGCGCGCCCGTGAGCGGATCGTAGAACGACAGCTGCTTGAGCCGGTCGTGCGCCAGCGCGAGCTGCGCGCGCGCGTCGGCGTTCTCCCGCGCCGATTCCTCGAGCAGCAGCACGACCATGCCATACCCCAGCAGCACCTGGAGCAGGAGGTCGTAGTAGCTGTTGTAGAGGAGGAAGTAGAAGAGCCGCCCATTCGCGGTGCGCATGGGGAACCCCTCGATGGCGAAGGCGACCGCGTACGAGATCCAGAGGAGGGCGATGGCGGCGAACACCGATCCCGTCGTCCGGCTCCCGAGCGTGGTGCGCGACGCCGGCAGGCGGAGGAGGAGCCACGCGCAGTACAGGAAGGCGCCGACGATCAGCGGCGACTGGAGGACCATCACCCCATTGAGGACGGGCCCGGAGAGGAGCGCGCTGAGGAGCGCGTAGACGAACGCCACCGGGATCACCCATCGCAGCACCACCCGCGGCCGCACCCCGCCCACGAAGTTCAGCGTCCCGGCCAGCAGGAAGCCCACGAAGAGCAGCTTCCCCGCCTGGTACACGAAGTTCGCCACCGCGAGCACCACCGGCCGGCCCGCCATCTCCTGCGGGAAGAGGTACTGCACCCCCACGCCCGACAGCGCGACCACCAGCAGCGCCCACCCCTGCGTCCACTGGCGGAAATAGGAGCGCGGCCGCTGGTGGCTCCGTCGCAGCGCCGAGAAGAGGACGACGAGGAGCAGCGCGCCCCCCGTCTGGGTCATCAGTCCGATCGCGCTGACGAGGGCACCGACCTGCTCGGGAGTCATGGGGTCGGATCGTGGGCGGAGGAGGGGCAGTCCGGCCCGGCGCGCGACCGGGCGAGCGTGATCACGCTACCAGACGGGGACGATCGTCGCAATGCCGCGGCGGGCCCGGCGTCGCCCGCGGCATGCGGTGCACCGCCTGTCGCAGCGGGCGCCCGTTCGATATACTCGGCCGACCCCACGCACCGGAGGCGCCATGCAGTGTTCCGCCTGCAATTCCCCGATGGACCAGCTCGGGCAGGTCCCCATCCGCGTCGGCGGCACCTCCGGCGGCTGGCACCTGCTGCTCGGCGAGTGGGCCGACATGACCGAGGGGGTGTTCCCCCTCGACGTGTACCGCTGCCCGCGGTGCAAGCGCGTCGAGTTCTTCGACCTCGACGAGAGCCTGCCGGGCCGCTAGTCGCGCAGCCGGGGTGTACTCGGGAGGGCCGCGGCGCCTTCGCGCCCGGGGGGCAGCTCTCCCGCCCCCTTGCGGGCGATCGCGAGCGAGCCGGCGGCGGAGGCCGCGCTCAGCAGGGTGAGCGGGACGCCGATCATCGCCGTCAGCTCCCAGAGGCCGGCTCCGCCGACGGCAAGCGTCACGAGTCCCGCGCTCACGAGCGCCGCGGGGACGAGGCTGAGCAGCACGCCGCCGATCGCCCCCCACGCCGCGAAGCGGGGGAGCGACAGCTGGTCGAAGCGCCGCCGGCGCGCCACGATCCCGAGCACCACGGAGAAGATCGCGCCCCCCACGAACCCGGGGATGGCCAGTGTGGGGAGGGGGGCGTCATAGACCGCGAAGAAGCGGTCCCAGGGAAGGAAGGGGAGGAGCCTGCTGCTCACCCCGATGCCGATGCCGACGATCGCCCAGGCGATCCCCCAGGCCACCCCCATCCCCACCGCACCACGGATCCGACGCAACCAGTTGCCCATGCCTTCCTCCCTCGTTCCCGCCATCGCCGCGTCGCCATCGCGGCGGGCGCCCTTCCACTTTATACCACAAAGTAGACGCGCGGCAAGGGGCGCGTCATCATGAACCCGCACGGTGGGGAGCTCGGCCTCGAGGCCGGCACCGTGCGGCTCGTGCGGTACTCCCCGCGCTGGGGGGCGCTGTTCGAAGCGGAGGTGCGCCGGCTCGCGCAATTCCTCGACGCCGCCGGCGTCGCCCTCCGCCTCGAGCACACCGGCAGCACCTCGGTCCCCGGCCTGTGCGCGAAGCCGATCATCGACATCCTCGCCGGGCTCGCGCGCGAGGAGGACCGGCGGCCGGCGATCGCGGCGCTCCAGGCGGCGGGCTTCACCCATCGAGGCGAGCAGGGGATCCCGGGGCGCGACTTCTTCCGGCGCGGCGTGCCGCGCCAGTACCACCTGCACCTGGCGGAGGCCGGCGGCCCGTTCTGGCGGGATCACCTCGACTTCCGGGACTGGCTGCGGAGCAATCCCGGCGCCGCCGCGGCGTACGGGGCACTCAAGGAGTCGCTCGCTTCGCGCTTTCCGCGCGACCGCGAAGGGTACATCGCCGGCAAGACGGCGTTCGTGATGGCGACGCTCCGCGAAGCGCGCGCGGGACACTCCGGGGCGGGCTGACGGGGAGCCCTCCCGGGGGCGGCGCTCGCCGCGCCTCACCGCGGGGAAGCGGTTCCCCCGATCGCGAAGAATTTCCCCGCCCCTACCTTGGGCCTCGGGCACATGCGCCGAGGAGGGAATCCCATGGGAACGGCCAGCATTCAGCGCGGCGGGCAGGTACACCGGACCCGCGCGGGGGCGAGCGGGGCGATCGAGCAGCTGCTGCTGCTCTCGGGCGCGCTCGCCGCGCTCGTGTACTTCACGGCAGACGCAGTGGCATCGCTGAGCTATCCGGGATACCGGGCGCTCGACCAGGCGATCAGCGAGCTGTCGGCGGTCGGCGCGGCGACCTCGGCGCTGTGGGGGAAGTTCATGCCCGTGTACGGCATCCTCATGGGCGCGTTCGCCATCGGCGTCGTCCGGCTGCCCCGCGCCACGCGCCCCCTCCGCACGGCGGGGGTGATGCTGCTGGTGTTCACCCTCTCGGGAGTCCTCTGGAGTCTCGTCCCCATGCACCAGCGGGGTGCCGTGATGACCTGGCAGGACCAGGGGCACATCCTGATGGGGATCTACTCCGTGCTCATGCTGTCCGCGATCATCGGCGTCGCCGCCTTCTCGCTGGGCACGCGCTTCCAGCTCTTCTCGGTGGTGGCGGGGCTCGTCGTGCTGCCCACGGGGGCGTGGAGCTTCGTCTTCGCCGAGCGGCTGGCGGCGGGGCAGCCCACTCCCTGGCTGGGGTTGATCGAGCGGGTGAGCGTTCACGGCTTCATGGCGTGGAACGCGGTGTTCGCCCTCACGCTCGCGGCGCGGGCCCGGTGGGGGACCTCATCCGGGTAGCCGGGCGGCAGGCCGTGAGGGGACCGCGCGGGCGCGGCGGCGCATGCGTCGTGCACCGCCGGAAGCGCGGAGGGACTGGCCGGGAGCGGGGCCCCCGGCCAGTTTGTCATTTCCCCCCCCCGTTCGTTCGACGTGGTGGTGTACCCCACGACCCCTCACGGAGAGCCGATTCATGAAGATCACGGTGGAGACCGTCGCGAACACCACGCTGGACCGCGCCTGGGAGGGCTGGAACACCCCGGCCGACATCGTGCAGTGGAACACGGCCCAGGATGACTGGCACACCACGCGGAGCACCGTCGACCTCCGGGAAGGAGGCACCTTCCTCTCGCGCATGGAAGCGAAGGACGGGAGCATGGGCTTCGACTTCGAGGGCACGTACACCCGCGTCGTCCCGCGCGAGCGCATCGAGTACCGCATGAGCGACGGCCGGGAGGTGGAAGTCACCTTCGCCGAGCAGCCCGGGGGAGTGCACGTGCAGGTGGTGTTCGACGCGGAGACGGAGAACCCCCCCGAGCTCCAGCGCAAGGGATGGCAGGCGATCCTCGACAACTACGGCCGGCACGTGGAGGCGACCCGCTGATGCCCAGCCTCAAGGTGCAGTGTTTCGCCGTGTCCCTGGATGGATTCGGCGCCGGTCCCGACCAGGACCTCCAGCATCCGCTCGGGCACAACGGGCCGGAGCTGATGCAATGGTTCTTCCCCACCCAGGCGTTCCAGCGGATGCATGGAGCCGGCGATGGCGAGACGGGGATCGACAACGAGGTCGCGGAGCGCGGGATGCGCGGCTTCGGCGCCTGGATCCTCGGGCGCAACATGTTCGGCCCGATCCGGGGCCCCTGGCCCGATGACGAGTGGAAGGGCTGGTGGGGGGAGGAACCGCCGTACCACGTGCCGACCTTCGTCCTCACGCACCACCCGCGCGACCCGATCCCGATGAAGGGGGGCACCGAGTTCCGCTTCGTCACCGATGGCATTCACTCGGCGTACGAGCAGGCCATGGCCGCGGCGAACGGCAAGGACGTGCGACTCGGCGGGGGCGTCTCCACCATCCGGCAGTTCGTCGAGGCGGGACTCGTGGACGAGATCCACCTGGCGGTGAGCCCCGTGCTGCTCGGCCGCGGCGAGGCGCTCTTCCATGGCCTCGACCTGCGGGCGCTCGGCTTCGAGTGCGCGGAAACGATCCACGGGGAGCGCGCGATGCACGTCTTCCTGCGCCGTCGTGCGGGCGCCGCCCCGGCCACGCGGCACGGGTAGGAGGAAGGGCATGTCCAGGAGGCCGTCCCGCGGCGAGCTGTCGTTCGGCTTTCGCGGAGAGGGGATCACCTACCGGCTCGGCGGCCGCGCGCTCGAGGTGGGCTTCTCCTACATGGGAGGGCCGCGCCTCTACGCCGAGGGGATCGGCCGCTGGAGCGACGGCACCGCGCTCACGGACGACGAGAAGGCCGAGGCGTTCCAGGCGATCGTGCGGTTCGTGAAGGCCGCGGGCGGGAAGCCGACCGTGGTCGTCAACGGCGACGACCCGTCGGCCGCGACGTGGGAGCGGCTCTGCGCGGACAACCGCCGATTCGTGGCCGGAATCGAGCGGAGCTCCGACGAGCAGCAGCTCCAGCTCCAGCGGAGCATGTACCTCCTCACGCTGCAGGCCGGCAAGGGCCTCACCATCGACGACACGCGCATCACGACCGAGGGGGAGCTCGACGACTACCTGCGCACGCACCGCACGCCCCGGCGCCGGTGACGCCGGGCACGGGGGGTTGGCCGGCACTGTACACGGTGGGTCACTCCACGCGCTCCAGCGAGGAGTTCCTGGAGCTGCTGGCGCGCCACGAGATCGAGCTCGTGGCCGACGTGCGCCGATTCCCCGGCTCGCGCCGGCTTCCCCAGTTCGGGGGCGAGGCGCTCGAGGCCGCGCTCGCGACCCGGGGCATCGCGTATCGCTGGATCCCCGGGCTCGGGGGGCGCCGCCGGCCCGATCCCGACTCGCCGAACGTGGGGTGGCGACACCCGGCCTTCCGCGCCTACGCGGACTACCTGGCCACGGAGCCGTTCGCCGAGGGGTTGTTCGAGCTGCTGATGCTGGCCGGCGGGCTGCGCACGGTGATCATGTGCGCCGAGGTGCTCTGGTGGCGCTGCCACCGGCGGCTCATCGCCGACGTGGTCGTGTCGCTGGGCGGGGAGGTGATGCACATCGGGGCCGGGCCTTCCGCGGAGCCGCACCGGCTCGCGGCCCCCGCGCACCTCGTTCGCGGCACGCTCAGCTACGGGATCGCCGCCGACGGGCCGCGCGCACCCGGGTGACGCGCTAGAGCAGCCGCTTGCTGCGCTTCTGCCGGCGTCCCTTCTTCGCGGGGCCCGCCGGCCGCTGCCGCTTCGGCTCGATGAACGCGGCGATCGCCATCTCGGCGGTCTGCGGGGAGACGGTCCAGCGGACCTTGTGGCGTGAGCGCACGTCGGCGATGCGCGCCTTCACGACCTCGAGCTCGGGATCACGCTTCGGCATGCATACATATTAACGCCGCGGCCGCGCGCCCCGTCAGAGCCGCCGCGCGTCGCCCGCGCTGGCGCCGTTTCCACCTTCCCTCGGTGGCCCGGCGCACAGGGTAAGGTTCTCCCCGATTCATTTCGGAGCTTCCCCTACCCTGGCGTGGGCAACGTTGCGGGTTCTGCCATCTGGTCCGGGGGAGCGGCTGGCCAGAACTTGCAATGGGAGTTCTGGCCCCGAGGTGATGGATGACGAAGTCCAACTCCGTCGGCGTGAGCAGGACCGCACCGCCCCCCGCCCCCGACCCGCTCGAGCAGCTGCTCGACGCCGAGGCCTCGCTCGCGGACGAATACGAGCGGGCCCACGACGACGCCAGGCGATGTGTGAGCGACGCGCGGGAGCGCGCCGAGACGATCGCGCGCGACGCCGCGGAGCGCGCGGTGGCCGAGCGCCGCCGCATCGCCGAGCGGCTGGAGGACGAGCGTGCCCGGGCGCTGGCGTCGCTCGCCGCCGAGACGGCGCGCGGCACGGCGACGTTCGCGCTCGACGATGCGCGCACCGCGGCCCTCGCCGCCGAGGTGGTGGAGGAGCTGCTCGAGCAGCTCCGCCTGGAGGCGCGGCCATGATCCTGCCGATGGCGAAGGTGCGCATCCTCGGTCCTCGCGACTGCCTGGACGGCGCCCTGCGCGCGGTGCAGGACGTGGGATTGCTGCACCTGGCCGACCCGCCGGAGGTGCCGGGATTGGCACCGCTGCCGGCCTCCCCCTCGGCACGGCGCCGGCGCCGGCAGCTCGAGCGGCTGCTGGAGGACGTGGACGCGGCGCTCCGCGCGCTCGCGGCCAATCCCCGGCCGGCCCGCGCCGAGGTGGTGACGCTCACCATGCTCTCGCGCTGGGCGCGGCTCGCCCGGCGCGTGCGGCGCGACGCCGAGTCGCTCTCGGCACGCGCGGCGGCGCTCGCGGACGAGCGCGCCCTGCTGCTCAAGTACCGCGACGTGCTCGAGACCTTCCGCCCGCTCATCGAGGGGCTGGGGCGCAACGGCCACCTGGTGACGCACGCCGCCGTGCTCCCCGCCACCCAGCGTGGGGCGGTGGAGCAGCTCGCGGCGCAACTGCGCCAGGCGTCGCACGAGGAGATCGCGGTGACCACGAAGGTGCTGCGCAGCGGCGAGCTGGCGGTGCTGATCGTGCTGCCCGCGCGCACGGCGGAACGTGTCGACCGGCTGCTCACCGAGGCGCGGCTCCCCGAGCTGCGGCTCCCGGAGCGGTATGGCGCGACGCTCTCCGCCGCCTTCCCGGCGATGCGCGAGCGCCTCGCGGCGATCCCGCGCGAGGAGCAGGAGACGCAGCAGGCGCTGGCGCGGCATGCCCGCGAGTACGCGGCGCAGCTGGCGATGGCCCGGTCCGCGGCGCACGACGCCCTGAGCGACCTGGCCGCGCACGAGCGCTGCGGGGTGACGTCGCACGCCTTCGCGCTCGAGGGATGGCTCCCCGAGCGGCAGGTGTCGCACCTGGCGCAGGTGGTGGAGAAGGGCTGCGGGCCGCTCGTCACGGTCACGCCGGTGGGGCACGAGCAGTGGCAGAGCCACGAGGCGCCGGTGGTGCTGTCGAACCCGCGCATCATCCGCCCGTTCGAGATGGTGGTGCGCATGATGCCGCTCCCCACCTACGGCACGATCGACCCCACCCCCTTCGTCGCCCTCTTCTTCCCGATGTTCATCGGGCTGGCCATCGGCGACCTCGCCTATGGGCTCGCCCTCGGCATCATCGCGACGATCCTCTACCGGAAGACGACGCCGGGCTCGCCGGGCCGCATGGCGGCGGAGATCGCCGGCGCCTGCGCCCTCTTCGCGTCGGTGTTCGGCGTGCTGTTCGGGGAGTTCCTCGGCGACCTGGGGCGGAAGCAGTTCGGGATGCGGCACATCCTCTTCGATCGCGAGGAGGCGATGATTCCCTTCCTCATCGTGGCCATCTCGCTCGGCGGCTTCCACGTCGCGCTGGGGCTCGTGCTCGGCGTGATCTCGAAGTGGCGGCACGAGCGGAAGCACGCGCTGGGGAGCGGGCTCACCCTGGTGATGCTGGTGCTGCTCACCGTGGCGCTGCTCGCCACCGTGGACATCCTCCCGCGCGGCGTGGTGACGCCGGCGGTGGTGGCGCTCCTCGTCGCCTTCCCCGTGCTCGTGGTGCTGGAGGGGATCGTGGCGCCGATCGAGCTGCTGGCGACGGTGGGGAACATCCTCTCGTACGCCCGCCTCATGGCGCTCGGGATCGCGGGGGTGATGATGGCGGTGGTGGCGAACCAGATGGCGGGGGCGATGGGCAGCGCGATCGCGGGCATCGGCCTCGCGCTGCTCTTTCACGTGGTGAACTTCGCCATCGCGCTGTTCAGCCCCACGATCCACGTGGCCCGCCTGCATTACGTGGAGTTCTTCGGGAAGTTCTACGCGCCGGGGGGGCATCCGTACCGCCCCTTCGGCCACTGGACCTCGGGCGCGGGCAGCTGACGTCCCGGGGGAAGCGCGCAGGCCGGGCCGGTGGCGCCGGCGGCGCATGACACACGCAAGGAGAGCGTATGTGGATCGCGATCAGTGCAGCGCTGGTGATGGGTCTCTCCGCGATGGCGACGGCGTGGGCCCAATCGAAGATCGGCACGGCGGGGGCGGCGTCGCTGGCGGAGAAGCCGGAGATGTCGGCCACCGTGATCATCATGATCGCGATCCCGGAGACGATGACGATCCTCGGCTTCGTCGTCGCGATGATGCTGCTCCTGCGCGGTGGCGGGTGATCCCCGCGCCAGCGGAGGAGTGAGCCATGGGCATCGAAGCCCTGATCGGGTCGCTCGTCGCCGACGGCACGGCCGAGGCGGAGCGGATCCGGCAGGCCGCGCGTGACGACGCGGCCGCGATCGTGGCCGAGGCCACGGCGAGGGGTGAGGGAGGGATCGCCGCGGCACGGGCGGCGGCGGAGGCCGAGCTGCGCACCCAGGTGGCGGAGGCGCTCTTCAAGGCGCGCCGCGACGGCCGCCGCGCGGTGCTGCTCGCCCGCGAGGAGGCGCTGGAGCGGGTGCGCCTGGCGGCCGCGTCGACCCTCGGCGGCGCGCACGACGACGCGGTGCTGCGCGCGGTACTGCCCGCCCTCGTGAAGAACGCCGTGGCCTACCTCCCTGACGGGCCGGCGGTGGCGCGCTGCCATCCCGACGTCGCCGCGCTGGTGCGCGAGGCGGTCCGCGAGCGGCGCGGGGTGGAGGTGCGGGAAGACGAGTCGGCGCCGCCGGGGGTGGTGCTGGAGGACGCGCAGGGAAGGGTGCGGGTGGAGGAGACGCTGGCGGTGCGGCTCACGCGCCTGTGGCCGGTGCTGCGCATGCAGGTGGCGCGCAGGATGGCCCCGGAGGGGGTGTGAGGAGCGGCGGCTGGGAGGGGCTGGCGGCGCGGGTGCGCGGGCTGTCCACGCACCTGGTCACGGCGGCCCGGATGCGCGAGCTGTCGCGCATCGGCGACCTGGGGATGCTGGTGCGGGCGCTCGAGGAGCTGCACGTCGTGGAAGGGGTGGGGGCCGCGCCGCTCGCCATCGAGACGGGACTGCGCCGCGTGGCCGCGCAGCGCCTGGCGACGATGTGGCGCTGGGCCGACACGCGGCAGCCGCAGCTCGCCCCCCTGATGGAGGAGGAGGATCGTCGCAGCGTGCGCGCCCTCGTGCGTGGCGCGGCGGCGGGTGCGTCGCCCGCGTCGCGGCTGGCGGGGCTCCTCCCCACGCCGGGCCTGCCGACCGCCGCGCTCGAGGAGCTGGCGAACCAAGCCACCCCGGCGGAGGTGGGCGCCCTGCTCCGCGCGTGGGGGCATCCCTTCGGGGACGCGATCACCCCGGCCGCCGCCAACGACCTGTTCGCGACCGAGTGCGCCCTCCAGCGCGCGTGGGCGGCCCGCGCGGCGGGCGCCTTGCGCCTGGGCCCGGGCACGATGCACGAGTTCGTGGGGCTGCTGATCGACCTCGGGAACGCATCAACGGCACTCACCCTCGCGGGGCACCACTCCGACGTGGAAGCCGCCGAGCTGTACACGCCGGGAGGCGCGCACCTGGACGCCGGGTCGTTCGCGAAGGCGGCGGCGGCCCGCACACGCGCCGACGCGGGCGAGGTCCTGGCCGCCGCGATGGAGCCGCCGGCGCTCGCCGTCGCCGTGAGCGATGCCTCGCTGGGCCACGTGCCCCTCGAGGATGGCGCCCTCCGCGCGCTGGCCGGCTGGTC
>DASWVQ010000229.1:0-2696 GCA_036401195.1 Gemmatimonadaceae bacterium
CAGAGCTCCACCGCGACGAGCGTGGAATCGGCGGCGCGGCGATCGCCCTCGAGGCGCTCCCGGAGGGCGGCGGTGTCGGCGGGCGTCGTCCCCCGCTCGGCGGCGGCGATCACCGCGGGATCGGCCGCCACGGCGCGGAGCTGGGCGACGCGCGGGGTGGCGCTCGCGGCCGAGGTGACGGCCAGCTGCTCGGCCACCCGCTCCAGGCGGCTTGCCGCCCGCTCCACCGACGCCGTCCGCATCTGCCGGAAGGCGGCGGTGCCGAAGACCGCGATGACGAGGGCGAGCAGGACGAAGATGAACAGCGCGAGCTTGCGCTCGAGCGTCCAGCGGCTGGTGGGCCGCGCGCGGGGGAGGGCCGGGCCCTGGGTGGCGGTCACGCCCGGAAGATGGTGCAGCATTCGCGCCTCGCGCCATGGCCCCCTCCCGGCCGCCGGTGCGAGGGGCGCCGGCCACCCCTTGCCGGCGGCGCGGGAATGGTGAGTTTCCGCACATGATCACCTCCCTGCTCCTCTCGCTGGCGCTCGGCGCCCCCCCCGCCCCCGCCCCCTCCCCCGCGTTCGCGCCCGCGTTGGCAGCGGCGCGGAGCGACTCCGCCGACGTCGCCGCGACCGTGGCCCGCTTCCACGAGGCGCTCGCCGCCGGCGACAGCGGGGCCGCGCTCGCCCTCCTCCAGCCCCACGTCGTGATCCTGGAAAGTGGCGGGGTGGAACGGCTCGCGGACTACCGCGCGCACCACCTCCCCGCCGACATCGAGTTCGCGCGCGCCGTGCCGTCGGTGCGCGTGGCGACGGCGGTGCGCGTCGCCGGCGACGCGGCCTGGGCGAGCGGCACCTCGGTGACGCAGGGGGAGTTCCGCGGCCGCGCGATCAACTCGGTGGGCGCGGAGCTGATGGTGCTCGAGCGCACCCCGCAGGGGTGGCGGATCGCCGCGATCCACTGGTCGTCGAGGGCGCGGCGGGGGTGAGCGCTCAGCTCCCCGCGCGAAGCACCACGTAGTAGTTCTCGTCCACCTTGAGCTGCGACGCGTCGGTCACCGGCTGCGCGAGCCGCTGCCACTCGGTGGTGGGGCGCAGCGTCACCCACCCGCTCCCCGGCACCGACACGCGCACCGGCATGGCGAAGCCGGGGACGACGTCGGCCCAGCGGTAGGAGAGGGCGCTCCCCTCGAGCCGGACCTCGAGCGCGGGAATGCGCGCCGTGCCGAGGTACTGCTCGAACACCGGGGCCAGGTCGAGCCCCGATTCCCGCGCGATGTACTCCCGCACCTGTGCGCCGGTCACCACCTGGTGCCGGTAGGTGGCGTTGAGCCCGCGCAGGATCGCGCGCCACTTCGCGTCGTCGCCCACGAGCTGGCGGATGGTGTGCAGCATGTTGCCGCCCTTGTCGTACATGTCGCCCGACCCCTCGGTGTTCACGCCGAAGGGGCCGACGATGGGCTTGTCGTTCCGGACGTTGCGGCGGTTCCCCACCTGGTAGGCGGCGCCGGCCTCCTTGCCGAAGCGGCACTCGACGTAGAGCCCCTCGGCGTAGTTCGCGAAGGCCTCGTGCACCCACATGTCGGCGATGTCGCGCGAGGTGATGTTGTTCCCCCACCACTCGTGCGCGGCCTCGTGGATGATGATGAAGTCGAAGTCGAGCCCGAAGCCGCTCCCCGAGCGGTCGCGCCCCAGGTAGCCGTTGCGGTACTTGTTCC
Organism: Gemmatimonadaceae bacterium; assembly: GCA_036401195.1. Lineage (GTDB taxonomy): Bacteria > Gemmatimonadota > Gemmatimonadetes > Gemmatimonadales > Gemmatimonadaceae > JACDHQ01. The sequence continues at coordinate 1,697 of DASWVQ010000229.1, forward strand.
CGTACGCGACCGCGCTCTGGTGCTCCATCCCCAGGTGCGGCGTCTCCACCAGCTTGAAGCCGTCCTCGTACCAGGGGTAGGGGCCGAACCAGCGCTCGAAGCAGGCGAGCATCGGCTGCACCTGCTCGAACTGCTGCCGCGCCGCCCCCAGGTGATGGGCGAGGGGCCAGTAGTCGAGGGTGAGGGGGCCACGCTCACCGCGATAGAGGTCGCTGAAGTGCGCGTAGCGGCCGGCGTTCACCGCCACGTCGTAGTTGTTGATCGGGTTGGTGACGAACCACTCCCAGGTGGTGGTGCCGTCGCCGTGCGGGGTGACGCTGCGCAGCCGGCCATTCGACACGTTCACCATCGGGTCGGGGACGCGGATCGCCACGCGCTGGCTGTCCGGCTCGTCGGCCTGCGTGTCCTTGGTGGGCCACCACCCACTCGCGCCGAAGCCCTGCACCGCCGTCGCGACCCACGGGGCGCCGAGGCTGTCGGTGGTCCATACGAAGCCGCCGTCCCAGGGGGCGTGCTGCGCGGCGCGCGGCTGGCCGTGGTAGTGCACCGTCACCGTGCGCTGCTCGCCCACCCGCTGCGGCGCGGCGAGGGCGACGAACAGCGCATTGCCGTCGCGCCGGTGCGTGAGCCGCCGCCCGTCCTGGAGGATGCTGTCCACCTGGAGGGGCATCATCAGGTCCACCTGCATCTCGCGCGCGGGGCGCAGCACCCGGTAGGTGATCCCGCTCGAGCCCCGCACGCTGCTGTCGGCGGGGTTCACCGCCACGCGCAGGTCGTAGAAGGTCACGTCCCACCAGCTCCGCGCGGGCCCGTTCCCCCCGCGCAGCGAATCGGCGCGGGTGAAGGTGGGCGCCGGCTGCGCCGCGAGCGCGGCGGGCGCGGCGAGGGCGAGCAGGCACGACAGGGCGAGGCGACGCATGGCGTTCGTGTGCGGGTGGAGTGTGGCGGACCGTGGCAGTCTGGGCGCGGGGAGGGGCGGCGTCAACCGGGCCGGGTCCGT
>DASWVQ010000230.1:0-2102 GCA_036401195.1 Gemmatimonadaceae bacterium
GAGAACCTCCAGCTCCCCCGCGCCCCCATCGGGTCCTCGATGCGCCGCGCCTTCACGCGGAATACCTGCTCGAGCAATCCCGCGGGGGGCTCGCCGCCGGCGTCGCCCTCCCAGGCGATGCGGCCGCGGTCCATGAGCACCACGTGGTCGGCGTGCTCGAAGGCGAGGTTGAGGTCGTGCAGGATCGCGACGACGGTGCAGTCGTGCGCGGGCAGCCCCCGCACCACGCGCAGGAGCTGGAGCTGGAAGTGCACGTCCAGGCTGCTCGTGGGCTCGTCGAGGAAGAGGTAGCGGTGGGGCGCGCCATCGGAGGCGTCGCCGCCGGCGCCGGCGCCCGGCGCGCGCCAGATCTGCGCGAGCACGCGCGCCAGCTGCACCTTCTGCTGCTCGCCGCCGGAGAGGGTGGGATAGGGCTGCGCGGCGCGACCGGTCATCTCCACCAGCGCGAGCGCCTCGTCCACGATGGCGAGGTCGCGCGCCGAGGGCGTGCGCGCATAGTACGGGTAGCGGCCCATCAGCACCACGTCGCGCACGGGGAGGGGGAAGGCCAGCTCCACGTGCTGCGAGAGCACGGCGCGCCGGCGCGCCAGCTCGTCCGGCTCGTACGCGCGCACCGGTCGCCCGTCGAGCAGCACCGTGCCGGCGGAGGGCCGGAGCAGCCCGGTGGCGACGCGCAGCAGGGTGGACTTCCCCGCGCCATTCGGCCCGAGGATCACGTTCAACGCCCCCGCGCGGAAGCGGAGCGACACGTCGTCCAGGATGGTGACGCCGCCGGCGAGGTGCCGGACACCGCGCAGCTCAGCCATTGACCCCTGCGCCCCCCGACGCGCGCCGCTGCTGCCGCAGCAGGATCGCGAGGAACACCGGCGCCCCCACGAAGGCGGTGATGATCCCGATCGGCAGCTCCGCCGGCCGCACGACCAGCCGCGCCACCACGTCGATGGCGAGCATCAGCGCGGCACCCAGCAGTGCCGACGCGGGGAGGAGGAAGGTGTAGTCGGCGGAGCGCAGCATGCGGAGCAGGTGGGGCACCAGCAGCCCCACGAAGGCGATCACCCCCACCAGCGCGGTGGCCACCGCCACCATCAGGGTGTTCAGCACGAGCAGCCGCACGATCAGCCGCTGCGGGTCGATCCCGAGGTACGCCGCCTCGTCCTCGCCGAGCATGAGCGCGTTCAGCGGCTTGCCCTGGCGCAGCACCATCGCGAATCCCGCGGCGAACACCACTCCCACGAGCATCACCCCCCGCCAGTCGGCGGTGGTGAAGGTGCCGAGGTTCCAGAAGGTGATGTTGCGCGCCTGCGGGTCGCGTGCCAGGTAGGAGAGGAGCCCGGTGCCCGCGGTGCACACCGCGTTCACCGCGATGCCCGCGAGGAGGAGGGTGAAGACGTTCACCTTCCCGAAGGCGCTCGAGGCGCGATACACCACCAGCGTCGCGGCGAAGCCGCCGGCGAAGGCGAGGAGCGGCACCGCGAAGGCGCCGAGTGGCGCGGCGAGGCTCCCCGGCCCCCCGAGCACGAAGACGAGCGCCGCGCCGAGCGCCGCCCCCGCGGAGGTCCCGGCGAGCCCCGGCTCCACGATCGGGTTGCGGAAGAGCCCCTGCATCAGCGTCCCCGACACGCCGAGCACCGCGCCGGTGAGCGCGGCCAGGATCACGCGCGGAAGCCGGAGCTGGAGGAACACCCCGCGCCCCAGCGCGTCGTGCGGCGCGACGGGCGCGCCGAGGATCCCCTGCGCGAGGTAGCGGCGCATCTCCGCGGGGGAGAAGTGCAGCGCGCCGGTGGAGGCGGAGAGGTAGAGCAGCACCAGCAGCAATGCGCCGAGCGCGAGGTACACGGCGCCGTGGCCGCGATGCGACGGGGTCACGGGGTGCGCGCCGCGGACGAAGCCGCCGGCGCGCCGGCCTCTCCGATCCACCCCGCGAGCCGTTCGATCGCCGCCGGGGTGCGCGGGGTGAAGTACATGATCTCGCTCTCATCCACGCGGTGGATGCGGCCGGCGCGCGCCGCCGGGGTGAGCGACACCCCGGGGAGCGCCGCGAACCGCGCCGCGCTCCCCAGCCGGTCGAAGCCCACGTCGGTGGCGATGATGACGTCGGGCGC
>DASWVQ010000231.1:0-11512 GCA_036401195.1 Gemmatimonadaceae bacterium
ATGCGGTTTGCGCGCTAAAGGGCGGCGCAGCCGCCCAGGCGCGCTTCCGGTTTCGTGCCGACGCCCCAAGCCCGAAGCCCCTCGCCCTTGGCTGTCGGTCCCGAGACCCATGCCGGTCGTTGACGTTCCCCAACCAACGGCCAACGGCGAGGGCGGGGGCCTCGGCCGTCAGGCGTCAGGCCTCGGCACGAATTCGGAAGCGAGCGGCGCGCGCGGTCGCGCGCGCTCGATCGCCTCGGCGGCTAACCCCATGAGGTCTGCGCGCTGAAGGGCCGCGAAGCGGCCCAGGCGCGCTTCCGATCCCGAAGTCGAGGGCCGAGAGCCGAGGGCCGGCAGCCGTCGGTTGCCGTTGAAGTTGCCCCTCCCCAGATCGCCCCCCGCCCCTCCCGCCATTAGCTTAAAAGGATGCCCTCCTTCTCCCTCCTCCTCCCCGCCGCCACCCTCGCCGCCTCCCTCCTGGCCGGGTGCAAGCCCTCCACGCCTGGCGCCGAGCAGGCCCCCGCGGCCCGCGTCGCCGACAGCACGAAGGCCGCCGCCGCGACCCCCGACTCCGCGCTCCTCGCGCGCGCCGACGCGGGGCGCATCCAGGGCCCGGTCGACGCCCCGGTGTGGCTCGTGGTCGCCAGCGACTTCGAGTGCCCCTACTGCCGCATCTGGCACGACCAGAGCTACGCCGAGCTGGTGCGCGACTACGTGAGCACCGGCAAGGTGCGCATGGCCTACATCAACTACCCGCTGCCCATGCACCGGCACGCGGTGCCCGCCGCCGAGGCCGCGATGTGCGCGTCGGCACAGGGGAAGTTCTGGGAGATGCACAGCGCCATCTTCGGCGCGCAGGAACGCTGGAACGAGCTGCCCGACGCGAAGGCCACCTTCGACTCGCTCGCCGCCGCGACCGGGGTGAACATGGACGACTGGCGCCGCTGCATGACGTCGCACGCGACGCTGCCGCTGGTGGAAGCCGACGCGGAGCGCACGCGCCGGTCCGGCATCCAGTCCACGCCGAGCTTCATGATCCTGCGCGGCAACGAGATGGTCGAGGGGATCTCGGGCGCGCAGCCCACGGCGCAGTTCCGCGCCGCGCTCGACAAGGCACTCGCCGGCGCGAAGTAGCGCGCCGGCGCGGGAGGGGGCGATGAACGGGGCGCTGCGGTTCGGCTACGGCGTGGCGGTGCAGCTCGCACGCGCCGCGGCCGCCGTGACCCCGCGGGGCGAGGCGAAGGTGATGCGCGCCCTCGCCGCCCGTCGCGGCATCCGCGAGCGCTACGCGGCGTGGGGCGCCGCGCACCGCGACCCCTCCCATCCGCTCCTCTGGATGCATGCCCCGTCGGTGGGCGAGGGGCTGCAGGCGCGCCCCGTGCTCGAGCTGGCGCGGCGCATCCGCCCCGACCTGCAGCTCGCGTACACGCACTTCTCGCCGAGCGCGCTCCGCTTCGCCGCGTCGCTCGACGTGGACTTCCGCGACTACCTCCCCTTCGACGCGCCGGGGGACGTGCGCGCCGCGCTCGACGCGCTCCGCCCCACCGCGCTGGTGTTCAGCAAGCTCGATGTGTGGCCGAACCTCGTGCGCGAGGCGGCGGCGCGCGGGGTGAGGCTCGGGATGGTGAGCGCGACCCTGGCCGCCGGCTCCTCACGCCGCTCGGTGATGGCCCGCGCCCTCCTGCGCGGCGCGTACGCGCGCCTCGACGCGGTGGGCGCGGTCGACGCGAGCGATGCCGACCGCCTCGTCGCCCTCGGGGTGCGCCCGGAGGCCATCACCGTCACCGGGGACACGCGCTACGACCAGGTGTGGCAGCGCGCCGCCTCGGTCGACCGCGGCAGCGCGCTGCTCGCGCCCTTCAGCGACGGCCGCCCCACCCTGGTGGCCGGCTCCACCTGGCCGGCCGACGAGCGCCCCCTGCTCGACGCCTGGCTCGCGGTGCGGGGCGCGGTGGAGGGGGCGCGGCTGGTGATCGCCCCGCACGAGCCCACCGCGGCCCACCTCGCCCCCATCGAGCAGTGGGCGGCGCGGCACGGGATCGCCCTCGCGCGGCTCGGCGATCCCTCGGCCGGCGGCGCCGAGGTGGTGCTGGTGGACCGCGTCGGGGTGCTGGGCGACCTGTACGCGATCGCCGACGCGGCGTTCGTTGGAGGCGGCTTCCACGACGCGGGGCTCCACTCGGTGCTCGAGCCCGCGGCCTTCGGGGTGCCGGTGCTCTACGGGCCGCGCTACAGCAACTCGCGCGACGCGGTGCTCCTGCTCGCGAACGGGGGGGGCGTGCCCGCGGGCGACGCCGGGGAGCTGCAGCGAGCCCTCGGCCTCTGGCTCGGTGACCGTGCTCAGGGGCGCGCGATCGGCGACCGCGCGCGCGGGATGGTCAGGGCCGGCCTTGGAGCGGCGCGGCGATCGTTTGAGCTGGTACTGCGGCTGGTCGGCTGATCCCTCCCGGCCCCGGGCGGTGCAGGTAGAAGCCCTGCACCAGGTGGACCCCCAGGTCCCGCACCGTCTTGAACTCCTCGGCCCGCTCCACCCCCTCCGCGATCACCTTTGCCCCATGGTCGTTCGCGAAGCGCACCATCGTCTCCACCAGGTTCTGCTTGATGAAGTTGGTGTCGATGGCGTTGATGAGCGAGATGTCGAGCTTGATGAAGTCCGGCTCGAGGTTCGCGATCGAGCCCAGGCCTGCGTACCCGCTCCCCGCGTCGTCCACCGCGAAGCGGAACCCGCGCTCGCGGAAGGCCCGCAGCCGCTCGCGGAACTTGGGGTAGTCCTTGATCGCGGTGCGCTCGGTGATCTCGATGACCACCCGCGTGGGGTGCGCCACTTCCATCTCGTCGAACGCCGGGTCGTCGAAGTCGTGCGGGTCCACGTTGATGAAGAGGAGCTGGTGCGGCTCCAGCCGCACGTCGATCCCCTCGAGCGCGCGGCTCCGGCAGAGGCGGCTCAGCTCCCAGATCAGGTCCGCCTCGGCCGCCACGTCGAACATCACCTCGGGGCTGCGCAGGGAGCGCATCTGGCCGCGCGCCAGCGCCTCGTAGCCGAAGATCTCGAGGGTGTCGGTGACGACGATCGGGTGGTAGTCCACGTACACGCCGCGATCGCGGAGTGAGCTGCGCAGGTCGGCCACGCGGCGCGCGCGCTCCCGTTCCTCCACGCTGCGGGCGGCGTTGGCCGCCTCGCGGATCCCGCGATAGAGCAGCCGCTCGAGCCGGATCTTCGGGTTGTACACCACGTGCGCGTGGCCCACGTAGATGTCGAAGAGCGCGGCGATGTCCTCGCCATGCGCCGCCTCGATGCGCGCGGCCACCATCCCCTCCAGCCGGCTCACCGTCTCGGTGATCTGCGCGTCGGTGGCCGCGGCGACCCCCTTCGGCGGCACGTGGAAGAAGACGAAGTCGTCGTCGTTGATGAAGTTCACCATCACGCGCGACCCCGCCCCGTCGGCGCCGTCCTCGGGGCGGTCGTCGAGGAAGTCGCGCACCGCGGCCGCCGTCGTCTCCAGCACCGCGTCCAGCTTCTCCCACCCGTAGATCTCCTCGATCTTCGAGTAGCGCACGAAGTTGAAGTAGAGCACCACCAGCTCGCCGCGCTCCTTGATGAGCTGGCGCGAGCGCTCGATCATCACCGGGAGGGTGGGGAGCCCCGTCATCCCGTCGTGGAGCATCTGCTCGTACTCCACGCGCTCCACCCGGTCGGTGATCTGCGCCCCCGACGGCGTCCCCCGGGCGACGGCGGCGCGGATGCGGGCCGAGATCTCGTCCACCTCCGCGGGGATCCGGTACCACTCGTGCACGCGCAGCTCCACGGCGCGGCGGCGCGCCGTCTCGTCGGCGCAGGCCATGATCACCGGGAGGCCCACGCGGTGCGCCTCCTCCAGCGCCGCGCGCAGCAGCGTCGGGTCGTCGGTGCCCACCAGGAGCGCGCGCACGCCCGCGGTGCTGCACACCGCGCGCGCGAGCGCCCCGGGCGCCACGCGCTCGAGTCGCCAGGATTCGAGCTGGGCGACGGCGGCTTCCACGGCCGGGTCGTCCAGGTCGGTCAGGAGGAGGGAGTCGGTCAACGAGCCGGTGCCCCGCTCAGGGGGAGTCGTCCGTCAGGACGCGCGGAGCATCGCGAGGTTCCGCTGCACCGTCGCGGCGAGCGACGGCAGGTCGAAGGGCTTCTCGACATAATCGTCGGCGCCGGTCTGCAGCGCCTCCCGCTTGTCCTCCCATTCGTCGAGGGCGGTCACCATGATGATGCGCACGTTCCGCCCGAGGGTGGGATGCTGCTTGATCGTGCGGCACACGTCCCAGCCGTCCCGCCCCGGCATCATGACGTCGAGCAGGATGAGGGCCGGCCGGACCGTCTCGAACACCGCCAGCGCCTCGTCGCCGCTGTGCGCGACGGTGATCGGGTAGCCGCGGATCTCGAGGTACTGCCGGATGATCTCGGCGTTGTCCTGATTATCGTCGACGACGAGGATGGGCGGAAGGTCGCTCTTGGCCTGCTCGGACATTCAGTCCCCTGAGTTCGACTGCTGAGGGTGCACGTGGACGCACTGCCGACTGTACAGCGGGCAAGACGCGGGCCCGAATCACCGGGCGCCGAAGGCCCACGACGCCGCGATCGTGGCGATCGTGCCCCCGGGGCCCGCGCCAGTGTTCTTCGTCGCGCCCAGCTCCACCCCGCCGGTCACCCCGAGCCGGCTGGTGACGCCCACGTCGACCCCGAGTCCCACACGGAACAGGCCGTTGGTCACCTTCGTGCCGGGAATCGCCGGCTGCGTCGCCGTGGCGTCGACAGCCGGCAGGTCGCGGCGCCAGAGCGCATAGAAGGGCGACGCGTACGCCGAGATCCCGCGCGTGGCCCCCAACCGCATCCGGTAGCCCACGGAGAGCCCGATCGGCACCTGCGAGAGGATCGCCGACCCGCCGGCGACGTTGGTGTCGGAGGCGAGCTTCGAGCTTCCGATCCCCGCAAAGCCGGCCACTCCCAGCTTCCCGGACGAGGTGCTCCAGAAGGGGACCGCGATCCGCGCCCCCCCCGTGGCCGCCGCGCCGGTGCCCGACACGTTGCGCACCCCGGCGGCCAGCGAGAGCTGGAAGCGGGCGGAGCCGGGGGCCCACGCGGCCGCACCGGCGAAGGTGCTCGTCCCCCCGCCGAACCCCGCGTCGACCGCCGCGGTGATCCCGGGATTGGCCCAGGCGTTCTGGAGCACGGCGAGCCCCGGGGTCTGGGCCGAAGCCAGGGGGGCGATGCAGGCGGTCAGGGCAGCGGCCAGGAGGTGGCGCCGGATGTTCACGTCGGAATCCCTCGTTCGATGCGTTCGACGACGGCGTTTGCCAGTTCCGTGCGCGCAGGTCGGCACGAGCCCCGACCCTCCCCGTCCAGACCAGGAATCCACTTTCTCTCGCCGCGCCTCGGCACGGCCGATCGGCGCGGATCGAGCGGAGGAACGCGGAAACGGCAACCCCATCGTGAGTGGGGTTGCCGTTTCCGCTCGATCGCTCGATCCGCTGCACCGGCCGTTCACATGTGCCGGCGCACCGAAGCGGGCCCGCTACCGCCCGCGCGTCGTGATCTCGATGACGGGCCGCGCCTCGCGCATCCCGAACTTCGACTGCGCCGCGGTGGCCGAGTAGTAGCGCAGCGACACCGCGCTGTCCTTCGAGAGCTGCTTCATCATGTCCGCCTCGCCGAACTCGCGACCGTCGAGCCAGACCACCGGCCCGCTGGCGGCGCTCGCGCCGGATCCGGCGAGCGGGGGACGCAGCCAGTTGGGGCGCAGCCCGCTCACCACGTCGAGCAGGTTGGAGTACTGCGTCGCCTCGGCCTTCATCTCGGTCTCGGTGATCAGGTCGCGCTGGTACGAGCTGCGGGTGCCGGAGCCTGCACTGGCGCAGGCGGTGGCGAGCAGCATCATGCCCGCGAGAAGCATTCGCCGGATCATGCAATCCTCAAGGTGCAGGGTGGGTGATCACTGGCCGCCGGGCTTGGGACCCGGCCCGCCGGGGTCGCGCGTCGAGCCACCGTCGCTGAACCCGTTCAGCCCCGCCGCCGTCCCCGTGACCACGGCGGCGACCAGGCCGCCGGCAAGGAGCGCGGTGCGGGTGCGCGAGAAGCTGCGCTGCCGGAAGCCGGTGACCAGCTCGGGGGCGAGCACCACGTGTTCCCCCGTCCAGTCCACCCATGTGCTGCGGCGATCGCGCGTGCGGATGAGCGCCAGTTCCACGGAGTCGCCGCGCAGGGCGACGAAGTGGCCCTCCACGTAGTCGATGTCGGGCCCCAGCCGCGGTTCGTAGGCGGCCGAGCCGCGCGTGGTGAGCGTCGCCGCCACCTGGGCGTTCGGCGCCAGGCGGCCGGGATCGGCGGGGGCGTACGAGTAGCAGCCGGCGAGGAGCAGGGCGAGCGGAAGTGCGACGGTGCGGTTCATCCGGTCCTTCGGGGGCGACCCCCAGGGGCGAAGGTCAGTGGAGCACGACGGGCGGCACTCGCATGGTGCGCGTGCCGCCCGGAGCGGGCGGCCCCTCGCGGGGCGCGCCCTGTGAATCTACCGCGGGAACTCAGTAGCCGTAGGTGCCCTTCGGCGCCGAGCCGGGCTGGCCCACGCCGCCGAAGGTGTAGAGCGCCTCCTGGCGAACCTCCAGCTCCTTGGCGGGAACCGGGTAGCTCAGGAACGTGCCCTCGGCCAGGTCGCCCCAGCCGCGGCTGTCGAAGTACCAGCCGCCGTACACCGTGTTGAACATGCTGAGGCGCTTCTCCCACTTGAGCGTCTCGAGCAGGTTGCCGCAGGCCCCGCTGGGGAGCTTCGGCACGCACGCGCTGCCGCCCGGGGCGCCGTCCACCGTGGCGGCCGGGAGGCCGGCCGCGACGCGGGTGGCGTTGATCAGCGGCAGCGCCGCCGCCGGCTGGCCGGTGTTGATCAGCCCCTCGGCCTGGAGGAGGTCCATCTCGGTCTTGGTGATGACCGGGATCGAGAGGCCCGTGTTGTTCGCCTCATAGTACTTCAGGAAGCGCTCGTCCACGTAGTTCGACCAGCGCCAGGTGCCGCGCTCGGCGCGGACCCAGCCTCCCTCGCCACCGGCCGACTTCGCCCGGTAGATCTTCCCCGGCGCGGCGCGCTGCTCGGCGAGCGTCTGCCCCTGCGGGAAGCGCTTGTCGGGACTGGCGATGGTGATCGGGTTCCGGCTGCCCACCGGGGTCGCCATCCACGCCTGGTAGTTGCCCAGGGTGTCGGCCATCCCGAGGATGTTGTACGGCATCTGGTTCCAGGCGCCCTGGAAGGACATGTAGTCCTGCATCCAGAAGTCGAACCGGCTGTCGTCGTCGATCGGCGCGTAGTCGGTCGTGACGCCGGCCTTCGCGTCGGCAATGACCTTCGCCCAGTCCACCGCCTTGCGCTCGGCCGGCGTGCGCGCGTCCTGCGCGCGGTAGCGGGCCTTGTACGAGTTGGCGATCTGGATGAACCGGCTGGCCGATGCCGTCTCGCCCAGCCAGTCGGAGGGGAAGCTGATCGTGGAGTTCGCCTGCGCGAGCTGGATCGCCTTGTCGAAGTACCCGAGCGCGGCGGCCATCACTTCCTTGTGGTCCACGAGGGGCTGGACCTTGTCGGCCGGGACCGTCTCGTCGTAGATCGACGCCTTGTCGTAGGTGATCGCCAGGTTCGCGTGCGCGTAGCCGAGCACGAAGTAGGCGAACGCCTTCCCGCGAGCGTCCGCGGCGGGAGAGCCGAGCGTGAAGCCTTGGATGGCGAGGCGGCCCAGGCCATCGCTGGCCGAGCGGATCGCGGTGTAGGACTCGCGCCACACCTCGTAGTAGTCGCCCGAGAACTGGTCGGCGATGGTGTTGTTGATCGCCGTGCGCGGCAGCGCCGAGCGCTCGATCATGCCGAAGTTCGCGGCCATGGGCGAATGCTCGAAGGCGACCGCGCCCAGCTGCAGGTTGATGCCGTCGCTCATGAGGAGCGGGTTCATCCCCTGCACGTAGGAGTTGCGGATGAGCGCTTCCACGTCGGAGGGCGACGAGAGCACGCGATCCGTCTCCGGGTTGTTGCTGTTCTTGACGTCCAGGAGGCCGTTGCACGCGCCGGCGGCGACGAGCAGTCCTCCCAGCATCAATCCTCGAAAATGCCGTGTCATCGTGTGAATGTCCTCGATGAGCCCTGCCGGGGGGCGTACGCCCCCCGGCCGGGCGATTGGTTAGAAGGAGGCCTGGACGGAGAAGGTGACCGTGCGGAGGTTCGGGAAGCGGTACGCGTCGAAGGCGTTGATGACGCCGGAGCTCGACTGCCCGCCCGTGATCCCGACCTCCGGGTCGAACCCGGTGTAGTCCGTCCACGTCTTGAGGTTGCGGCCGATGAGCGAGAGGGTCCAGTCGCCCGCGACGGCGGGCACGCGGCCCACGCGGTACGAGACGGTCATCTCGCGGAGCTTCACGAAGCTGCCATCCTCGATGAAGTGGCTGTTCGGCTGGAGCACGTTGTACAGGCCGGAGGAGCCGTAGTAGCCGGTGGGCTTCACCTCGGCGATCGGCTTGTCCGCCTGGTCCTGGTCGTGCGAGTAGTTCTCGAAGTACGACCAGTGACGCCCCTGGTTGTACACGGAGCGGCCGACCGACGCGTCGAAGAGCGCCGTGGCGGAGAGCTTCTTGTACGTGGCCACCGGGTTGAAGGCCCAGCGGTAGTCGGGGAGGGCGTGGCCGAGCGGGAGGTAGGTGTTGCCGCTCGCGTCCTGCCCGACGATCGGGACGCCCCAGAGGACCGGGGCGGTGCGGCCGGCGAGGACCGGGCCCGTGGTGCCCCAGGTGCCGGCGACTGTGGTGTAGGTGCCGTCGGCGTTCCGGGTCACGCCGCTGCCCAGGTCCTGGCCGCCGGAGTACACGAAGTAGCCATCGCTGTTCTTCGCGAACTTCGAGCAGTCGGTGCCCGTCGGCAGGTCCGCGCAGCTGGTGGCGAACTTGGTGCCGTACATCGTGCCGTAGTTCTCACCCTTGCGGGCGTAGAAGACCGCGTCGAGGCCCTGGTTCGCCACGCCGTACTGGAAGGCGGGAACGTTGAGCTCCGTGATCTTCGCGCGGCTGCGATCGTAGGTGAAGCGGGTGTTGAAGGTCACGTCCTGGCGGCGCACCCAGGGGATGTCGAGGGTGACTTCCCAGGTGTTGCCCTCCATCGTGCCGGCGTTCTGCCACTGGGTGGTGAAGCCGGAGGCCGCGGGAAGCGGCACCGGGAGGATCTGGTCCTTGGTCACCACGCGCGAGTTGGTGACCGTGGCCGCGATGCGGCCGAGCACCTGCATCTCCACGCCGGCCTCGTGCTCGGTGACGAGCTCCGGGCCGAGGTTGCGGTTGCCGAGGGTGGTCGGCGAGAAGGCGCCGCCGCTCAGCTGGTACACCTCGTACTGGGCCGAGTAGCTCGGGCTGTTGCCGGCGGTACCGACCGAGTAGCGGAGCTTGAACTCGTCGAGGCCCGGGACCTTGAACCAGGGCTCCTGCGTGAGGCGCCAGGAGGCGGCCACGCGGCCGAAGTTGGCCCAGCGGTTGTCGGGGCCGAAGAGCGAGCTGCCGTCACGCCGCACGAGGGCGTCGATGTAGTAGCGGTCGTACAGGTCGGCCACGCCGTTGAGGAAGTAGCCCACGCGGCGCACCGCCGTGTTCCCGGAGCCGATGAAGATCTGCGGCGAGCGGGCGTTGTCGAGGTCGTTCACGCTCTTGACCGCCAGGTCGCGGCCCGTCCCGTCCTCGCTCTGCGAGTCCTGCTGCTCGTAGGAGTAGCGGCCCGTGAGGGAGGTGCGGACGTCGGGGCTGAACTCGTGGCGCAGCGTCCCGGTGAGGGCGCTGTTGAAGCTCTGGTCGTTCCCCGCGCCGCGGTACACCTGGCCCAGGTTCAGCGAGGAGCTGCGCGCGGTGCGGAAGCCCTTGTCGTTGAACTGGCTGGTGTTCCAGTTCGAGCGGTCGTAGCTCACGTCGCCCTTCAGGTCGAACCAGGTCACCGGCTGGAACTGGACGTTCAGGCCGCTGAGGAAGCGGTCCGACTGGTCCTGGCGGTCGAGGTAGACGAGGTTGTAGACCGGGTTCTCGTTCTCGCCGGCGAGGTCGGGGCGGATGATGTACTGGTTCCGCACCGAGTCACGCGCGAGGAGGTTCACGCCGCGCGGCATGCGGGTGAGGTCGAAGAAGGAGTTCCCTTCCTGCCCCGCGCCGTCGTCCCTGCTGCGGCTGTAGTAGGTGGAGAGCTTGGCGCTCCACGCGCTGCCGAAGCGCTGGTCCACGTTCGCGCGCACGGAGGCGCGCTGGAACCCCTGCAGCCCGATCACCGACCCCGTCTGGTTCAGGTAGCCGAAGCTGGTGAAGAAGTTCGTGTTGTTCACGCGGCCGGAGACGTTCGCGTCCATCTGGGCGAACGGGCCGGGGTTGATCACCTGGTCGATCGCGTTGTACGTCTGGCCGGGCCACTTCCCCGCCTGGTAGGTGTTCCAGACGGTGGTCCCGTTGTTCTGCGGGGAGTAGTTCGGCTTCAGCGGCAGCGCGTCGCGGTTCGAGTTCAGCCGGATGACTTCGTCCATCCAGTTGAACGTCGTGGTGCAGGTGCGGTTGCCGCAGAACTTCGAGGCATCGGGGGTCATCAGCCAGGTGTGGTTCTGCGCGAGCGGGAACTCCCGCTCGATGTCACCCTGGCCGTACTCGGCGCGGGCGCTGATCTGCACGCCGTTGCCGCCGGAGGCGCCACGCTTGGTGGTGATGGAGATGACGCCGTTGCCGGCGCGCGCGCCGTACAGCGACGCCGCGGCGGCGCCCTTCACCACCTCGACGCTCTCGATGTCGGCGGGGTTGATGTCGGGGAGCGAGCCCACCGTCACCACGCCGTCCACGACGTAGAGCGGATCCTGGCCGCGGCCCGAGGCGTTGATCGACGTCGGCGCGCGGAGCAGCACCTGCGGCGACGCACCCGGGCGGCCGCTGGAGCTCACGATGTTCGCGCCGGCCACGCGCCCCTGGAGCTGCGAGAGCGGGCTGACCGAGGGGGCGGGCAGGTCGGCGGCGTCCACCTTGCCGATCGAGAAGGGGAGCTTGGCGCGCTCCGTCCCTTCCGCCACGCCGGTGGTGACCACCTCGTTCAGGCGGACGGCGTCGGCCTTGATCGAGAAGTTGACCGTCTGGTTGCCCGCCGTGATGCGGACCGCCTGCGAGGCCGGGCTGAACCCGAGCGCCCGGACACGGAGCGTCACCGTCTGCCCCTGCGCCCGCGCCGCGGGCACCGCGAGGCGGAAGTTCCCGGCCTGATCGGTGCCGGTGAAGAGGTTCAGCTCCGTGATGTAGACCTGTGCGTTGTACACAGGCTGGTTGATGTCCGACGTCACGCGGCCCGTGATCACGGCGCCCTGCTGGGCAAGGGCCGGGGACGCAGCGAAGGCACAGAGGGCCAGTCCATACAGCCACTGCAGCACCGCTCGCGAGCGTGTACCTCTCCTCATCGCAAACCTCTCGTTTGGGGGGATCCGGAACCGGGCTGCCGCCTGCAGGCGGGGGGGATCAGCCCGGGTGATGCGGGGCACC
>DASWVQ010000232.1:0-9601 GCA_036401195.1 Gemmatimonadaceae bacterium
TCCCCCTGGAGGGTCCCGGCCCACTCCGCCTTCTCGAGCTCCGCCCAGACCTTCCGGGCCTCCTCCACCTTGTTCACCGCCATGTAGGCCCGCGCCTTCTTCGCCATGGCCATCGCCTTCTCACCGTCGGTGTCGGCCACATCGGCAGCATGCTGGTAGCTCGCCGCCGCGTCGTCCACCTTGCCGAGCTGGAGCTGCCCGTCGCCGATCAGGCTCCACACCCGGGCCGTCGCGAACTTGGCGTCCCTGGCCTTCTCCAAGGCGTCGATCCCCTTCTGGTACTCGCCCTTTCCGTAGGAGATCTCGGCCAGGAGGAGCGCCGCCTGGGTCGCGGCGGTGGTCCCTTCGTAGCGGTCCGCGATCTTCATCAGGTCGCTCTGCGCGAGCGGCGCGTTGCCGGTCGCAATCGACTGCCGGGCCGCCAGGAGGTCGCGCGAGGAGCGCTCCGCCTTGATCTGGTTGGACCGGGTCCAGAACCAGTAGCCCGCCGCCGCCACGACCACCACCGCCGCGCCGATGGAGAGCCAGCGGGTGTTGATCTGGAACCAGTCGATGAAGGTCTGGGCGCTGCGGTCGTCGTCGCGCTCGGGGGTCACGGAAGTCATGAGTTTACAGTTTATGGAGGGTGTGGGCGATGCTTCCATCCGACGCAGCGGCCGGCATGCCCCTGAGAGGATTCGAACCTCCGACCAACGGTTTAGGAAACCGCTGCTCTATCCATCTGAGCTACAGGGGCCGGATTGGGCCTATCTGGTGCAATCCGTACAAGATAGCCGCGCCTGGCCCCACGATCCAGACCGCCGCGGCTGCCCGCTAGAAGACGAGCAGCGACTCCGCGCGGCGCCCGGCGATCGCCTTCTCGCCCCCCAGGAAGCCGAGGGCCAGCAGGAACGAAAGCCCCATCACCTCCCCCCCTACCGCCTCCACCAGCCGGCAGGCCGCCGCCGCCGTCCCCCCGGTCGCCAGCACGTCGTCCACGATGAGCACGCGCGCGCCCGCGTCGCAGGCGTCGACGTGGACCTCCAGGCGATCGGTCCCGTACTCCAGCGCGTACTCCTCGAAGCGGGTGGCGAAGGGGAGCTTCCCCGGCTTCCGGATCGGCACGAACCCGGCCCCGAGGGCCAGCGCGACCGGCGCGCCCAGGATGAACCCGCGGCTCTCGATCCCCACCACGTGGGTGATCCCCTGCGCCCGCCAGGGCGCCGCCATCGCCTCCACCACCTGGCCAAAGAGCCGGGGGTCGGCCAGGACGGGGGTGATGTCCTTGAACACCACGCCGGGCTTCGGGAAATCCGGGACGTCGCGGATGGCGCGCTTCAGCGCCAGGGTGAGGTGATCCCGGCTAAGTGCCTGCGTCGACATCGCCTAGCGCCTCATGCTGAAGGGGTACGGCATCTCGCCCGCTTCGGAAATCGGCAGCTCGACCAGCTCGTCCACCCGCGAGGCCGCGGGACCCGACGCCACCGCGCGACGGAGCGAGGCCAGCGCGGCGGCGGGGCCGCCGGCCGCCAGCTCCACGGCGCCGTCGGGGCGGTTCTGCACCCACCCCGCCAGCCCGAGCCGCCGCGCTTCCTCGCGCACGAACCAGCGGAACCCTACCCCCTGCACCCGCCCCAGCACCATGAGGTGAAGGCCGGGCTCGGTCACTGGGCCGCGCCTCCCGACTCGTTCCACCCATGCCGCCCCAGGAGCGGGACGAAGCGCATGGGGGCGATCTCCTTCCGCTCGAACTGGGTCCCGCGCCGGGTGATCATGAGGAGCACCTGCTCCTCCGCCCCTCCCACCGGGACGAGCAGCCGCCCCCCTTCCGCCAGCTGGTCGAGGAGGGGCTTCGGCACGTCCGGAGCGGCGGCGCCCACGAGGATCGCGTCGTACGGACCGTACTGGCTCCACCCGATCGTCCCGTCGCCCACGAGGAGCGACACGTTGCTCGCCCCCGCCTGGCGGATCACCTCGCGCGCCTTGTCCATCAGGGGGGCGATGCGCTCGATGCTGAAGACCTGCGCCACGAGGTGCGAGAGGAGCACCGTCTGGTAGCCGGAGCCCGTCCCGATCTCGAGCACCTTCTCGCGCCCGGTGAGCTTGAGCAGCTGGAGGTACTGGCCGTGCACCGAGGGCTGCGAGATCGTCTGCCCATTCCCGATCGGGAGGGGCGCGTCCTCGTAGGCGCGGTGGCGCACCCCGGTGGGCACGAAGAGGTGCCGCGGGGTGAGGTCGAAGGCGCGCAGCACGGCGAGGTCGGTGATCCCCTTCCCCCGCAACGCCTCGATGAGGCGCTGCCGCGCCCCGCGCATGTCGCCGCCCGTTACAGGTCCGACCACCAGCGCTCCGCGTGGCTCAGCATCTCGAAGTGGGTGAGGTCCAGGTGCAGCGGGGTGACAGACACGAACCCCTCCTGCACCGCCTTGAAGTCGGAGTCATCCTCCCCCGTCCAGGTGATCTCCCCCCCGCCGATCCAGTAGATCTGGCGCCCCCACGGGTCCTTCATGGGCTGGAGGGAGTTCGAGTACACCCGCCGCCCGAGCCGGGTGAGCCGCATCCCCTGCACCCGGTCGGGCTGCACGGGGGGGATGTTCACGTTGAACAGCGTGTCGGTGGGAAAGTGCTCGAGGGAGGTGATGTGTCCCACGATGCGCCGCACCACGGGGATGAGCTCCCGCAGCCGCGTGACGTCGGCGCGCAGGTCGCCGCCGGCGAAGGAGAGGGCAATCGATGGCACTCCCAGGGCGAGCCCCTCCATCGCGGCCGCGACGGTCCCCGAATAGAGGACGTCCTCGCCCATGTTGTGCCCGTGGTTGATGCCGCTCAGCACGAAGTCGGGGCGCTCGGGCATGAGCGCCTCGATCGCGAGCATCACGCAGTCCGTGGGCGTGCCGTCCACCTGCCAGTGCCGCTCCCCGCGCCGGATCGGGCGCACGGGATGGTGGAGGGTGAGCGAGTGGCTCGTCGCGCTCTGCTCGCGATCCGGGGCCACGACCCACACGTCGCCCAGGTCGGCGACCGCCTCCTCGAGGCACTGGATCCCGCTGGCGAGGATCCCGTCGTCGTTCGTCACGAGGAAGCGCGGGCGGCGCCCCTCGTCGATCACCTGCTGCTGGAAGTCATTCATCCGGTGTCTCGGCCACCTGCTCGCCGCGCGTGAGGGCGAGGATGGCCTCGCAGTCGCGCTCGATCTCGGCGAGCAGCTCCAGGCGCAGCGCGCCGTGCGCCACGGTGCGGAGGTCGCCCGCCTTCCGGTGGTGGTCCACCCGCTGGCGCGCGCCCTCGATCGTGTACTTCTCGTCGTACAGGAGGTGCTTCACGAGGAGGATGAGCTCCACCTCGCGGCGCTGGTAAACGCGGTTCCCCGACCGGTTCTTCGCCGGGTTGAGGAACTTGAACTGGCTTTCCCAGTAGCGGAGGACGTGCGGCTTGAGGTCGGTCAGCTCGCACACCTCGCCGATGGAGAAGAACTCCTGGACCGGCTCGGCCGGCCGCGTGGGGGCGCTCATCGGGGGCTCCTCATGCGTCCTGCTCCGCGCGAAGGTCGCGGGCCATCAGCTCGGCGACGCCGCGCTCCGCCGTGTATCCCTCGAAGAGGACGCGGTAGACCATGGCCACGATCGGCATCTCCACCCCGGTGCGCGCGGCGAGCGCATGCGCGCTCTCGGTGGTGTTGACCCCCTCGGCGACGGTCTGCTTCCCCTCGAGGGCCTGCGCCAGCGTCGCGCCCCGGCCGATCTCCATCCCCACGGCGCGGTTGCGGCTCAGGGCCCCCGTGCAGGTGAGCACCAGGTCGCCCACGCCGGCGAGTCCGAGGAAGGTGAGGGGCTGGGCGCCGAGGGCCACGCCGAGCCGCGTCATCTCCGCGAGGCCGCGGGTGATGAGTGCGGCGCGCGAGTTGAAGCCCAGCCCGGCTCCCTCGGCGATGCCGGTGGCGACCGCCATCACGTTCTTGAGCGCGCCTCCCAGCTCCACCCCGATCACGTCGTCGTGGGTGTAGACGCGGAAGGCGCGGCCGCTCAGCGCTTCCTGCACCTTCTGCGCGGCGACCACGTCGCGCGCGGCGGCGACGATGGCGGTGGGCTGGCCGGCCGCGACCTCCGCGGCGAAACTGGGGCCGGAGATGGCCACGATCGGCCGCCCGGGGAGCGCCGCTTCCACCACGTCCGTCATGAGGGCGAGCGAGCCGCGCTCGATCCCCTTGGAGGCGACGGCGACGATCGCGTCGTCCGCGACCGAGGTGACCTGCCCGGCGATCCGCCGCAGGTGGTGCGACGGGGTGGCGAAGAGCACGAGCTCCGCCCCCGCCGCCGCCTCGTCGAGCGAGGTGGTGGCGGCGAGCGACTCCGCGAGCGTCACGCCGGGGAGGAAGGCCGCGTTCTCGCGAGCCGTCGTGATTCCCTCGACCACGTCGGGCTCGTAGGCCCAGAGCCGCACGTCGTGGCCGTTGCGGGCCAGGAGGTCGGCCAGGGCGGTGCCCCAGGCGCCTGCGCCGATGACGGCGGCAACGGTCATCGCGCCACCTTGCCCGCCTTGCGGCCGAAGCGGTGCTCCTCCCCGCGGCGGAGCCGGCCGATGTTCGCCCGGTGGGTCCAGAACACGAACCCGCCCAGCGCGAGGGCGAGGATGAACAGGGGGGAGCGGAGCCCCTCGAGCGCGGCCAGCACGCCCACGAGCACCACGGAGGCGGTGAGCGACCCGAGGGACACGTACCCGCTCACGAGCACCACCGCCGCGAAGACGGCGAGGGTGACGGCCATGGCCACGGGGGCGAGGGCGAAGAAGACCCCGGCCGAGGTGGCGACCCCCTTCCCCCCCTTGCCGAAGCCGAGGAACACGGGACGCACGTGCCCCGCGATCGCGGCGAGCCCGCAGGCCATGCCGAGGAGGAGGAGGCGCTGCGGGTCGCGCTCGCCGGTGAGCGCCGGGAAGAAGCGGACGGGGACCGCACCCTTGGCGGCGTCGAAGAGGAAGACGGCGAGCCCCACCTTCCAACCGAGGACGCGGAACACGTTCGTCGCGCCCAGGTTGCCCGACCCGCGGGTGCGCAGGTCGACGCCGGCGGCGCGGCCGGCGATCCAGGCGGCGGGGATGGACCCGAGGAGGTAGGAAGAGACGAGTGCGACGATCGGGTGCACGTCAGGCGCCCTTGCGGCGGAGCAGGATGCGCAGCGGGTTGCCGGTGAAGCCCCAGGCGTCCCGGAAGCCGTTGTGAAGGTAGCGCACGTAGTGCTCCTCCACGAGGTCGGGGGCGTTCCCGAAGACGGCGATGGTCGGGGGCGCGGTCTCCACCTGGGTGGCGTAGTTGAGCTTCACCTCGCGGCCGGAGGCCTGCGGCGGCTGGCGCCGCGCGACCAGCTCGCGGAGCCGCTCGTTCACCTCGTGCGTGGGGATGCGCTTCTCGCGCTCCGCCGCCACGAGGAGGATCAGCTCCATCACCTTCTGCACCCGCTGCCCGGTGACGGCGGAGGTGAACAGGAAGGGGACGTTCTTGAGGTACGGGGCCTTCTCGCGGGTCTTCTTCTCGAACTTGTGCGTCGCCTTGTCGTCCACGCCGGCGAGGTCCCACTTGTTGACGATGAGGATCAGCCCGCGCCCGGCCTCCCAGGCCAGGGTGGCGATCTTCAGGTCCGTGTTGTGGATCTCTCCCTCGGTCGCGTCGAGCAGGAGGAGGCAGATGTCGGAGCGCTCGATCGCGCGTCGCGTGCGGAGGGAGGAGTAGAACTCCACCCCTTCGTCCATCTTGCTCTGGCGACGCAGGCCGGCGGTGTCGACGAAGACGAAATCGCGGCCATGGTAGCGCAGCGGGGTGTCGATCGAGTCGCGGGTGGTGCCGGCGACGTCGGACACGACGAGCCGCTCCTCGCCGAGGAGCTTGTTCACGAACGACGACTTCCCCACGTTCGGGCGGCCGATCACCGCCACGCGCAGCGCCTCGGGGAGGGCCTCGTCGGTGGAGGGGAGCTTCTCGGCGATCACGTCGAGGAGGTCACCCGAGCCCTTGCCGCTGGAGGCCGACACCGGGACGGGGTCGCCCGCGCCGAGGGCGTAGAACTCGTACCAGTCGGTGCTGGCGGGGTCGTCCACCTTGTTGGCCACGAGGAGCCAGGGCTTCCCCGAGTCGCGCAGGATCTCCGCGATGCGGGAGTCGCTGGGGTGCACCCCCACCCTGGCGTCGACCATGAAGAGCATGAGGTCGGCCTCGCCGATCGCCTCGTGCACCTGGCGGCGGATCTCGGTGTCCATCGGGGTGTTGGAGTCCTCCACCAGGCCCCCGGTGTCCACGACCCAGAACTGCTGCCCGTTCCACTCGGCGCGGCCGAAGTTGCGGTCGCGGGTGGTGCCCGCCTCGTCGTGCACGATCGCCGCCGCCGCGTCGCCGACGAGGCGGTTGAAGAGCGAGGACTTGCCCACGTTCGGGCGACCGATGAGTGCCACCACCGGGATGTTCATCGGGGGGCTCCGGCGCCTTCGAGGGAAAGGACGTCCACGAAGTCGTAGGACGGATACACGGGCATGGGAAGCTCCTCGCGCACGGCGATGAAGGACGCGTCGTCGAGGAAGACGCCGTTGTCGTTGATGGTCTCGGCCGGGATCAGCGCCATGTCGAGGTCGTGGCGGCCGGCGAGGGCGCGGCGGATGTCCGCCCCCACGAGCAGCCCGGCGGTGGTGGTCGTCGGACCGAAGAGGGAATTCGTGACGGTGATCAGCTCGAAGTGCGCGCCGGTGCGCGCCGCGATCTTCTCGAGGAGCTCGGGCATCATCGGCGTCATGGACACCCCGGTGACGACGCCGATGCGCCGGCCATCGAGGCGCGGCAGCGAGTCGAGCCCCTCGTCGAGCTGGCGGCGCAGGTAGGCCACCGCGCCCACGCCATTCTCGATCTGCCCGAACTCGCCGTAGAACTCCGCGGGCGGGAGCGGACGATTGGCCAGCAGGTAGAGCTCATCGGAGCCGTAGACCCACGTCTCCCCCCGCTCGGCGCGCGCCTTCGCCCCCCAGCGCTCCGCGGCCTCGAGGAGCTTGCGCGCGTTCCCCTCGTCCATGGACTGGCCGGTGTAGAGGTGCGAGAACTGGGTGAGGCCCACGGGGACGATGGCCACGGAGAGGCAGGCCTCCCCGAAGTTCCACAGGTCGGTGAGCGACTGCTCGAGCACCTCCCCGTCGTTGAAGCCGGGGACGATGACCATCTGGCTGTAGAACTGGATCCCCCCCGCGACGAGCCGCTGGAGCTGCTCGACGATGTTCGGCGCCTTCTTGTTGTTGAGCAGCACCTTGCGCGCCTCCCAGGGGGTGGCGTGCACCGACACGTACAGCGGGGAGAGGCGGTACTCGATGATGCGCTGGAAGTCGCGGTCCTTCAGGTTGGAGAGGGTGGCGAAGTTCCCGTAGGCGAACGAGAGGCGATAGTCGTCGTCGCGCACGTACAGGTTTTTCCGCAGCCCGCTCGGCAGCCCCTCGATGAAGCAGAACTCGCAGCGGTTCGCGCAGCGGCGCACGGTGGGGGGCTCGAGCTCCACGCCGAGGGGTTCCCCCTCGGGGCGCTCGATCTCGTACACCACCTCGTCCCCGCCGGGGAGCCGCGCGGCGATCTCGAGCTCGTCCTCGGCGGTGAGGAACTCCCAGTCCAGGAAATCCAGGAGCTCGCGTCCATTGACGGACACGAGCTCCGTGCCGGGGACGATCCCCAGCTCCTCGGCGATGCTGTGCGGCTGAATGCGGCTGACGCGAACCATGATCCTGAACAGCGAAGCGGGGGGGCCGCCCGTGAGCGGCTCCCCCCGTCAATGGGAAGCTGGACCGCTTACTGGAGCGGCTTGTAACGGAACCCGGCCGCGGTCGCGATCGGCGCGCTGACGGCGAACTTGCCGGTCGCGTCCGGCGCCACGGGGCCCACGGACGCGGTCTGCGTCGCAAGGACCTGGCCCTTCTCGTCGAGGAACTCCACGGTCATCGTGTAGCTCTTCGGCGCCTTGGAGCGGTTGAGGATGATGCCGCCGAGGTTGTACTTCCCCTCCTCCCCGGGCCCGAAGTTGGTGAAGGTGACCTTCACCGGCAGGGTGTCGGAGACCGAGTTGTACAGGAGGGCGAGGTTCGTGGTGCGCTTGATCGAGTCGCTGAGCGCCGCGGCACTGTCGATGAGCGCCTTCTTGAGCCGCGCGTTCTGCGTGGCGTTGGCGCGCTTGCCCACTTCCTTGGAGAGGGCGTTGAACGCCTTCTGGTGATTGGCGTACGCCAGGGTGAGCAGCTGGTAGTTGTCGGGGTTCGACGGGTCCACCTCGACGAGGCGGGTCACCAGCGGCAGCGCCTTCGATCCCTGCTCCTGCCGGATGTACATCACCGACAGGTTGTTGAGGACGTCGCGGCTCCAGGGATTCTTCGCGTAGGCGGCCTGGAGGAGCTTGGTCGCGTCGCCCAGCTGGTCGGCCCGGGCGGCGGTGGTGCCCGCCTCGAGCAGCTGCTGGAAGGAGAAGCCCTCGGGGTTCGCGAGCTGCGCCTGGTAGCCGGACTTGATCGCGTTCGTGTCGCCGGCGGCGAGCGCGACGCGGGCGAGGCCGGACTGCGCCATGTCGCCGAAGTTCCCGGTCTTCCCCGGATCCCTGGCGAGCGCCTCGTACGCGGCCTTCGCCTCGGCCAGCCACTGGGCCTTCTCCGCCCCCTGGGCGGCTTCCGCCGCGTCGAGCGCGATCTGGCCGATGGCGCCGTACGCGGTGCGGGCGTTATCGGCCCACGCCGTGTCGTTGCCGGCGGCAACCGCCATCTTCTTCAGGTAGACCACCGAGCCCTTCGCGTCGTTCTTCCGCTGCGCGAGGCCGGCGAGGATGTTCCAGGTGAAGGGCGCGCCCGGGTAGAGCAGGTTCGCGCGGTTGGCGAGCGCCGCCGCGGAATCAGGCTTGTCGCCGTTGAACGCCTGCACGGCCGCGTTCACCAGGTTGGCCCACGCCTCGGTGCGGCGGATCTGCGCGATGTCGTGCGCGCAGTTCGGCTTCGCGGCCTCCACCATGTTGAAGAGCGAATCCACGAGCACCGCGGGGTCCACCGCCACCTCGGGAGTGGTGGTGAAGCCGAGGGTGCCGCGGGTGACGCTGGTGCCCGAGGCGGCCGGGTTCGACATGAAGGCGGCGAGCACCTGCCCGAGCGCGTAGGAGCGCTCGACCGGGTTGTCGGCCTTCGCGGTGAGGTCCTTCACGATGTTGCGGTAGGCCGTGGCCTGCGCCTCGGGGCTCTTGCCCTGCCGCGCCTGCTGGAGCGCGAAGAGCGCCTTGCCGAACTTGTTCTCATCAATGTCACAGGTCGACGTCTGCGCGCTGGCGACGGCAGAGACCGTGACGAGGAGCGCGACGGTGCGCGCGACGAGCTTACCGGAAACGAACATCGAGTGAGTTCTCCTCAGGCGAATTGGAGCGGGCATACGAAGCCACGCGAACCGTACCCCCGGTCAGGCCGAGCGTTCCGCTAAGTCGCTCGCCGCACGGAATATAGTGGTCCAGGGCTCGCCTGTCGCCTGCGATGCCCTGAGAACATCCTCGAACTCCGGTTTCGCCCGGCATCCGCCTGTGGGCAGCGTCACAACCTTTACCCGGATCTCCTGCCCCGCCACGGTCACCACCTGCTCCGC
>DASWVQ010000233.1:0-4125 GCA_036401195.1 Gemmatimonadaceae bacterium
CGGTGTCCCTGGCCGAGGGCCATGGCGACGGTGTCGGGGCGAATGCCGAGGTACAGGAAGGCGGGCGCCTTCACCGAGCCGGCGGCGGTCTTCACCTCGACGATGTCGCCGCGCTCGATCCCCATCTTCGCGGCGGTCTCGGGGTGGATCTCCACCCACGAGCTCCAGAGCACCTTGGTGACGGGATCGGGCAGCTCCTGGAGCCAGGGCTTGTTCGCGCCGCGCCCGTCGCCGAGGACCGGCGAGGGGTAGGTGACGAAGAACAGGTCGCCCTGCGCGGCCTGCGCGGGGGCTGCCAGCGCGCGCTGGGGCGCGGCCGCGGGCGCGGTGCGCGTGGGCGCGGTGCCCGCCGCGAGCCCGGTGGGGGCGGCGGCGGTGAAGCCCTGCACCCCGCCGGGGAAGCGCGAGAGCACCCAGTTGCGGTAGTCGGCCTGCGGATAGCGCGCGGCGAGGGTGGCGTCCTTCTTCGCGATGGCGAGGAGGACGTCGCCCGTAGCGCGGGTGTCCTTGAACACCGGGTCCATCGCGGGCTGCTGCACCCCGATGGTGCCGCGCACCGGCTGCGCGTCGCCCCACGACTCGAGCGCGTGCAGGTCGGGGAGCACCACGTCGCAGAGCTCCGTGGTCTCGTCGGGGTAGAGCGAGAACGACACCTTGAAGGGCACCTTCGCCAGCGCCTCGGCGAACTTGTACGAGGCGGGGAGGGTGTAGGCGGGGTTCGCGCCGCGGAAGAAGGCGACCGGCACCTGGCCGGCGCGCATCCGCTCCACTTCGGCGACGAAGCTCGCGAGGGGGGTGATCCCCTCGAGGGCGGCCGCCCCACCGGCGGCGTCGACGGCCCCGGCGCCCACCTGCTGCGTGAGCTGCGCGGCCGCGGTGGCGACCTCGAAGCCGTTCGGGCCGGTGCCGGCGGCGAGCACCAGCGCGGGGGTCGCCGCGCGGAGCTCGGCGGCCAGCGCCTGGAGGGTGGCGGCATCCACGCCGCTCGCCTGCGCGGCGGCGTTGGCGTCGCCCTGGCCGCGGAGGAAGTTCACGATCGCCAGCTCGCCACCGGGCGTGCAGGGGATCCACTGGTCGGCGTTGAGCCCCGTGAGCGAGCGGCGCGGGCCGACGTACACGAAGCGCGGCGCCCCCTCGACCTTCGCGCGGGCCTCGGCGAAGTCGAGCTGCTGCGGCACCGAGGCGCCCCAGCCGTCGAGGAAGTCGGCGCCGAAGGAGAGGATCAGCTTCGCCGCGCCGAAGTTGAAGCGGGGCCAGGCCACGCCGTAGGCGGCGCGGTGGGCGAGGATCGCGGCCTCGTCGGCCTCGAAGTCCACGCTGAGGTGGGGCCGCATGCCGTTCGCGGCGAGCCACTCATCGAGGAAGACGCCGAAGGAGCCCGACTCGTGCTGGTTGACGAAGACGGCGTTCGCCGCGGCGCCGCGCGCCCCGGCGAGCTTCTGGCTCACGAGGGTGATCGCCTCGTCCCAGCTCACCGCCTTCCACGCGTTCCCCTGCTTGACCATGGGGCCGCGGAAGCGATCGGGGTTGTAGAGCCCCTGGAGCGCCGACTGGCCGCGGGCGCAGAGCGCGCCCCGGTTGAGCGGGTGCGCCGGGTTCCCCTCGAGCTTGATCGCGCGGCCGTCGCGCGTCTCCGCGATCACGCCGCAGGCGGCGGCGCACTCACGGCAGGTGGTGGCGTAATAGTTGGAAACGCCGGGGACTGTCTGGTCGGGGGAGACGAGGTAGGGAATGAGCTTCCCCACGTTCTCCGAGGAGCAGCCGACCGTGGCTGCCGCTGCCCCGCCGGCGCCGAGCACCTTGAGGAAGGAGCGGCGCTTGAGTCCCTTCGGCTCCGAATTCTGGCTCATGCGTTCGGACCGGGTATCAGTAGTGGCAGACCGCGCAGTCGTAGCGCGCGATCTTCCGGGGCGCCGACGAGTCGCCGGCCGTGGCGAAGGCGCGCTGGGCATGGTCGCCGGCAGCACGCGCGAGCGGGAGGTCGTGCGCGACGGCGCTGCCCGGGGCGGGCGCCGCGATGGGGCCACCGGCGGAATCCGCCACCAGCTTCGCCCCCTCCTTCGGATCGTAGCCCTTCACGTGGCAGTTCACGCACCAGCCCATGTTGAGCGACTCCGCCTGGTAGACGCGATCCATCTCCTGGATCTTGCCGTGGCAGGTCTGGCAGGTGACGCCCGCGTTGACGTGGCGCATGTGCGGGAAGCGCACGTACTCCGGCACCTTGTGGATCCGCTCCCAGGGCACCGGCTTCGCGTTCTTCCCCATCCCCTTGACGTCCGCGTACGCCTGGAGCTTCTCCAGCTCCGCGCTGGTCCGCTCGGGGCCGAGGTCCGACTTGGGACGCTTGGGGCCGATGATGGTGTGACACCCCATGCAGGTGGACACGGCGGGGAGCCCGGCATCCGGCGACTTGTTCGCCGCGTTGTGGCAGTAGAGGCAGTTCATGCCCAGCTTCTGCACGTGCACCGGGTGCGTGAAGGCGACCGGCTGCGCGGGACCGCGCCCCTGGGAAGAAGAGGCGCCGCTGTAGGCGGAGAGCACGATGGCGCCGGCGACCAGGGCGAGGAGCCCGGGAATCGCCGTCCACTTGCTTCGCGTCGTCATCGCGTGCGTGGTGGGAGGAGTGGGGGCAAAGAAAAATTCGGGAGAATTCCCCCGAAAAGACATACAAATGTCACCTGCCCGGGAAGCACATGCAAGGCGCCGGGCTCGCCTCGACGCGGGATTCCGAGGGGAAAATGCTCAGCGCGAGGCGGCGCGACGCGCATCGTCGACGATGGCGCGCGCGTCGGCGAGGGGCGAGGCAGCGAGCTCGCGCGGGAGCAGGTCGAGGTTCGCGCGCGGGGCCTGCGTGAGCCGGAGGGGCCAGTGGGTCCCGAAGACGAACCGGTCGCTCCCCACCGTCCGGAAGAGGTGCGCGAGCTGGTCCTCGGGGGGACCCCATACCCAGGCGAAGTCCCAGAAGAGCCGTGACCGCTCCCCGGGAGTGAGCCCCCAGTGGACCTCCTCGATGAACTCGCGCCCCGCCCCCGCCACCACGATGCGCGCGCTGCCGCTCACCCGCGCCATCGCGCGCACCGCCGCCGGCTGGAGGTCGCCGGCGACGTCGAGCACCCCGCGCTGGCGAAGGTCCTCGAAGCGCACGGTGAGGAGGAGCACGAGGCCGAGCTCGCCGCAACGCGCCACCAGGCGGTGCATCGCGGGGTCGTGCACCCCCATCCCCCACTGCGGGGGATAGGCGCGCACCGCGGGGACACGCTGCGTCGCCGCCTCCTCGAGCACCCGCTCCCACCCGGGCCAGGCGGGGCGGACGCTGGGGGTGGGATCGAGGAGTCCCTTGTATGGAAGGAGGGCGGTGCGGAGCTGGGCGTTCCCGGGGGTGGGATCCCGCCAGAAGGCGGAGGGGAGGTGGCCGACCCACGCCCCCTCGAGCCCCTCGCGCTCCAGCACGCGGACGAGGATCTCGGGGTCGGGGTGCGGGGTGTAGCGGAAGGGGTAGGCCCCGATCCAGCAGCAGCAGTCGATCATCGCGGGGCCTCCGCGGTGCCCGGCGACGCGGCGAGGCCGGGGAAGGTGCCGGGGGGGAAGATGCGCACGGCGTTTCGCCAGCGGATCCCCTCGAGCTTCTCCACCTCGAGCCCGATCACCCCGAGGGCGCGGAGCTTGGCGAGCCCCGTTTCCATGGTGAGGTCGCATCCCCAGAGCAGCCGGTCCGGGCCGAGCGCGTCGAGGGCGGCGTCGAGCATCCCCCGATCCACGCCGCTGCCCGAGAGATCGGGCATCACGTTGGGGGTGTCGGCGGCGGCGGCGAGGGTGTGTGCCCAGTCCCCTCCCCCGCCCAGGTGGGCGAGGATGAACCAGGTGCGCGGATGGCGCTGCGCGAGGCGGGAGAGGTCGGCCCCATCGGAGATCTCCTGGCTGGGCCACTCGCGGCGGCGATGCTGCCAGATGTGGTGCAGGACGGGGAGCCCGTGCTCGGCCGCAAGCTCGCAGATGGGATCGAGGAGGGGATCGTCGGCCCGGCGGCTGGCGAGGAGCTTCACCCCCACCGCACCGCGGGCGACGTTGCGCTCGATCTCGGCGAGGGCGTGCGCGGTGTCGTTGGGATTCACCGTGGCGTACCAG
>DASWVQ010000234.1:0-31682 GCA_036401195.1 Gemmatimonadaceae bacterium
CCGCTGAAGTCCGCCTCGTCGGTGACCGCCTTGCTGAAATCGATCGGCGGCAGCGCGTCGGGAATGCCGATCGGCACCGACAGCACCTGGAAGCCCTTGGCGGGGAGCGGCCCACCCACCGCCGCCGCCGCCACCTCGGCCTCCACGATCGGCGCCGCCTCCCGCTTCGGGGCCGGCGGGTCTTCGCGACGCACCTGGGCGAAGGTGACCCGTTCGGCGAGCGCGCGCTGTATCTCGGGCGCGGCAGCGGTGGTGAGCGAGAAGAGCGCGGTGAAGATCGACGCGTGAATCAGCACGCTGAGGACCGCCTCGGCCGGGTGCCGCTCTTCCGTGTGCTGCGACTCCAGCAACGTGTGGAACATGGTCCACTCCCCGTCCCAGGTGACACCGATCCCCTCTGACTGGTGGTGCCACCCCCACGCTGCTCCCGCGGCGAAAAACGGGAAATCGGGAATTCCGCTACGGGGTGCCGGAATTCCCGTACGGGATCGGCTGCCTGCGTGCGGGAATCGCTAGCCGTCTGCCGCGACGAAGTTGCTGAGGAAGATCTTCTCGGACGGCGACAGCGACTCGAGCCCTTCCTCGCGCGCCTTCGTCACGAGCCGCTCGATCTCTTCGCGATTGATCGGGTGCACCTTCGACATGTCGATCACGGGGAGCGCCTCGAGCACGCGCGGCTTCACCGTGGGGGGCACGGCCTCCACCTTCTGCCGCCACTCGCGCCGCGTGCGCTCGAGCTGGCGATCCACGTACACGAGGTAGAGCCACCCGCCGAGGTAGCCGCCCAGGTGCGCGAAGTGCGCGACCCCCGCCTGGAAGCCGAAGCGCACGGAGGCGAGCGCGAACGCCGTGGTGAGGATCACCAGCCAGCGGGCCTCGATGGGGAGCACCCCCCAGATGTAGATCTTCTCCCGCGGCCAGTAGCGCGCGAAGCCGAGCATCACGCCGAAGACCGCGGCGGAGGCGCCGATGATGGGCGTGCCGGGCTTGAAGAGGAACGACACGACGCCCCCCATCAGCCCACTCACCAGGTACAGGCGCACGAAGCGGTCGCTCCCCAGCCGCATCTCCAGCCGCGAGCCGAAGAAGAACAGCACCAGCATGTTGAAGAGGATGTGCGTGAAGCTGCCGTGCACGAACATGTACGTGACCGGCGTCCACGGCATCCGCCACGCGTCGCGCGGGACCAGCGCCAGGAGGGGGAGCAGGCCGGGGAGCGAGATCGTGGCCAGGAAGACCACGACGTTGGCGATGAGGAGGCGGCGAACCCAGGGGGTCATTCCGAAAGTTACTGTGGGTGTTATCCTAATGCCGACACCCGTTCCCCATTTCGTGTCTCCCCGAGGAGTGGCATGCCCGTTGACCTGAGCGCCCTGATCACGAGCGTCGAGGACGAATTCGGCGTCGAGATCGACAACGCCGATGCGGCGGAGGTGACGTCGCCGCGCGAGCTGGCGCAGTACATCGTGGAGAACATGCCGGAGCCGGGGGAGCACATGGACGAGGACGAGCGGCTCGAGTACGTGGAGTCGGTGCTCGGGGAGCTGATCGCCCAGGTGCTGGGGATCACCCGCTACGACGAGGAATCGACCTTCGGGGAGATCCTCCAGCGCTCGCGCCGCCGCTGATCCCCCGCTGGGTGCACGGCCGGCCCCTGCCGCGGCCGCGCTGGCGGCTGGTCATCGGCGGGTACCTCTTCGCCTTCGCCGCCGGGTGGGGCTACGGCGCGGGGATCCGCGCCTCCACCGGATGGACGGGGACGGAGTGGGAGCGCGAGGTGATCCTCACGGCCAGCCAGCAGCCGGCGGGGCTCATGGAGCGGCTGCTCGCGATGGTGCCCTGGCTGGGGACGAACCTCACCCTCGGCCCCCTCGCCGCCCTGGTGGCGCTCCTCTGCTGGCGACGGGGGCGGCGCGACCTCGCCACCTGGATTGCCGTGGTGGAGTTGGGGTGCCTGAGCCTGAACTACCTGCTCAAGGAGCTGCTCGAGCGCGATCGCCCCGACATCGTGGAGCGCGTGGGATGGTTCGGGTGGGCGTCGTACCCGAGCGGCCACGCCATGGCGGCGATCGCCGTGCTCCTCACCCTGGCCGTGGCGCTCTGGCGCGAGAAGGGGTGGACCTGGCCGCTGGTCGTCGCCATCCCCCTCCCGGCGCTGATCGCGTACTCGCGGATTCACCACGGGGTGCACTGGCCCACCGACATCGTGGGGGGCGCGCTGGTGGGGGTGGTGTGGCTGGTGGTGACGCTCTTGGGGTTCGGGGCGATCGAGCGGCGGAAGGAGCCGCGGAATGGCGCTGATTCGCTGCCTTAGTGTTGCTATGATGATCGAGAAAGTGGCCGCTGAACGCTGTGTGCTGGGGTAGCTGAAAGCTTGTGTTCTGGCCGGTGCCGCAACGAGCGAACACAAGCTTTCAGCTACCCCAGGATTCAGCCCTCAGCCACCAGCGGCCTCGGCGCTCAGCGGCCTCCGATGGGGTTGATCGGAATACCACCCCCGCCGATCATCGGGCCCCGTCCCAGGATCCCGCCGCGGCCACCGCGCCCGCTCGCCTGGCCATCCGGGATCGGTCGGTAGATGGGGCGCCGGTTGCCACCGCGTCGACCGTCGGTTCGCGGGTCGCAGTGATCGTCCCCGACCCCGCCGCCGCGGATCACCACGCCGATCACCGTCCCGATCACCTCGCCGGTGGACGGGCCGCGCCCCCAGGTGCCCTCGCCGCCGGCGCCGCCCGAGGTGGGGGTCTGCGGAACGGGTCGGGGGAGGGCCACTCCCTGCTGGGTCGGGGCATCGTCGATCTGCGGCGAGGGTTCCGGGTCGGGCACCGGCGCCTCGGCGACCTCCTCTACCGGCGCGGCCTCCTCGGTGGGGGCCTCCGACCGAGTCACCCGCGGGCCGGCGCTCCGCTTCGGTCGCGGGGCGGGCGCGGGGGCCGCCAGCGGCGCCGACTCGAGCGCGGACACGGTGGCGACCGTCCCGGCGTTCGAGGCGGCGAGGTCGATCCGGTCGCTCCCCGCCGCCGCGAGGTCGCGCTGGAGGTCGGGATCCGCGGCAGCGGTGGCGTCACGCCCGCGGCAGGCGGCCACCAGGAGCATCGCTCCGGTGCCGAGCAGGAGGTGTCGGATCGGGATTCGCATGTCCCTCCGTGACGGCATGCCATGCGCCATGTTCCAACCCCTGAATTCCGGGGTTGGTGTGACCTGGCGCACCAATTGTGTCCAGCGGGCGGGACGCGCGCGTCCCCGGCGGGAGACAGGCCGCGCCGACTGCGATACTTTCAGGGCCGACCCACTTCCCACCAGCCGAATGCCCCGCCGAACCCGCCTGCCCTTCGCCGCCATCGCCGCCGCCGCCCTGATGCTGGCGGGAACCGGGTGCAAGCTCGACCGGCGCGCCGAGCCTCCCGACATGGAGCTTCGCGTGATCGCGGACAGCATCGAGCACCTCATGCGGAGCGCCACCGACCTGTCGCGCCCCAACGTGGTGCGGCGGATGCTCGCGCTCTATCCCGACCGGGGCCAGGTGATCTCGGCGTCGGGCGGGCGGGTGACGACCACGCGCGACTCGCTGGTGCGGGGGATCCGCGCCTTCTGGCAGAACGTGGGGCGGAACATGCGCGATGCGGAGTGGGTGTGGGACACGGTCTACGTCGACGTCCCCTCCACGCGGGCGGCGGTGTTCACCGGCACCTACCACATCCCGCACCGCACGCCGGCCGGCCTGGCCCACGAGATCGGGGGCGCGTGGACGGCGGCGTTCGCAAAGCGCGACGGGCGGTGGGTGATCGTGCAGGAGCACCTCTCCGACTGGCCCGCCGTCGCCGAATCCCCCGCCGATTCGCTCGCCGACGCGGAAGCCCGCAAGCGGCAGGGGGAGCCCGTGGCCGCGCCCCCCGACCACACGCGGCACTAGCCGTTCTTGCCGTCCCTCCGGGGTCGGGGCCAGGGCGAGAGGGTGCGTCGCGCCGGCCGAACGGGGTGAGATAAGGGTGAGAAGCGCGAGAAGGGCGAAAACATCAACACCTCAGCATTGAAGTAGCAACGGCTCTGGATGTTGCCTGGTGTTTTCGCCCTTCTCGTTCTTCTCGCCTTTTTCTTACCCCTCCCCAGCCGGCGCGTCGCGCCCGAAGCAGCACCGGAGCGATCAGGGGTTCCAGCTGGTCCCCCCTCATCACCACCCCGTCTGGCCGGCACGAGCCCAGGATCCAACTCCCGATTGCCGTGGAAATCGCGGGGCTCCAGCTTTGGGGATGCCCTACCGCGTACTGGTCACCGACGAAGTCGATCCTGAAGGCGTCGCCATCCTCACCGCCGAGCCCGAGCTGGTGGTGGACGTCCTTCCCACCCTCCCGCCCGCCGAGCTGCTGGAGCGCATCGGCGAGTACGACGCCCTGGTGGGGCGCAGCGCGACGAAGATTTCCGCCGCGCTGCTGAAGGCGGGTACGAAGCTGCGCGTGATCGGGCGCGCAGGGGTGGGGGTGGACAACGTGGACCTCCACGCCGCGACGGAGCTGGGGATCGCGGTGATCAACGCTCCCGCGGGGAACACCATCGCGGTGGCAGAGCTGTTCTTCGGGTCGGTGATCGGGCTCCTGCGGCACCTGCCCCTCGCGGCGACCTCGATGCGCGAGGGGCGGTGGGACCGCTCGAAGCTGCTGGGCACGGAGCTGAAGGGGCGCACCCTGGGGATCGTGGGACTCGGCCGGATCGGCGGGGAGATCGCCACGCGCGCCGCCGCCTTCTGCATGACCCTCGTGGCGTACGATCCCTACGTGAGCGACGACCGGTTCAGCGCGCTGCGGGTGCGGCGCGCGACGACGCTCGACGAGCTGGTGGACGAGGCGGACATCCTCACCGTGCACACCCCGCTCAACGAGGAGACGGCGGGGATGATCGGGCGCCGCGAGATCAACCGGCTGCGCCCCGGCTCGATCATCGTCAACATGGCGCGCGGCGGGATCGTGGACGACGCGGCGCTCTCGGCGGCGCTCGCGTCGGGGCACCTCAAGGGGGCGGTGCTCGACGCGTACGGCACCGAGCCACTCCCCGCCGACTCGCCGCTGCGCGCGCTCCCCAACGCGCTGCTCACCCCGCACATCGGCGCGTCCACCAGCGAGGGCCAGCGCAACGTGGCGGTGGATGCGTGCGTCGCCGTGCGCGACGCGCTGCTGCGCGGGGAGCTGTCGCGCTCCCTGAACGTGGCGCAGGTGGGGACCGCGCAGTGGGAGGCGCTGCAGCCGGCGATGCTGCTCGCCCGGCGGCTGGCCACGCTGGCGCGCGCGGTGCTGGCGGGGCAGGGGATGCGCGCGGTGCGGCGCGTGGTGGTGCGCACCGGGCCCGCGCTCGAGGGAGCCGGACCGGCGCTCCTCTCGGCCGCGGCGCTCGGGGTGCTCGACAACGTGATCGCGGCGGAGCGGCTCAACCTGATCAATGCGCGCGCCCTCGCCGAGGGGCGCGGGCTGGAGCTCGCGTCGATCGAGTCGGCGCAGCTCGATCCGCACACGGTGGAGGTGGCGCTCGCCGGGGGGATGCAGGAGCTGGCGGTCGCCGGCGCAGCCTTCCCCAACGGGGCCCAGCGGCTCACGCGCATCGGCAGCTTCCACGTGGACGTGACGCCGCGGCAGACGCTGATCGTGCTCACGAACCACGACGTGCCCGGGGTGATCGGGCGGGTGGGGACGCTGCTCGGCGACCAGAAGGTGAACATCGCCGAGTACCACCAGGCGCGCCTGGCCCAGGGGGGCGAGGCGCTGGCGGCGATCACGGTGGACTCCGAGGTGCACGAGGACGTGCGCAAGCGCCTGCTCGAGCTCCCCGACGTGCTCTCGGCGACCGTCGTGAACTTCCGCGAATGACGGCGACGGGCGGGACGACGTGAGCACCACCCCCTCCACGGAGCTGGGCGTCCGCGAGTCGTTCGCGCGCGACGCCTCGGGGCTCGTGTTCATCCCGGAATCGGTGGCGCGCCCCGCGAGCCAGGACGAGGTGGTGGAACTGCTCCGACGGGCCGTGGCCGACCGTGTGCCGGTGACCGCCGCCGGGGGGCAGACCAGCACCACCGGCGCCTCGATCAGCGAGCAGGGGATGATCCTCTCCCTGCGCGCCCTCGACCGCGTGCTCGGGATCGACGAGGAGCGCCGCACGGTGCGCGTGGAGTCCGGCGTCCTCCTCGGCCCGCTCAAGCGGCAGCTCGCCGCGGAGGGATGGCTGCTCGCGCCGGACCCGACGAGCGAGGAGGACGTGACCATCGGCGGCGCGGTGGCATGCAACGCGTCGGGGGCGCGCACGCTGCGATACGGCGCGATGCGCGCGCACGTCGCCGCCCTGCGCGTGCTCCTCGCGAATGGCGAGGTGCACGAGCTGCGGCGCCCGGGACTGGAGAAGAACACCGCGGGCTACGCCTTCGCCCAGGACCCGGTGGACTGGTTCGTGGGGAGCGAGGGGACGCTGGGGGTGGTGCTCGAGGCGGAGCTGGCGCTGCTCCCGCTGCCGCCGCGCGTGCTCGGGATCGGGATCCCCTTCGCGAGCGAGGAGGCGGCGCTCGGCTTCGTGGTCGCGGCGCGCGACGCCGCCTCGGTGCACCCCCGCTGCCTGGAGTACTTCGACGAGCGGGCGCTCGCGATCGCGCGCCGCGCGCAGGGGGACGACCGGTGGGCCGCCGGCGCGGGCGCGCTGGTCTACGTCGAGGAGACCTCCGGGGCGGACGAGGAGCCGCCGCTGGAGGACTGGCTCGCCCTCGCCGAGGCGCATGGCGCCATCGCCGACGACCTGCTGGTGTTCGACGGCGAGTCGCAGCTGCGCGACGCGCGGCGCATCCGCCACGCCGTGCCCGCGTACATGAACGAGCAGGGAGCGACCTTCCGCCCCGCGGGGGGGCGCAAGCTCTCCACCGACTGGGCGGTGCCGCACCGGAAGCTGGCGCTGGCGATCGCGGAGGCTCGGCGGCTCGCCGACGCGGCGGGGATCGAGCAGGCGGTGACGTACGGGCACGCGGGGAACGGGCATCCGCACCAGAACTTCCTGGCGCGCGACGCGGACGAGAAGGCGCGCATCGAGGCGGTCATCGAGGATACGCTGCGCTGGGTGCTGCGGCACGGCGGCACGGTGAGCGCCGAGCATGGGATCGGGAAGCTCAAGCGGAAGTGGCTCCCCCTCCAGGCCACCAGGATGCAGCTCGGCGCGATGCGCGCGCTCAAGCGCGAGCTCGACCCGCTCGGCCTCCTCGCCCAGGGGAACGTGCTGTGACCCCCCGATTCCGCTCGCTGATCCTCGACGTGGATTCCACCCTCTCCGGGATCGAGGGGATCGACTGGCTGGCGCGACGCCGGGACCGCGCCGTGGCCGAGGCGATCGAGGCGCTCACCACGCGCGCGATGGAGGGGGAGATCCCGCTGGAGGCGATCTACGAGGAGCGGCTGAAGATCATCCGCCCGCGCGTTGCCGAGATCGAGGCGCTGTCGGAGGCGTACATCGCCGCCCGCGCCCCCGGGGTGGAGGCGGCGCTCGCCGCGCTGCGCGCGGCGGGGGTGCGGATGGTGGTGGTGAGCGGGGGGATCCTCCAGGCGATCCTTCCCCTCACGCGCTTCCTCGGATTTCCCGACGACGACGTGGATGCCGTCGCGCTGCGCTTCGCGCAGGACGCCTGCGTGGGGATCGAGCCGTCGCCGATGACGACGCAGGCGGGGAAGCCGGAGGCGCGCGTCGTGCAGGGGCTCGCGGCGCCGGTGCTGGCGGTGGGGGACGGCATGACCGACCTCGTGCTGCGGCAGCCGCCGGCGCGCGCCTTCGCCGCCTACACCGGGTTCGCGCGCCGGGGGCCGGTGGTGGACGGCGCCGACTACGTGATCGATTCGTTCGCCGCCCTCCGGGCGCTCGTCCTCGACGGCCAGGCCATCAACCGGAGCTGACCCGTGTCCTTCGGCACCTTCTTCCTTCCCGGGCCCACCGAGGTGCGTCCGGAGGTCCTGCAGGCGATGACGCGGCCGATGATCCCGCACCGGGGCGCGGCCTTCGAGTCGCTCTTCGCGCGCATCACCGAGCAGCTCAAGCTGGTGTTCCGCACGGAGCGGCCGGTGTACGTGAGCAGCTCGTCGGCCACGGGATTCATGGAGGGCGCGGTGCGCTGCGCGCCCCCCGGGCCGGTCCTCGCCCTGGTGAACGGGGCGTTCTCCGAGCGGTTCGCGCGCATCGCGGTAGCCTGCGGGCGCGACACCGACCGCATCGCGGTCCCCCTCGGCGCCACCTTCGACCTGGCGCAGGTGCGCGCGGCGCTCGAGTCAAAGGCGTATGCGGCGGTGACGGTGGTGCACTCGGAGACCTCGACGGGGGTGCTCACCGACGTGGCGGCGGTGACCGCGCTGGCGTGTGCGCACGGGGCCTTCTGCCTGGTGGACAGCGTCACGGGGATCGGTGCCGCGCCGCTGGAGTTCGATGCGTGGGAGATGGACTTCGTCCTCACCGGGTCGCAGAAGGCGCTGGCGCTCCCGCCGGGGCTCGCCTTCGCCGCGGTGTCGGAGCGCTACCTGGCGCGGGTGGGGGAGGCGCCGGCGCGCGGCGTGTACTTCGACCTGCTGGAGTTCGACGCCTTCGCGCGGAAGCACCAGACGCCGAACACCCCCGCGCTCCCGCTGCTCTACGCGCTCGACGCGCAGCTGGCCGCGATCGCCGCCGAGAGCATCGAGGTGCGGTGGGCGCGCCACGCGGCGATGCGTGCCGCCACCGAGCAGTGGGTGGACGGGGCGCTGCAGCGCACCGGCTTCGACCTGCGGATGCTCGCCCTGCCGGGGATGCGCTCGCCGACGGTGAGCACGATCGCGCTGCCCCCGGAGGTGCCGGCGAAGCGGCTGGTGGCGGCGGTGGCCGACCAGGGGTACGTGATCGGGAGCGGGTACGGCGCGCTCGCCGGCACCACCGTCCGGATCGGGCACATGGGCGACCACACCCTCGAGACGCTCGCGGGGTGCCTCGCGGCCTGCGACCGGGCGCTCGCGGCGATGGGCGGGGGCGGTGCGTGATGCCGTCGCGGCACGAGGCGCTGCAGGCGATCCGCGCCGGGATCGAGCGGGTGGATCGCGACCTCCTCGCGCTCCTCGCCGAGCGGCTCGAGCTCGCGCGTCGGGCGGGGGAGGTGAAGCGCCGGGTTCACGACCCGATCGTGGACCCGCCGCAGGAGGACGAGGTGATGGGGCGCGCGCTCCAGTGGGGGCACGAGCACGGGGTGGATCCCGAGGACGTGCGGGCGATCATGACGCGGGTGATCGCGATGTGCCGGGGGGTGCAGCAGCAGTCAGGATGACTTCAGGAGCAGCCGCTCGACGGTGTTGATGCTGCGCGCCGTGTAGGGCCCGCCCGCGGCGCGCTCGAGATGCTTCGGGTTCACGCGCAGGACGCTCTGGCGCACGCGGAGCATCCAGTAGAACTCGCGAGCGCCGAAGTGGAAGGTGAAGTCCGGCGTCTCGAGGGCCTTCAATGCCCGTTGCGCCGCGGTGGCCGGCGCCGCCTTGAGGAAGCAGACCTGCGCGAGGTCGATGGCATCGTACGCGGGCAGCTCGTCCACGATGCGCTGGAGCTCGGGGAAGGTCCGGACGAAGGTCGGCACCGGGTACCCGAGGGCCTGCTCCAGCGCGCCCTCGATCCGCGACTCGAGGGCGGGCGGCTTCGCCCGCGACTCGAAGAGCACGTTCCCGCTGGCGATGAAGGTCTCCACCCCCGACAGACCAAGCTCCGCGAAGATCTCGCGGAGCTGGTCCATCTTCACCATGTGGCCGCCCACGTTGATGGCCCGGAGGAACGCCACGTAGCGTGGCATCACCGCCTCACTGGCTGGCGGCCTTCTTCGCGGTGTCGGCGGCGGCCTTCTCCTCCTCCACCGACTTGAGCACGTCGCGCCAGGCGAACTTCTTCCCGCTGCCGAGCACGTAGTAGTTCATCCACATGTTCTCGGCGACGCTCTTCAGGTAGCGGTTGCGCGCGTCGGGGATGCCGTGGCTGAATCCCGGGTACAGGTAGAGCTCCGTCGGCACGCCCAGCCGCTTGAGCGCCATGTGCAGCTCGATGCTCTGCGGCGAGGGGACGCGGGGATCGCCCTCGACGACGTGGATCATCGTCGGCGTCTTCGCATTCCTGATGTACTTGAGCGGCGACTGGTTCCAGTAGGCGTCGAAGTCCTCGTAGGGGAGCTTGTTCCCCAGGTAGAACTGGCGGTTCCGCTGCACGTCGCTCTGCGCGTACATGGAGATCCAGTTCGACGTGCCCGCGCCGGAACTGATCGCCTTGAAGCGGTCGGTGTGGGTGAGGATCCAGTTCGACCAGTGGCCGCCGGCGCTCCAGCCGAGCACGCCCATCTTCGTGCTGTCCACCAGCCCCTGGGCGATGAGGGTGTCCACCCCGGTCATGATGTCGTCGAAGCCGGGGGGGAAGTAGTTGCCCACGATCCCCGTCTTGTGCGCCTCGCCGTAGTTGGTGGAGCCGCGGTAGTTGGGCTTGAGGATCACCCAGCCTTGGCCGGCGTAGACCTGCGCGCCGTAGCCGCCGTTGAAGGTGAGGAGGTCGGCCGCGGCGGGGCCGCCGTGGATGGCGACGAGCAGCGGGTACTTCTTCCCCGGTTGCCAGCCGACCGGCTTCACCAGCACGCCGCCCACGATCTTGCCGTCCCTCGAGCGCCAGGAGATCTCCTGCTCCTCGCCGAGGGCGAGCTGGCTCCGCATCCAGGCGTTGGGATCGGCGAGGAGCACCCAGCGGGCGCGGTCACCGATGCGATCGAGGGAGGCGACGGTGTACATCTGCGCCGGGGTGGTGGGATCCACCCAGTTGATGAGGAGGCGCTTCGTGTCCTCGTCCTGGTTCACGAAGGGCGCCGCCTGCCAGCTGGTGAGCTGGCGGGTCCTCCCACTGGCCACGTCGAGGGCAAAGAGCTGGTTGGTCGCCTTCACGCCCTCGGTGAAGTAGATGGTGCGCGCGTCGGGGGACCACCAGCCCACGCTCACGTCGCCATCGAGGTCGCTGCCGAGCTTGCGCCACTCGCCGCCCCTCGCGTCGACCGCGCGCAGGTACACGCGATCGTTCTTCATGTTGTAGCCGGACATGTCGTCCGACGCGGAGAAGGCGACCCACTTCGAGTCGGGGGAGAACGAGGGGCCGCGCTCGCCGGTCTCGGCGTTGCTGGTGAGCCGCTCGATGGTGTTCCCCTGGGTGTCGAGGAGGAAGAGGTCCCCGTAGATCCCCTCCTCGGTGACGTTCCGCTTGTAGCGGTCGTTGGGGACGGCGACGTAGCCGATCCAGCGCCCGTTGTCGCTCACGGTGAAGTTCGACACGGCCATGGTCGTGTCGGTGGTGAGCCGCGTCGCCTTCTTCGTGTCGAGGTCGAGCGCCCAGAGCGACGAGATCGGCTCCTCGGCGTTGCGCACCTTCACCGTGAACTTCTTCTCGGTGCGGGCCTTCTCGTCCTTGTCGACGGTGTCGGCGGTGATGAAGTAGATGCGCCGCGAGTCGGGGGCGAAGCGCCACTGGCCCACGCCGGTGGGGTGCTTCGTGAGCTGCGTCGCCTTGAGCGAGTCCAGGGGGCGGCCGGCGGCGAGGTCGGCGACGGCGAGGGCGTAGAGCTGCTCCTCGTCGCTCTTCCCGCTGCGGTAGACGAGCCACTTCCCGTCCTTCGAGAGGTTGAAGGTGCTCACCCCTTCCTTCGCGTCGGTGACGCGGCGCGCCTCGCCGCCGTCGGGGCGCATGAGGTAGAGCTGGTTCTGCTGCGCCTGCGCCGTGGGCGCCTCGCGATTGGAGGCGAAGACGAACCACTGCCCGTCCTTCGTCCAGCGGGGCTGCGCCTCGTTCCTGTCCTTGGTGAAGGTGAGTTGCTTGGTGCTGGGCAGCCCCTGCTCGGTGGAGACGAGGAAGATGTCGCTCTGCGACTTCGCCTCCTTCCAGTCGGGGGTGGTGACGGTGTAGAGCATCCAGCGCCCGTCGGGGGAGAGGGCGGGTGAGCCGGCCGACTTCATGTACTGGGCGTCGAGCCAGGTCATGGGGCGCTTGCCGGTGCCCTGCGCGCCCGCGAGGGCGAGGGGCGCGGCCAGGAGCAGGACGCCGAGTCGGGGGGAGAAGAAGGGGGGGCGGGCCACGAATCGTCCTCCGGTAGGGTTGGGTGTCGACCTCCCTACGATACGCGCCGCGGGGTCCGGGCGCTGCCCCCCGGCAGGCGGTCCGAGGTCGTACCGTGGCCGACGTGGCGAGGGGGCTCCCCGGGACCTATCAACACACACGGTCCCGGGGAGCCCCCTCGCCACGTCGGCCCCGATGTTCAGGGCGACGCATGGGTCGAGCGGGGTGGAGGGGCTCGCGCGGACCGTGTGTGTTGCTAGGTCCGCGCGGGCCCCTCCGCCCCGCTCGACGGCGCGACGAAGCCCACGTCGCGGTCCACTGCGGTCACGTCCCCGGCAGCTTGTTGATCACGCCCACGAACAGGATCGTCCCGGTCAGCCGCTCCCGGATCGCCACCACGAAGGGCCGGTTCACCGTCATCGCGGGGGGCATCGAGGTGACGCCGATGCCGACCCCCGTCGCGGCGGCCGCCTCGGTGCCCTCCTCGTTCACCTCCACGAAGGTCTTCTGCGTCACGAAGGTCACGAACAGCTGCTTGCCCAGGGGCGACATGCCGGTGAAGTCGGCACCGTCCGGAACGAACGCCTGCTTCATCCCCAGCGCCTCGAGGTCGTCGTTCAGGGTGCGCTTGTACTCCAGCCTGAAGCGCGGGAGCCGGAGCTCCACCGATCCGCCCGGACGCAGCCCCTGGAGCAGCGCCTCCCACTTCGCCGGCGTCAGGCCGGCGGCGAAGTCGCTGGCGCCCGTGCCCTCGCGCGGCAGCACCACCACCATGGACCACGCATTCGCGCCGTACCCCAGTTCCGCGACCTGCGCGCCGTCGGCCTCGCCGTAGGAGAAGCCGTCCTTCGGCGCCGTCATCAGCTTGACCTGCCGCTCCACGCCGTCGGCGCCGCGGAAGGGCGCATCCACCGTCTGCGCCGCGTCGAAGGTCTTCCGCCAGCGCCCCTTGAAGTAGACGGCGTTCGCGAGCGCCATCACCTCCTCGCCGGTCGCGTCGTCCATGATCGTCCTGATGCGGCCGTTCGTCTGCTGCGACACCCAGTCGTTGATCGCCGTGATCGTGGCCGGGTTGGCGAAGTCCATCACGCGCGCGTCGGCGTCGAACCACTGCTTCGCCGCCTGCACGAACGCCGGCTGGAGCGGGATCGAGGGGTCCACCCACACGCC
Source organism: Gemmatimonadaceae bacterium (assembly GCA_036401195.1). Classification (GTDB taxonomy): domain Bacteria; phylum Gemmatimonadota; class Gemmatimonadetes; order Gemmatimonadales; family Gemmatimonadaceae; genus JACDHQ01. The sequence continues at coordinate 13,261 of DASWVQ010000234.1, forward strand.
GTTGGCGACGCGCAGCTCCACCGAGGAGTCGAGCCCGCGCAGCAGCGCCATCAGGTCGTGGTAGCCCTGGTTCACCTCCGCCAGCGGCGCGTTGCCGAGCGACAGCGCGCCGCGCATCTCGGTGGCGGTGCTCCCCGCCGCGCCGTTGAGCAGCATCCCGAGCGCCATCGAGGCGCTCACCGGTGACACGAACACGTTCTCCCCGCGCTGCGCCCCCGCGAGCCGCGACAGCAGCGAGAAGGCGAACTGGTTCCCGGCGGTGGCGACGGTGCGCTCGGCGCTGGAGAGGGGGCGCGGCAGCTGGGTGAGTTCCGTGGGCGTACCTGGCGAGGAGGCGGTGCCGCAGGCGGCGACCGCGATGAGTCCGGCGAGCGCGAGGCGGCGCATGGTCATGGCGATGGGGGATCCCGGGGAATGGTGCACTCCCGATGCCGAACCTGCATGCATCGCACCGAGTCACCTTGACCCTCATTCCGGCGGCCCCTAGCTTTCCGGGACAATCCAGAGGCGCGGTGATTTCCCCGATTTGACGGGCCGCGCCCCGGGGCCATGCCCCGGCCACACCCGTCTAAGTCGCGGCAGCCAGTGAGCGGCCCCGATCGATCGGGGCCGTTTTCGCGTCCAGGAGCAGCAATGTCCCGATACACGTTCACGTCGGAGTCGGTCAGCGAAGGCCATCCCGACAAGGTCTGCGACTTCATCGCCGATTCGATCCTCGACGCGCACCTCGCGCTCGACCCCCGCAGCCGCGTGGCCTGCGAGGTGCTCGTGAAGGACGGCGAGGTGGTGCTCGCCGGCGAGATCTCCTCCCGCGGCACGGTGGACTACGACGCCATCGCCCGCGGCGCGATCCGCGAGATCGGCTACACGAGCGCGGCCGAGAAGTTCAACGCCGACGGCGTGCGCGTGCACCAGTTCATCAGCACGCAGTCGGGCGACATCGCCATGGGCGTCGATACGGGCGGCGCGGGCGACCAGGGAATCATGTTCGGCTACGCCACCGACGAGACGCCGGAGCTGATGCCCCTCCCGATCGCCCTCGCGCACGGGCTCTCGCGCCGCATCGCCACCGCGCGCAAGCAGGGGGAGCGGAGCTGGCTCCGCCCCGACGCGAAGACGCAGGTGTCGGTGGAGTACGACGCGAGGGGCCCCGTGGCGGTGAAGACGGTCCTCGTCTCCACGATGCACACCGCCGACGCCTCGCAGGAGGAGATCCGCGACTACGTGGCGAGCTGCCTCGCTCCCGAGGTGCTGGGCCCCTGGTACAACCCGGGCGTCGAGGTGCTGGTGAATCCCACGGGGCAGTTCATCGAAGGGGGCCCCTCGGCGGACGCGGGAGTGACGGGGCGCAAGATCATCGTCGACACCTACGGCGGCATGGGCCGTCACGGCGGCGGTGCCTTCTCGGGGAAGGACCCCTCGAAGGTGGATCGCTCGGGGGCGTACTTCTGCCGCTACGTCGCGCGGCAGGTGGTGTCGCAGGGAATCGCGAAGCGCGCCGAGGTGCAGGTGTCGTACGCGATCGGGCGCGCGGAGCCCACGTCGGTGCTGGTGAACACCTTCGGTACCGGCGACGCGTCCGCCGCCGAGGCGCTCGTGCGCGGCTTCGACTTCCGCCCGCGCGCGATCATCGAGCAGCTCGACCTGCTCAAGCCGATCTACCGGCAGACGACGAACTACGGGCACTTCGGGAAGGCGGGGTTGCCCTGGGAGGCGTGAAATCGGGGCTGGGGCCTGGGGCCTGGGGCCTGGGGTAGCGGAAGCACCTGCGTGATCGAGCGCGTGACGGCACTGCCGCCACGCGCTCGTTCCTTCCCCAGGCCCCAGGCCCCAGCCCCCATCCCCCATCCCGGGCACGCCCCCTGCCGAGGTGGAGTGCATTCCACTCCGGAGATCTCCGCACCATGCGTGCTCATCTGCTCGTTCTCGCATCCCTTTCCATCCTCGCCTGCGGCGGCGATCGCGACACGCCCGCGCCCGACTCGGCGGCGGGGAACGTCGTCGTCGCCGACAGCGCCGGCGCCGCGAACCCCACCGATACGCTGCGCGCCGCGTCGCGCACGCCGACCGCGGGGGCGCTCCCCGTCACCCCCGGCGACGCGAAGCGCGTGGCCGAAGCCACGGAGTTCAAGCTGACCGACGCGAACTTCGCCGCCTTCCTCCAGGCGAGCCGCCGGCTGAGCTTCCTCCACGCGCGCGATCCGCAGATCCGCACCATGCTCGACGCCGTGAAGAAGAGCCCCGACAGCGACATGGCCGATCGCATGGAGTCGAATCCGCAGATCCAGCAGGCGCTGGGCGACGCCGGGATCTCGGTGCACGACTACCAGGTGGCGGGGATCGCGATCGCCTCGGCGCGGCAGTACATGGGGAACCCCAAGGCGGCGCCGCCGACCCCGACGGCGCGGGAGAACGCCGAGTTCCTCGGCCGCCACCAGGACGTCCTGGCGCAGCTCGATTCGTGGTGGAAGTAGCGGGCCGCGCGCCCCATTGCCCACTCCGATCGCGGCCCCATTGGTCGCCGCAGCCGGGAAGGGCCGGAGTCGCGCGGGCCCATCGGTCCCGATCTTGCGGCCACGCCGACGCTCACGATCACACGAGGCTCGCATGACCCGGCGGACTGCAGCACTCCTCGCAGTCGCCGCGCTCCTTGGCGCGTGCGGCAAGGGTAATGAAGGCGGCGCCGACAGCGGTCGCGCGGCCGACACCACCGCGGCTGCGGCCGCCGCCTGCACCGGCGACAATGGAGGGATCACCCTCCCCGGGGGGTTCTGCGCCACGGTGTTCGCCGACTCCATCGGGCGCGGCCGGCACGCCGTGGTCGCCCCCAACGGCGACGTCTACGTCGTGCTGGAGTACCGGAAGTCGGCCGAGGGGGAGAAGGCGAACAAGATGTCGGCCCGTACCGACGCGGTGGCGGCCCTGCGCGACACCAACGGCGACGGGAAGGCGGACACCATCGCGTACTTCGGGAAGACCGGCGGCACCGGCATCGCGCTCTTCGACAACCACCTGTACGTGGACGAGCAGGAGAAGATCGTCCGCTGGCCGATGACGGCCGGGCAGCTCGTCCCCACGGGCGAGCCCGAGGTGATCGTGTCGGGGCTGCCGAACACCGGCGATCACAAGGCGCACAACTTCACCATCGGCAGCGACGGCGCCCTGTACGTGAACAACGGATCGGCGAGCAACGCCTGCCAGAAGGAGAACCGCACCCTGCACTCGCCGGGGATCGATCCCTGCAAGGAGCTGGAGACGCGCGCGGGGATCTGGAAGTACGACGCCCGCACCCCGAACCAGCGCTTCTCGGCGAAGGAGCGCTTCGCGAGCGGGATCCGGAACGCCGAGGGGCTGGCCTTCGCGCCCGGCACCAACCAGCTCTGGTCCACGCAGCATGGCCGCGACCAGCTCCAGGCCAACTGGCCGGAGAAGTACGACGCGAAGACGAGCGCCGAGCAGCCGCAGGAAGAACTGATGCAGGTGAGCCAGGGGGATGATCTCGGCTGGCCCTACTGCTACTTCGACGGCAACGCGAAGCAGCTCGTGCTCGCGCCGGAGTACGGCGGCGACGGCAAGCAGGTGGGGCGGTGCGCGGAAAAGAAGGCGCCCGTCGCCTGGTTCCCCGGGCATTGGGCGCCGATGGACCTGCTCTTCTACACGGGCAACAACTTCCCGCAGAAGTACCGCGACGGGGCGTTCATCGCCTTCCACGGCTCGTGGAACCGGGCTCCGGAGCCACAGGCCGGGTTCCGCGTGGTCTTCCAGCCGCTCACCGGAGGGAAGTCGAGCGGGCAGTACGAGACCTTCGCCGACGGCTTCGCCGGGGCGAAGCTGGACCCGGTGATGGCTGCACACCGACCGGTGGGGCTGGCCGTGGGCCCGAAGGGGGAGATGTACATCACCGACGACACGGGCGGGCGGGTCTGGCGGGTGACGTACAGCGATCGATAGGGGACAGCGGAACGGCGACGCTGGACGCTGGCCGCATGAGGGCGCTCCTGAAGTCATCCTGAGCGCAGCGAAGGATCTGGCCACGTCACACCCGGGCCAGGTCCTTCGCTGCGCTCAGGACGACTTCAGTGGCGCCCCTCGCCGTTCCCCTGCCCCCGGGTTCAAACCTTTTCGGGGCGGCCCCCGTCGTATGGGAGAATCGCTGCAGCCCACTCCCAACGCCCCCAGTCCCATGCGTCGCGCCCTCCTCCCCGCCCTCCTCGCCCTCGGGGCGATCGCCATCGCCACCCCCGCCGCCGCCCGTGCCCAGGAACGCGAACGGACCGCCGCCGACTGGCTCGACGACTGCCGCCGCGGCCAGGGGTGGGGGAACGACGATGACCGCGCCTGCGAGGTCCGCGAGGTCACCCTGCCCTCGCTGAACGGCACGCTGCGCGTGGACGGCGGGCCGAATGGCGGCGTCTCGCTCATCGGGTGGGACCGGAAGGAGGTGAAGATCGTCGCGCGCGTCTCCGCGAACTCGCGCTCCGACGGCGAGGCCGAGCGGATGCTCAAGGAGATCCGCGTCCTCACCGACGGCTCCGTCCGCGCCGAGGGCCCGCGCTCCTCCCGCGGTCGCGGCTGGGGAGTGAGCTTCGACATCTACCTCCCGCGTCGCGCCGACGTGACCGCCGAGACCACGAACGGCGGCGTGCGCGCGAAGCAGGTGAGCGGCCGGCTCTCCCTCTCCACCACGAACGGCGGCGTCGTCCTCGACGAGGTAGGGGGCGACGTGCGCGCCGAGACGGTGAACGGCGGCGTGACGGTGCGCCTCTCGGGGAACCGCTTCGACGGGGAGCGGCTGGAGGCGTCGGCCACCAACGGCGGGGTGCGCCTGGAGATCCCCGAGGGGTACAACGCGCGGCTCGAGGCCGAGACGACGAACGGCGGGCTGCAGACCGACTTCCCCATCACCCTCCAGGGGCGGATCGACCGGCGCATCAGCACCACCCTCGGCCGCGGCGGGCCGCTGGTGAGCGTGCGCACCGTGAACGGGGGCGTGCGCATCCGGCGGATCTGAGCGGCCGGCATGGCTTGCGTCGCGCGCAACGTGCAGGCACGTTGCGCGCGTGTCGTATACGTCGGTCTTCATCGCGGCCGGCGGCGCAGTGGTGGGTGCGCTGCTGGCCTGGCTCGCCGTGCACCTGCGCCGCGACGCCACGCAGCGCGACGCCACCCTGCGCGAGCTGCTCCTCCCGCTGCGCGACGGGATGGCGCGCTTCGACCAGCAGCTCGCGTCGATGGCGCGGGAGCGCGCGTCGGCCGAGGGGGCGATGGCGGCGCGCCTCGAGGGGGTGACCCTCGCCAGCGAGCGGCTCGGCCTCGAGACCCGCCGGCTCGCGCAGGCGCTTCGCAACCCGGGGACGCGCGGTCGGTGGGGGGAGCTGCAGCTCCAGCGGGTGGTGGAGCTGGCGGGGATGCGGGAGCACTGCGACTTCACCCTGCAGGCCACCCTCGACGGCGACCAGGGGCGGCAGCGCCCCGACCTGGTGGTCCAGCTGCCCAACGGCCGGCGCGTGGTGGTGGACGCGAAGTGCCCCCTGCTCGCCTACCTGGAGGGGCTCGAGGCCGACGACGAGCCGCGGCAGCGCGAGCTGCTGCGACAGCACGCGCGCCAGCTCCGCGCGCACGTGGAGTCGCTGGCGGCGAAGCGCTACTGGGAGCAGTTCGACGGCGACGCCCCCGAGTTCGTGGTGCTCTTCGTTCCCGGCGAGGCCTTCTTCGGCGCGGCGCTCGACCAGGATCCGGGGCTGCTTGACGAGGCCGCGCAACGGCGCGTGCTCCTGGCCACCCCCACCACCCTCATCGCCCTCCTGCGCGCGGTCGCGGCGGGGTGGCGCGAGGAGCGGATCGCCGAGCATGCGGCGGAGGTGCAGCGGCTGGGGCGGGAGCTGTACGAGCGGCTGGGGGTGGTGGCGACGCACTTCGCCGAGGTGGGGCGGCAGCTCGACCGCACCGTGGGGGCGTACAACCGGGCGGTGGGATCGCTGGAGGGGCGGGCACTGGTCTCGGCCCGGCGATTCGCGGAGCTCGGGGCGGCGACGGGAACGGCGCTCCCGGAGATGACGCCCGTTACCATCGCGGCGCGCGAGCCGGCCGGGGCCGGTACACCGTTGCAGGACCCTTACACGTCTGTTTCCGCAGAGGTCTGACGGGGTCCTGACGGGACGCTTAGCTTAGGCGCGGTCCGGGAGGTCTGTGATCCCGGTCACCGGTGCCCGAGTCCGCCGTTCCTCTCCCGACAGCCCCCGACATCATGTTCGCGAAGCTCCGCGGGCGCGTGCGTATCGCCGCGCTCGGTCTCGCGCTCGTTGCCTGCAACGCCGACCGCCTGGTGGCGCCGGCCCCCGCCACGGTCGCGAAGGATCCCTCACCGATCGCCGCCCTCAGCGGATCACAGGTGGTGATCAGCCAGGTGTACGGGGGGAACGGGAACGCGTACCAGAGCGATTATGTCGAGCTGTTCAACCGCGGCACCACCACCGTCTCTGTCGAGGGGTGGTCGGTGCAGTACGCGAGCTCCACGGGTACCGGTTCCTTCGTCGCCACGGCGCTGACGGGGTCGATCGCCCCGGGGCAGTACTACCTGGTGAAGCTCCGCACGAGCACCTCGGGGACCCCGCTCCCCGCCGCGCAGGCCAGCGGCACCACCGACATGTCGGGGATCAACGGCAAGGTGGTGCTGGTGAGCGCCGCTGCGGGGCTGGGGTGCAACGGCGGCTCCGCCGCCTGCTCGCCGGCGCAGCTGGCGCTGATCGTGGACGCGATCGGCTACGGCAACGCGAACTTCTTCGAGGGCGCCGCGGCACCGGCGGCGAGCAGCGCGACCGCGCTCCTTCGCGCGGACCACGGCTGCACCGACACGGACAACAACGGCGCCGACTTCTCCATCGGCGTCCCGGCGCCGCGGAACGCGGAGACCGTGTCGCCCTGCGACACCCCGCCGCCGCCGCCGGTCACGATCGCCTCTGTGGTGGTCACTCCCGAGACCGCGACGATCGCCATGGGTGAGCCCTACACCTTCGCCGCGGAGGCGAAGGACGCCGGCGGGGTGGGGGTGCCCGGGGCGAGCCTCACCTGGGCCAGCTCCGATCCGACGGTGGCCACGGTGAGCGGCGGGGTGATCACCACGGTGGGCGCGGGCACCACGACGATCAGCGCCACCAGCGCGAACGGCCAGGTGGGCTCGGCGACGCTGACGGTGAACGCCGCGCCGCCGGAGCCGACCGAGATCCCCGACGTCGTGATCAGCCAGGTGTACGGCGGGGGCGGCAACGCGAACGCCCCGTACAACGCGGACTTCGTGGAGCTGTTCAACCGCGGCGACACCCCCGCGCAGGTGGCGGGGTGGAAGCTCTACTACGGGTCCGCGGGCGGCACGAACATCACGGGCAACGTCGCGCTTCCCGCGGGCGCCACGATCGCGCCGAAGTCCTACTACCTGGTGAAGCTGGCGGGCGGGTCCACCGGCGACACGCTGCCGACGCCCAACGCCGTGGGGGGGCTGAACCTGAGCGGCGCCTCCGGCAAGGTGGTGCTGGCAACGCCCACGGCCGTCCTGGCGGGCGCCTGTCCCAGCGGGGCCGGCATCGTGGACCACGTGGGCTACGGGTCGGCGAACTGCGCCACCGGCTGGAACGGACAGGTGGCGACGCTGAGCAACACCACGGCGGCGCTGCGCGGCAACGACGGCTGCACGAGCACGGGGAGCGCGGCGAGCGACTTCCTGGTCGACGCGCCCAACCCGCGCAACGGCGCGGCGCCGGCGAAGGACTGCACCCTCGTGCCGCGGCCGGCGTCGGGCGCCACCGTCGTGATCAACGAGGTGATGGGCGACCCGGTGTTCGCGGAGAGCGCGAGCTGGGGGGAGTGGTTCGAGGTGCACAACTACGGCGCCGCGCCGGTGGACCTGCAGGGGTGGACGATCCTCTCCGGCGGGCAGGCGCAGCACGTGATCTCGCAAAGCGTGGTGGTGGCGCCGGGGGCGTACGCGGTGCTGGGCCGCGGGTGGGACCCGATGCGCAACGGGGGGATCACCCTCGCCTACAACTACTTCGACGGCGCCGCCACGGTCTGGCTCGACAACAACGACTACCTGGCGCTGCTCGACGGCGCCGGCGGCAAGGTGGACTCGCTCTCCTGGGCGACCCTCCCCCGCGGGATCGCGCGCGGGCTGCGTGACCGCACCCTGCCGCACGTGAACGTGAATGGCGCCAACTGGGGCTACGCGACGTCCACCTACGGCGACGGCGACTACGGGACCCCGGGCGCGGCGAACGAGCCGCTCGCGGACACGGCGCCGTACGTCTCGCCGAACACCCTCTCCTTCTCCGGCCGCACGGCGAGCGACGCCCCGATCCCGGTGGGCTTCGAGGCGCAGGCCTTCGCGAGCGAGAAGGACGCGGGGGGGGCGACGATCGTCACGACCATCACCTGGACGGCGCTCACCCCGGCGCTGGCCACGATCGACGGCCGCGGGGTGATCCACGGCCTGGCGGCGGGGAACGCGCGCTTCCGCGCCACCGCCACCGACGGCACGACGCGCGTGCTCACCCTGGTGATCGAGGAGCCGGTGGCGAGCACCACGGCGCAGTACCTCGACCACACCGCCTTCGGCGACCCGGTGGACGCGAACCCCGCGGACGACATCATCCTCCGCCGGCCGCAGTACACCACGTCGTTCAGCGCGGCGCGGATGATCCCCAACTGGGTGGCGTACGACCTGAACGCCACGCACATCGCCAGCGGGCAGGATCGCTGCAACTGCTTCACCTTCGACCCGGAGCTCGAGGCGCTGGGGCTGGTGCGCTACACCACCGCGGACTACACCGGGGCGGGCAGCGCGGCGGGCTACGGGATCGACCGCGGCCACCTGGTGCGCTCCTTCGACCGCACCACCGGCACGCTCGACAACGCGCGCACCTACTACTTCTCGAACATCATCCCCCAGGCCGCGGACCTGAACCAGGGGCCGTGGAAGAACATGGAGGACGACGTCGGTGCCATGGCGCAGGGCGGGGCGAAGGAGGTCTACATCGTCGCCGGCGCCTCGGGGAGCAAGGGCACGGTGAAGGACGAGGGGCGGATCACGATCCCCGAGTACACCTGGAAGGTGGCGCTCATCGTGCCGCGCGGCCGCGGGCTGGCCGACGTGCGCCGCGTGGACGACGCCGAGGTGATCGCGGTGGTGATGCCGAACATTCCCGGGATCAAGAACGTGGACTGGAACGGCTACCGCGTGACGGTGGACAGCGTGGAGAAGCTGAGCGGCTACGACGTGCTCTCCCTGCTCGACGACGAGGTCGAGGCGCCCCTCGAGGCGGGGGACCGCCATGCGCCGGCGATCGCGCTCGACGCGCCGGTGACGACGATCGTGGAGGGTGGGGCGGTGACGCTCGACGCCTCCGCGTCGCGCGACGCCGACGGTGACGCGATTCACTACGCCTGGACGATCGGCGCCGACACGCTGTCCACCAGCGCGGTGCCGACGCTCACCTTCGCCGACGACGGCGCGAAGGTGGTCACCCTCACCGTGCGCGACGCGTACGGGGCCGCCACGCGGCAGTCGGTGACGATCACGGTGCAGAACGCGGCGCCGGTGGCGACGCTGGCGGCGGGAACGGTGAGCGTGGTGTCGGGGGGGACGCTCCAGGTGACGGGGGCCTTCACCGACGCGGGGACGCAGGACGCGCCCTGGCAGTGGGCGATCGATTTCGGGAACGGGACGGCGCCCTCCGGGAGCGCCGCGACGATCGCCCCGGTGACGCGCAGCGCCACCTACCTGCAGGCGGGGAGCTACACCGTCACCTTCCAGGTGACGGACAAGGACGGCGCCTCGGGCGCGGCGACGCCGCTGGTGATCTCGGTGGAGCGGCTGGCCGCCGGGGCCTCGGTGTCGCCGCAGGTGATCAACCCGAACGCCACCGGCAACGGCAACGTCGCCTTCGCGCTGCTCTCGCAGCCTGGGCTCGACGCCACCACCCTCGACGTGGCGAGCGCGCGCATCGGCGCGGTCGCGCCGATCCTGAAGAACAAGGGGGAGTGGTTCACCGAGTCGCGCGACGTGAATGGCGACGGGGCGACCGACCTGGTGGTGCGCTTCGACCGCGGGGAGCTGGTGAAGGCGGGCGCGCTGGCGAGCGGGCAGTCGTCGCTGGTGATGACGGGCGACCTGCGCGACGGGCGGCAGGTGAAGGCCACGGCCGAGGTGTCGGTGCGGTAGGGCGGGGGGACTCCGACCCGATTCAACGCAAGGGTCGCAACGGTCGTGAACGCGCGAAGGTCGCGAGGGGCAACACTGCCCTCGCGACCTTCGCTCGTTTCGGCGCAGGCCAGCCGCTCGCGGCGGGCGGCCCGGCAGCGGACGATCAGTGCGTCGTCGTGCTGTCGTGCTTCATGGTGGAGTCCATCGGTGCCGGCACCCCGCCCGTGACCCCCATGCTGTCGGTCACGGTGGCGGGAGCGGGCACGGCGGCGGCGGGCGCCACGGTGTCGGCGGCGTCGCTGTCCACGCCCTTGTCGTCGTCCCCGCAGGCGGCGAGGCTCAGCATCATCGTGGCGGCCAGGGCCGCGCGCGTCGCGAAGTGCATTTCACTGCTCCAGGAAAGGGTCGGGCGGGGCAGGCGCAACCAGCGGGCCATGGGCGACCAAGTCCACGAGTTCGTCGATGGCGGCGAGCGCGAGGTCGAGGGGAAGGGAGGCCAGCGTCCGGTCGGTGCTCGCGAGGTCGCGGCCCGGGTTGCCGTAGCGCCCCCACTCGCGGGCGGTGTCGCTCACGTAGAGGACCACCGAGGGGCGGGCGAAGGCGGTGGCCGCGTGCGCGATGCTCGTGTCGGGGGTGAAGACGAGGTCGGCCGTGGCGACGAGGGCGATCGCGTCGCGGATGCCCGCGGTCCGCCGGAAGGCCACCCGGCCGGAGCGGGTGTCGCCGGCGACCTGCTCGCCGAGCGCGGCCTCGGCGGGCGCGGCGATCACGATCACGCGCAGCGCGGGGTCCCGCTGCAGGGCGCGGCGGATCACCCCAACGAAGCGCTCCGCGGGCCAGCGACGGAAGGCGAGCCCCGCGGAGATGTTCACGAGCATCCGCCGCCCCCGCCCCTCGCCGAAGCGACGCCAGGTGGCGTCGGCCTGCCGTCGCTCCTCGTCGGTGATCACGAGGCGGGGCGCCCGGTCGGCGCGGGCCACGTCCACCCCGAAGGCGGCGGCGAGGGCGGCGAGCTTGTCGGCCATGTGCACCGCCCAGGGGGGGCGGGGCACGGCGATGGTCACGGCCCGGTCGTCGCCCCGCCCCGCGGCGCCGATCCGGTGGGGCGCCCCGGTGGCGAGCATCAGCAGGAGGGTGGTGAGCGAGGGGGCGGTCACCATGCAGTCCACCACCGCGTCGTAGCGCTCGCGGCGGAGCTGGCGCATCGTGGCCAGGTACCGGCCGAGCCGCTTCCGGTCGAACACCAGCACCCGGTCCACCGCCGGGTCGTGCGCCAGCAGGGGGGCGTTGAGGGGCGACGCGAGGACGTGGAGGGTGATGGTGGGATGCGAGGCCTTGATGGCGCGGAGGGCCCCGGTGGTGAGGATCATGTCCCCCAGCCGGTCGTGGCGGAGGAAGAGGACCTTGTGGGGGCGGGCGGACCAGTCGGGGGTTCCGCGAGCGCGACGGGGGAGGCGGGCGGTGATGGCCCGGATCCAGAGGCGCCGCCAGGCGAGCTCGAGAGGCTTGAGGTTCACGGCGTGGAGGGGTGCGTCGCCGGAAGATCGCCGGTGGGGGGAGGATCGCACAGGGCGGGGGCTCTTCCGCATGGCGGGGCCGATGGATCGCCCGGCGCGCCTGCCCTCCTCTCGAGGGGGCGCCGGCGGTAGATTCAAGGGTTCGGCCCCCGCACCCCGGGGGCCCGGCCCCAGCCGACTCATCATGACCGCGCAGCGCAGCCAGGAGGGGATCGCGCGATCCGCCTCCCCCCGCCCCACCCTCGTGGCCAACTGGCCTCCCCCGATCCCCGACGACCACGTCGAGCGCAACCCGGGCGTTCCCCTGGACCTCGACGTGGTGCGGGCGATCCGCGTGAACCGCTCCGCCGTGGAACGCCGGGCAGCGACCATTCCCACGCGCCGCACCGTGAAGAAGGAGTGGCAGGCGGCCTGGCTGCTGCGGGCCATCACGCTGATGGACCTCACCACCCTCTCGGGCGACGACACGCCGGGGTACGTGCGGCGGCTGTGCGCGAAGGCGAGGACGCCGGTGCGACACGACGTTCTATCAGCACTCGGTATGGCGGAAGCGGGGCTCACGGTGGGCGCGGTGTGCGTGTACCACACCATGGTGCCCACCGCGGTGGAGGCGCTGCGGGGGACGAACATCCCGGTGGCGGCGGTGTCGACCGGCTTCCCCGCGGGGCTCTCCCCGATGGAGCAGCGGCTCGCCGAGATCCGCGCCAGCGTGGCCGCGGGGGCGAAGGAGATCGACATCGTCATCACGCGCGCGCACGTGCTCACGGGCAACTGGGAGGCGCTGTACGACGAGGTGAAGGCGTTCCGCGAGGCCTGCGGCGACGCGCACATGAAGTCGATCCTCGCCACCGGCGAGCTGGCGACGCTCACCAACGTGGCGCGCGCGAGCATGGTGGCCATGCAGGCGGGGTCGGACTTCATCAAGACCTCCACGGGCAAGGAAGGGGTGAACGCGACGCTCCCCTTCGGCCTCGTGATGACGCGCATGATCCGCGAGTACCATGAGCACACCGGGCATGCCGTCGGCTTCAAGCCCGCCGGCGGGATCCGCACCGCGAAGCAGTCGCTCGAGTTCCTCTACCTCATGAAGGAGGAGCTGGGGAACCGCTGGCTCAAGCCCGACCTCTTCCGCTTCGGCGCCAGTTCGCTGCTCACCGACATCGAGCGGCAGCTCGAGCACTTCGTCACCGGTCGCTACGCCGCGGCCCACCGCCAGCCGACGATCTGATGACCACGGTCAAGGACATCTTCGAGACGATGGATTGGGGCCCCGCGCCGGAAAGCGACAAGCCGGTGCAGGCGTGGCTCGCGAAGTTCAACGGCGAGTTCGGCCACTACATCAACGGCCGCTGGACGGAGCCGAAGGAGTCGCGCCTCTTCGAGGTGATGAACCCCGCGACGGCGCAGCGGCTGGCGCGCGTGTCGCAGGGCACCGCCGACGAGGTGGACGAGGCGGTGAGCGCGGCGGCGAAGGCGCTCCCGGCCTGGCGCGCCCTCCCGGGGCACGAGCGGGCGAAGCACTGCTACGCCCTCGCCCGCGCGGTGCAGCGCCACGCGCGGCTGCTCGCCGTGCTCGAGTCCATGGACAACGGCAAGTCCATCCGCGAGACGCGCGACATCGACATCCCCCTCGTGGCGCGCCACTTCTACCACCACGCGGGCTGGGCCCAGCTCCTCGAGTCGGAGTTCGCCGGCTACGAGGGGGTCGGCGTCGTGGGGCAGATCATCCCCTGGAACTTCCCCCTGCTCATGCTGGCGTGGAAGGTGGCGCCGGCGCTGGCCGCGGGGTGCACGATCGTGCTCAAGCCGGCGGAGTTCACGCCCATGAGCGCCCTCGCCTTCGCGGAGATCGCGCACGAGGCGGGGCTGCCGCCGGGGGTGCTCAACATCGTCACCGGCGACGGGGACACGGGAGCAGCCCTCGTGGCACACGAGGGCGTTCACAAGGTCGCGTTCACCGGCTCCACCGAGGTGGGGAAGATCATCCGCCGCGCCACCGCGGGGAGCGGGAAGAAGCTCTCGCTCGAACTCGGCGGCAAGTCGCCCTTCGTGGTGTTCGAGGACGCGGACCTCGACAGCGTGGTCGAGGGGATCGTGGACGCGATCTGGTTCAACCAGGGGCAGGTGTGCTGCGCCGGCTCGCGCCTTCTCGTGCAGGAAGGGGTGGCGGAGAAGCTGTACGCGAAGATCCGCGCGCGCATGGAGAAGCTCCGCGTGGGTCCCCCGCTCGACAAGGCGGTGGACATGGGCGCCATCGTGGCGCCGGTGCAGCTCGAGCGCATCCGTGGGCTGGTGCAGCAGGGCGCGGACGAGGGGGCGACGATGTGGCAGCCCTCGTGGGCCTGCCCCACCGAGGGGTGGTTCTATCCTCCCACCCTCTTCACCGAGGTCGCGCCGTCGAGCACGATCGCGCAGGTGGAGATCTTCGGACCCGTCCTTGTAGCCATGACCTTCCGGACGCCGTCGGAGGCGGTCTCGCTGGCGAACAACACGCAGTACGGCCTCGCCGCGAGCGTGTGGACGGAGAACATCAACCTCGCCCTCGACGTCGCGCCGAAGATCAAGGCGGGGGTCGTGTGGATCAACTCCTCGAACCTCTTCGACGCGTCCGCCGGCTTCGGCGGCTACCGCGAGTCGGGGTACGGGCGCGAAGGCGGGCGGGAGGGGATGTGGGAGTACCTGCATCGGGGCTCGGGCCTGGGGCCTGGGGCCTCGGGAAGTGCACGGAGCTCCGCGAGGCGCGGAAAGGAACGCAAGTCCTCCCCGAGGCCCGAGGCCCCAGGCCCCAGGCCCCAGGTGGACCGCACCGCCAAGCTCTTCATCGGCGGCAAGCAGGCGCGCCCCGATTCCGGCTACTCCATGCAGGTGCTCGGCCCCGACGGCGCCCTCCTCGCCGAGGTGGGGGAGGGGAACCGCAAGGACCTGCGCAACGCGGTCGAGGCGGCGCACAAGGCGGCGGCGGCGTGGCGCGCGGCGAGCGGGCACGCGAAGGCGCAGGTCCTCTATTACCTGGGGGAGAACCTGGCGACGCGCGCGGAGGAGTTCACCGCGCGCATCGCGCGCATGACCGGCCGCGACGACGCCGGCGCCGAGGTGGAGGCCGCGGTGTCGCGGCTGTTCACCTACGCGGCCTGGGCCGACAAGTACGACGGCGCGGTGCACAACGTCCCGATCCGCGGCGTCGCCCTGGCGATGCACGAGCCGATCGGGGTGATGGGGCTCGTGGCGCCCGAGGAATACCCGCTGCTCGGGCTCGTGTCGCTGGTGGGGCCGGCGATGGCGATGGGGAATGCGTCGATCGTGGTCCCCTCGCAGGCGCACCCGCTCGCGGCGACCGACTTCTACCAGGTGCTGGAGACCTCCGACGTGCCGGCCGGGGTGGTGAACATCGTCACCGGGTCGAAGGACGCGCTCGCGAAGACCCTCGCCGAGCACGACGACGTGGAGGGGATCTGGTACTTCGGGTCCCCCGAGGGAGTGAAGGCGGTGGAGCTGGCGTCGGCGGAGAACATGAAGCGGACGTGGGCCACTTCCGACCCGGTCGAGTGGATGGCGGCCGAGGGGCGGGAGTTCCTCCGGCAGGCGACGCAGGTGAAGAACATCTGGGTGCCGTACGGGGAGTGAGGGGGCGGCGAACGGCGAACGGCGTCGCTGGTCGCGGGAACACGAAAAGGGCGTCACCGCGTGAGGCGTCGCTCGTCACGGGTCACCGAGGGGGCGTCAACTTCGACCCGGCGCAGGGCACTGTGCGCCCCCCGCGCCGTTGACGCCCCCCTCCGTGACCAGCGACCAGCGACCAGCGACCAGCGACGCCGTTCGCCGTTTCCCCCCAAAGTGACCATCCCCCCTCCCCCCGGGTTCTGCCCCACGTGACCACCCAGTCCCCCGCGCTCCGGCTGATGCCGGACTCCGACCTCGACCTGATCCGCCGCGCGCAGCGCGGGGACGCCGACGCGTTCGGCCTCCTCGTGCGGCAGTGGTATCCGCGCAGCCTTCGCTTCGCGAAGAGCATGCTGCGCGTGGAGCAGGACGCGGAGGAGGCGGTGCAGGACGCGTGGCTTCGCGTGTGGAAGGCGCTCCCGCGGTACGAGGAGCGCGAGCGGTTCGACAAGTGGTTCTTCCGCATCCTCGCGAACCGCTGCCGCACGCGGGGCGTGCGGGTGGGGCGCGACGGGAAGGTGCTGGCCTTCGACCATCCCGGCTTCGAGGCGGCGCCCACCGAGCACGCCGCCGAGGCGGCGGGGTGGCGCGAGGAGATCCACCATGCGCTCGACGAGCTGCCGGAGGCCCAGAAGGAGGCCTTCCTGCTCTATCACGTCGAGGGCTACTCGTACGAGGAGATCGCCGGCATCACGGGCGCCGGTGTGTCCGCACTCAAGATGCGGGTGAAGCGCGCATGCGATCACCTGCGCCATCGGTTGCAGGAGGTACTGCGTGACTGACCATGAGGAGGTGGATGGCGTGCTTCGCCGGACGATCGACGAGCTGCGCACCCTGCCCACTGCCAGCGAGGATGCCGTGTCGCGCCTCGTGGCGGCGGCGCGGGTGACGCCGCAGGATCCGCCGCGGGACGCCCCGCGGGGCAACTGGTACTACGTGCACGCCGCGTGGCGGATGCCCGCCGCGGTGGCGGCCGGCCTCGTGCTCGCGGCCGGGGTGGGGGGGTACGCGCTGCGGAGCCAGATGGACGCGTCGCGCCCCGCCGTGGTGGCCGCGGCGCCCCCCGCCACCCAGGCCCCGCAGGCGCTGGTGCCGGTGGCGGCGGAAGACCTCCCGGCGAACGCCGAGATGCCGGTGGCGACGCAGTTCGTGCTCGACGCGCCGGCGGCGCAGTCGGTGGCGCTGGTGGGCGACTTCAACGCCTGGGACCCGCGGAGCGCCCCGCTGGCGCGCGATCCGCAGACCGGGCTCTGGACGCTCACCCTCCCGGTGATCCCGGGGCGCCACGTCTATGCCTTCCTCGTGGACGGCACGCAGTGGACGCTCGATCCCCGGGCGCCGCAGGAGCGCGACGCCGACTTCGGGCGCCCCGGGTCGGTGCTGCTCGTGGAGGCGCGGTGAGGACCGTCGCGGCCGCGGGCCTCCTGCTCGGCACGATCGCCCTCCGCGCCGGCGCGCAGGGCCCCAGCGTCGACCAGCGGCTCGCGAAGGCGCTCGACGCCGAGACGTACGCCGCGGTGACGCGGGTGATCACCACCGCGAAGGCGCAGGCGCTGCCGGTGGACCCGATCGTGGACAAGGCGCTGGAAGGGGCGGTGAAGGGGGCGCCGGCGGTGCGCATCCGCTCCGCGGTGGTGGCGCTCGCCGACCGGATGGTGGTGGCGCGGGAGGCGCTCTCCCCGCCGAATCCGAGCGTGGCGGAGATCGGCGCCGGGGCCGAGGCGCTGGGGAAGGGGGTGCCGCGCGCCACGCTGCGCACGATCCGCCTCGCCGGCGGGGAGCGCTCGGTGGCGGTGCCCCTCGGCGTGCTCACCGAGCTGGTGGCGCGCGGCGTGTCGGTGCGGCGCGCGTCGGACCAGGTGGTGGCGCTGGTGAAGAGCGGCGCGAGCTCGCAGCAGCTCGCGGCGCTGAGCGACGAGGTGCGGCAGGACATCGAGACGGGGATCGACCCGAGTGCCGCGCTCGACATCCGCACCCGCGGGCTGCTCCCGCTCCTCCCGGGCAGCTCCGGCCTGGCGCCGGCGCTGAAGCCGGTGAAGCCGTAGCCGCAGCGACACGAGCGTCGCGCCGGCGGCGCACCGCGCGTATCTTCGCCGCATGATCTCGCGGCGCACGATCGCAGCCCTGCTGCTGGTGACATCGCCGCTCCCTTCCCGCGCCGCCATGGCGCAGGGAGGGAGCGGTGGCGCATGGGTCACCGGCGCGGTGGACGCGGGCGCCGCGCGCGTGCGGCAGGGGGGGCTGCTCCGCGGCGATGCCGTCACCCTGGGCGGGTCGGCGCAGGTCGCCACGGGGGCGTTCACCGCGACGCTCACCACGATGGGCTCGCGCGCGCAGAACGCGCTCGACGAGACGCGATGGGCGGGGGTGGGGGCCCTCTCGCTCTCGGGGTGGCTGCGCCCCGCGCGCGGCATGCGCCTGGAGCTCGGCGCGGAGGGGCAGGCGATCGCCCCCGGCGGGGTGCGCGCCACCCGCAGCGCGCTGGGGATGGTGCGGCTGTACCGGGAGGGATCGCATGGCCGCTGGGGGTGGCTCGGGGCGGGGGGCGGCGGGGCGGACGATCCCGAGTCGCGCCGGCATGCGGCGATCGCGGAGCTGGGCGTCGTGCAGCCGCTGGGCGCGTGGCGCCTCACCGCGGGGGCCTCGCTGGTGGACACGCGCACCGGCCTGGTGGAGGTCGCCCTCCCCGACGAGTGGATCACGGAGACGCAGCCGCTCACCTACGTGGAGCCCACGGCGGGGGCGCGGTTCGCGTGGCGCGGGGTGGAACTGGGCGCCGATGGCGGGGTGCGCCTGGTGCAGCGCGGCGAGCGGCCCACCTTTCCCCCGGCCGCGCCGCGGCGCCTCCCGTGGATGGTGCTCTCCGGCGGGGTGCAGCTGCTCCCCTCGGTGGCGGTGATCGCGTCGGGCGGGCGGGCGCTCGAGGACGCGGTGCGCGGCATGCCCGCGACGCGCTTCGCGAGCGTGGGGCTGCGCCTCTCCCTCGGGCACGGGCGACCGGTGGCGCCGGCGCCGCGCGAGCTGCCCCTCACCGCGGCGGTGGTGCTGCG
>DASWVQ010000235.1:0-4673 GCA_036401195.1 Gemmatimonadaceae bacterium
GGCCACGGCCGCTGACGCGCGGGACCTTGGTCGGCTCAGCCGCCCCGCATCCTCCTCCGCAGCCCCAGCACGAGCACCGGCGCCGCCACCCAGAGCGTCGCCGCGGCGGCGGTGACCAGGTACACCATCGTCCCCACGAACCGGTTCTGCTGCGGGAGCGCGGGGCGCATCACGAGCAGCGTCGTCGCCAGCAGCACGAAGGTCCCCAGCAGGAGCATGCTCCCCAGCTTGTGCTCGGGCCACCGGTCGTAGGCCACGTGCAGCGCGTGCCAGCCGAGGTCCCAGGCCCAGGCGAACACGAACACGGTGATCATCCCGGACACGAACACGCCGAGCCAGCCGAACACCAGGCCGGCGCGGATGAGCCCCGCGCTCAGGGGGAGCCAGGTCCCGAGCATCAGCGCCACGACGAAGGTGACCACGCTGGTGACGATGAACATGGCGCGGTCGCGCCAGGGCACGGGTCGCACGGCATCCTCGGGCCGGGAGAGGAACCCCAGGAAGGCGCCGTGCACGGTACCGAGCAGGCTGCCGATGGCGCCGAGCCCGAGGGCCATGGTGGTGATCATCCCGGGATCCTGGATCTGGCCGGCGGCGAGGAGGAAGGCCAGGAGCAGCCCGGTGGCCGCCGCCCCGGCGAGTGACCAGGAGCAGGCGAGCTGCAGGCTCCGCGACACGTAGGCGCCGTGGACGGTGGCGTGCGCCTCGGTGAACTCCGCGGCGACGGGGGTCAGTGGACCGAAGGCTGATGGAGCGGAAATCGTGGGGGGCATGGCCTCCTCCTCTGCAAGTGGGAACTCTGACGACGGACGGCGCGCGGATTACACGGTGGTGACCTCGAGCTCGGGCTGGTCCTCGATGGGGGGCGCGAGCGCATGGCCGTTGCCGGGGGTGTAGCCGGGCACCTGCCCGGCGGCGCCGAGCAGCCCGGTGATCTTCGGCAGGTTCAGCGAGTCGGCGAGCGCGGAGGGCACGACCATCAGCGACCCGCGCTTCACGATGCTCTCGTAGAGCATGTTCATCGCGCGCAGGTTCATCGCGGCCGGGTGGTCGCGGTATGCGTCGGCGGCCTCCACGAACTTCGACGCGATCTCCGTCTCGGCGGTGCCCAGGATGATGCGCGCCTGCCGCTCGCGCTCCGCCTGCGCCTGGCGCGACATCGCGTCCTCCAGCGCCGGCGGGATGATCACGTCGCGGATCTCCACCGACTGCACGCGGATCCCCCAGTTCTCCATCTTGTGGTCGAGCGCCTCGCGGAGCCCGCGCCCCAGCTCCACCCGCGACTGGATCAGCTCCGCCAGGTCGTGCTTGCCGATCGCGTCGCGCAGGGCGGTCTGCGCCGAGAGGATCACCGCCTCGTCGTAGTCCTGCACCTCGAGCGCGGCGCGCTCGGCGTCGACCACCACCCAGAAGGAGATCGCGTCCACGTTCACGGGGACGGTGTCGCGGGTGAGGCACGACTCCGCGCCGAAGGCGGCGGTGCGGATGCGCTGGTCGATGTGGTAGCTCACCCGGTCGATGATGGGGATCACGGTGAAGTAGCCGGGGCCGCGCAGCCCCGCGTAGCGGCCGAATCGTAGCAGCACCGCCTTCTCCCACTGGTCGGTGAACTTCACGGACGAGGCGACGAAGAGCCCCGCCGCGACGGCGAGCGCCGCGATCACGGGCGGGGGGGCGCCCAGGAGCTGGAGGGCGCCGGCGACGCCGCCGGCGACGAGGAGTCCCGCCACGAGCGCCGCGGCGGGATATCGGGTGTCCTTGGGTGACCTGGCCATGCTGCCTCCTCCTCCGGAACCGGCGTCAGCGCGCCGCTCGAGTGATCACCGCACGCGGATGGCGCGCGAGGCGCCCTCGCCGCGGCGAGGGATGGCGGCCGGGTGGCCGTTCCCGTTGCCGTGCCCATTGCCCTTCGCACTGCCATTCCCATTGCCATTCCCGTTGGCGTGCACGGGGGCCGCCACCATGCGGCCGCGCACCCGCGGCGGGATCACCCCCGCCCGCCGCGGCGGCTCGCCGGCGTACGGGCTCCGCGCGCTCCCCATCTCGATGGGCAGCGCCACGCGCACCAGCACGGTCATCACGGCGAGCCCCAGCCCCCAGATCCCCGCGGTGACGCCGAGCTCCACCAGCGTCGGCACGTACTCCACGATCTCGCCCAGGGGCGAGGGGACGAACCCGGGCACCACGAGCCCGAGTCCCTTTTCCATCCACACGGCCACGAAGAGCACCGCGCAGGCGGGCATCAGCCAGCGGGTGTCGCGCCGGAGCGGGTGCACCATCAGCACCCCGGTGGCCACGAGGTTCAGCCCGATCGACGTCCAGATCCAGGGGACGAGGGCGTGGTGCCCCTCGACGCCGAAGAACAGGTAGCGCGCGTTGATCCCGTGGTGGGTGGGGGAGTAGAACTTGTAGAACAGCTCCGAGAGGAGCATCACCAGGTTCACCTGCGCCGCCACGGTGGTGATGAGGGCGAGCTTGCCGATCGCCCCGTCGCCGATCCCGTAGCTCGTCGTGCGCCGGATGAACCAGAGCACGATGATCATGAACGCCGGGCCGGCGGTGAAGGCGGAGGCGAGGAAGCGCGGGCCGAGGAGCGCCGAGTTCCAGAAGGGGCGCGCGGGGAGCCCCGCCAGGAGGAAGGCGGTCACGAGGTGGATGCTCACCGCCCACATCACCGCGACGTACATCCACGGCAGGTACTTCCGCTTGTCGGGGCCGCGACCGCTGAAGCGGCGGTAGAGGATGTAGAGGGGGATGGCGAGGTTGATCGCGAGGTACCCGTTCAGCACCGCCACGTCCCAGGCCAGCAGCGAGCGCGGGAAGTTGAGGAAGCCGATCCCCGGGACGAGGTGCCAGGCGGCGGCGGGATTGCCCACGTCGACGATCACGAAGAGGAGGCACATCACCATCGCCCCCACCGCCACCGCCTCGGCCATGAGCACCGCGCGCCCGAACTCCACGTCGCCGAGCACGTACGCCGGCAGCACGAGCATCATCGCCGCCGCGGCCACCCCCACGAGGAAGGTGAAGTTCGAGATGTAGAAGCCCCAGCTCACGTGGTCGCTCATGCCGGTGACGGCGAGCCCGTCGCGGAGCTGGACCGCGTACGCCCAGCCCCCGGCGAGGATGACCAGGGTGAGCCCCGCCATCCAGGCGCGGTAGCGCGGGCCGCCGCCGGTCGCGGCGCGCGCCGCATGGGTGAGGAAGGGGACGAGGTGCGACATGGGCATCAGTCCGCGAAGTACCAGAAGCGCGGCTCGGTCTGGAGGTCCTCCTTGAGCCGGAACACCTTCTTGTTCGCCAGCACCCAGCGGATCTCCGAGTCGGGATCGAGCAGGTTGCCGAAGACGCGCGCGCCGGTGGGGCAGGCCTCGGCACATGCCGGCAGCCGGCCCTCACGGGTGCGGTGGATGCAGAAGGTGCACTTCTCCACCACGCCCTTCTTGCGGGCGCGGTTCCCCAGGTAGTGCTGCACCGGGTTGACCTCGTCGGCGGGCACTTCGGGCTCGGCCCAGTTGAAGCGGCGCGCCCAGTAGGGGCAGGCGGCCATGCAGTAGCGGCAGCCGATGCACCAGTCGTAGTCGATGACCACGATGCCGTCGGGCTCGCGCCAGGTGGCGGCGACGGGGCACACCTTCACGCAGGGCGGGTTCGCGCACTGGAAGCACTGCGTGCCCAGGTAGAAGTGCCCCGCGGCGGGGACCTCGTGCTCGAAGGTGGCATCGGCGTGGTCGAGGTCCACCACGCCGTCCTCCATCTCGAAGATGCGGATGTACTGCGTGCCGGCCTTGCGATCGAGGTTGTTCTCGTTGATGCAGGCCTCCACGCAGCTCCGGTAGCCGCGGCACTTGGAGATGTTGAAGGCGTAGCCGAACTGCACCCCCGGCTGCGCCGGCGTGGACGCGATCGACACCTGCACACCGCGCTTCAGCTCGGAGAGCCGCTCGAGGCGGGCGATCGTCTCGCGACGCTCCTCCTCGGTCATCACGCGGTAGTTCTTCTTGATGTACTCGCGCCAGGCGAGGAGCTTCGCCTCGTCGCCCCCGGCGAGGGCCGCGGCGGGGGAGGCGCCGGTGCAGCCCGCGACGGCCTGCGCGCCGAGGGCGGCGCTGCCGGCGAGCACGCGCAGCGCGCGGCGACGGGTCATGGGGGTGCGATCGTCGCTCATGGCTCCCTCCCGGGGCGGTAGAGCCGCGGCGCGCGGAAGGGCAGGCGCGGCTCGGCGGCGGGGCGATGCGGATCGTGGCACTCGGCGCAACCCATCACCACGCGGCGCCCGCGCCACCCGTCGAGCCGCTTGCCGTGCGCCCCCCCGCGCCACGCGGCCACCTGCGCGTTGTGGCACTGCGCGCAGAGGCGGTACGCGTCGTCGAGCGACACGCGCTCCCCATTCGGCAGCGCGAGGCGCTCCACGTCGTCGGGGGCGTGACAGGCGCCGCACCCGGGCTTCCCCTCGCGCGGATGCACCGGCTGGATGTTGCGATGCGCGTCGGGCACGCGGCGCGCCTCGAGCGCGAGGGCGCGGTGCAGGTGGCACCCGCTGCACGGGTACTGCCCCAGCTCCGGGGCCCGGGTGCGCAGGGCGATGTTGAGGGTGCGCGTGCCGAAGCGGCGCGTCATGAAGGGGTTCGCCGGGTCGCGCGTGGTGCGGGGGGCGACGTCGGGGGTCGCGG
>DASWVQ010000236.1:0-6231 GCA_036401195.1 Gemmatimonadaceae bacterium
GCCGCTGGTGGAACCGCAGATGGAGGCGCGCGGGCTCTCGTTCGAGCGGGCACCCGAGGCGCTGGCGTCGCAGCTGGTGGCGATGGCCGATCCCGAGAAGACGCAGCAGGTGCTGCTCAACCTCCTCTCCAACGCGGTGAAGTTCACGCCGGCCGGGGGGCGGATCTCGCTGCGCGCGCGGGGGGAGGGGAGCTGGATCCAGGTGCAGGTGGCCGACACGGGGGTGGGGATTGCGGCCGCGCGCGTGGACGACATTTTCGAACCGTTCGTGCAAGTGGACACCTCCCTCACCCGCACCGCCGACGGCACGGGGCTGGGGCTGGCCATCTCGCGCGCGCTGGCGCGGGAGATGGATGGTGACCTGACGGTGCGGTCGACGGTGGGCGAAGGCTCCACCTTCACCCTCTCGCTGCCGCGGGCCTGAGCACGAGCTGACCGGCGAGCGACGCGGCTCGCGACCCTCCATCTGCCAGGGGAGCGAGTCGCATGACCGCCATGCCGCACGAGATGATCCCGCCGCACGCGCTCTTCGCCGCCGAGCTGTCGCCGGGGGGCGCGAAGTACCTGCCCGACCGGGAGCGCGCGGGAAACGCCCTCTGCCTGTCCGGCGGGGGCTACCGCGCCACCCTCCTGCACCTGGGGGCGATCCGCCGGCTCAACGAGCTCGGCGTGCTCGGCGCGATCGACGAGATCTCCGCCGTGTCGGGGGGGAGCGTGATGGCGGCGCAGCTGGGGGCGGCGCTCGTGGCGCTGGGCGGATCGCTGCCGGACGGCGGGATCCCGGCGGCGGAGTTCGACCGCCGGGTGGCGCTGCCGATCCGCGCCTTCACGGCGCGGAACATCCGCACGGGCGCGATCGCCACGCGGCTGGCGCCCTGGAACTGGAACGACGACGACGCGGGCGTCGAGGCGCTGGCGCGGCAGTACGAGCACCACCTCACGCCGCTCGCCCTGCGCGAGCTGCCGCCGCGGCCGGTGTTCACCTTCTGCGCGACCGACATGGCGTTCGGCACGGCGTGGACCTTCCGCCGCGACGCGATGGGAGACGAGCAGGCGGGGTACGGGGAGACGCCGCTCGGGATGACCATCGGGCGCGCGGTGGCGGCGAGCTCCTGCTTCCCTCCGGTGTTCAATCCCCTGCGCATGGAGCTCGATCCCGCGTCGCTCAGCGGGGGCGCGTACCTGGCCGAGGATCGCGAGCGGTGCGTGCGCGGCCTCCGCCTCACCGACGGCGGCAACTACGACAACCTGGGGCTCGAGCCGGTCTGGCGGCAGCGCGCGGCGGTGCTCGTGTCCGATGGTGGGGGCACCTTCGAGTACGAGGCCGACCGTGGGCTCGCGTGGCGGGTGGAGCGCTACACCGCCATCATCGAGAACCAGGCGCGCGCGCTGCGAAAGCGATGGCTGCTCGCGGGCTACCTGACGCAGGTGTTCGCGGGGGCGTTCTGGGGGATCGCGTCGGGAACGGCGTCGTATCGCGACGGATTCCCCGGCTACCCGGAAGCGTTCGCGAAGCAGGCGATCGCGAAGGTGCGGACGGACTTCGACGCCTTCTCCCCGGGGGAGCAGGGGGTGCTGGAGAACCACGGCTACTCGCTCGCCGAGGTGGCGATCAAGGTGCACGCGCCGCACCTGGTGCGCCGCGACGCGGCCTTCGTGGCGCCGGCGCCCGCGCTCGACTGGCACAACATGCCCGCGGCCGAGGAGGCGTTGCGCGACAGCGGGCGGCGGTCGTGGTTGGGGCGTGGGTGACCAGCTGCGTGGCGCCGGCCAGACGGGGATCATGATGAGGGGGTACCATCTGAAACCCCTGATCGCTCCGGGGACTCTCGGAGTCCCGTGCGCCGGACCTTTGGGGTGAGAGAACAACGAGAAAGGCGAAAACGCCACGTCCCTCCCAGGCCATCCAGGATCCCAGGCCCAGGGGCCAGGAAGCTGGAGTGCTGAGGAGCAGTCAGCAGGTATAGGTCGTACCCCCTCATCATCACCCCGTCTGGCCGGCGCGATCGAGGGCCGGATGCGCATGGAGCGACTCGTTGGTATCGCTCTTTTCCTGTTTTCTCACCCGCACGGCCGGCGCGACGCCACCCCGTTGGCGCGCTCACCGCCCGAACAGCCACTGCCGCACGACCATCGGCGACTGGTTCAGGCGGCGCCCGTTCTGGACGGCGCGCTCCACCTCGCCGAGGATCTCCTCGGCGAGCGCGCTGCGCTGGTGCGGCACGCTCGACCAGTCGTGCCCCGTCCACTCGCGCACCTGCACGCGCCCCTCGCGCGGGCGGGAGAGCAGCATCAGCCGCTCCGGCTCGGGGCCGGGGCCCATGATGAAGAGGGGAAGCTCCTCGGCGCTCATCAGCGCGCGACGACGCGGTCCACCGCCATGGCGGCGAACAGCAGCGCGAGGTACAGCAGCGAGAACTTGTACGTCGTCCAGGCGTGCGTCGACCAGTCCTTCGCGCGCATGATCTTCACCACGCCGGCGAGGAGCAGCGCGTCGAGCACCACCGCGCTCCACAGGTAGATCGCGCCGAGCGCCCCGTACGCCACCGGGAGCAGGGTGAGCGGGACGAGGATCACCGTGTACCAGAGCATCTGCCGCATCGTCTCGCGCTCCCCCCACACCAGCGGCGCCATCGGCACGCCGGCGCGACCGTAGTCGGTCTGCTTGAGGAGGGCGAGCGCCCAGAAGTGCGGGGGCGTCCAGTAGAAGATGATGAGGAACAGGTACGCGGCGGTGAGGTCCACCGTGCCGGTGACCGCGGCGTAGCCCACCAGCGGGGGGAAGGCCCCCGCCGCGCCGCCGATCACGATGTTCTGCGGCGTGGAGCGCTTGAGCCAGCGGGTGTAGATGAAGACGTAGAAGTAGAATCCCGCCAGCGCCAGCGCCGCGGTGAGCACGTTGGCGAAGCGCGCGAACATCCACGTCGCCGTGGTGGCGAGCAGCACGCCGAAGATCAGCACCTGCTGCGGCTCCATGCGCCCGCTGGGGATGGGACGCAGCCGCGTGCGCGCCATGCGGTCGTCGATGTCGCGGTCGATGTACATGTTGATCGCGTTCGCCCCGCCCGCCATCAGGTAGCCGGCCACGAACACGATCGCCACCAGCCCCCACGAGGGGGAGCCGGCGACGTACATCGGCATGATCGTCGTGACGAGGAGGAGCGAGATGATGCGCGGCTTCGTCAGCATCACCAGGTCCCTCGCCACACTGCGCGTCGCGGATACGGCCATCTGCATCATCGCGGGGCGACCGCCCGGCGGGCGAGGTAATAGAACAGGAAGCTCGAGAGCCACACCGCCACGCCGGTGGCCTGGTGCAGCCCGCGGATCACCGGCGGCAGCTTCATCCCGATCATCGCGCCGGCCACGAGGAGCTGGAGCGTCACCACCCCGAAGGCGATCCACGCCGCCTTCGTCACGGTGCGGTTCTCCTTGCGCTTGCGGATGGCGATCACCGCGCCGAGCAGGTGGAACCAGAGCACGAAGGCCAGCACGCGGTGCGTGAGCTGCACGTGCACGGGGCCTCCCTGCGCCTCGGCCGGCCCGGTCCCGCAGAGGGGGAAGCTGGGGCAGGCGACCGACGCGTAGTGCACCTTGGCGGTGAGGCCGCCGAGGGCGATGGCGAGGAGGGCGATGAGGGCGGCCCAGAAGGCGACGCGCGCCGTCTTCACCGAGCCGCCGCCGAAGGTGGTGCCCGCGCCGCCGAGGGCGCCGGTGCGCACCACCGTGGTGGCCACGAGGGCGAGCAGCGTCGCCGCGAGCACCCAGTGGATCACCGTCGCCCACGCCGGATTGCCGAAGAAGACCGTGACCGCGCCGAAGCCCGCCGTGATGAGCACCACCGCCAGCGAGGCGATCGCCGTCTTCATCACCCCCGCCGAGCCGCCGACGCCGGGCTCACCGCGCCGCTTCCACGCAACCCAAGCCAGCCCGGTGATCGATAGGATCAGGAAGAGCGCCAGGTAGCGGTGCGAGAGCTCGATGATGAGGTCGGGGCGGTTCAGCGGGGGGAACCACTGCCCATGGCACTTCGGCCAGTGGTCGCCGCAGCCCATGCCGGAGCCGGAGATGCGGACGATGCCGCCGAAGACGAGGTGCGCCAGCGCGATGACCAGCGCGGCGATGGAGGAGCGGCGGAGTGTCTTCAAGATCCTGAACTCAGGGAGCGTGCAGCGCGCGCCAGGTCAGCCAGAAGAGCACGACCAGGGCGACGGCGGGCATCACGGCCCAGCTCAGCTCGATGGCGAGGCGGGGACGCGGGACGGATTCGGAGGCGTGCACCGTACGGGAGGTGAAGACCGACCGGACGATGGCGCCCTGGGCCACGACGCAGGCGATGACCGAAAGCCAGAACCCCGCGTCGCGTAAGGAAATAGGCATCCCCGAAAGCTCGCCCCGGGGACTCGACGGGTCAACGCCCGCGGGGTAGCATTGACCCCCATGCCCACCCCCCACGACTCCCCCACGGCCGCCGCCCCCTCGGCGGGCGGAGCCGCCGACGCGTCCGGCCGGAGCCCGCATCACGCCCTCCCGCGCGGCCTCGGGCTCTGGAGCGCGATCGCCGTCGTGATCGGCACCACGATCGGCTCCGGGATCTTCCGGTCGCCGGCGGCGATCGCCGAGCGCGTCCCCGGCCCCCTCCCGCTCATGTTCATCTGGGTGCTGGGCGGGCTGTTCGCGCTCTGCGGCGCGCTCACCCTCGCCGAGGTCTCGGGGGCGATCCCGGAGACCGGGGGGATCTACGTGTACCTGCGCGAGGGGTGGGGGCGGCTGGTGGCCTTCCTCTTCGGGTGGACGGAGCTGGTGGTGATCCGCGCCTCGTCGCTGGGGGCGATCTCGCTCACCTTCTCGGACTACACCCTCCGCGCCTTCGGGCTCGACGTGACGAAGGAGCCCTGGTCGACGCGGGCGCACTGGCTCGCCGCCGCGGCGATCGCGGCGATGGCGATCGTGAACATCCGCGGGCTGCGCTGGGGATCGTTCGTGCAGAACCTGACCTCGATCGCCAAGTACGCGGGGCTGGTGGTGATCGTGATCCTCGCCTTCGCCATCGGGCTGCCGAAAACGGGGGGGCACTTCACCCCCGCCATGCCGCCGGGGAGCTTCTCCCTCGCCCCCTTCGGGCTGGCGCTGGTGTCGGTGCTCTGGGCGTACGACGGCTGGGCCGACCTGAGCTTCATCGCGGGCGAGGTGAAGGACCCGCGACGCAACCTCCCGCGCGCGCTCATCCTCGGGACGCTGGCGATCATCGGCATCTACCTGCTGGCGAACATGGCCTACCTGGCGGTGATGCCGGTGGACGAGATCCGGCACTCGCCGAGCGTGGCGGCCGACGTCGCCCTCCGCCTGGTGGGGCCGGCGGGGGTGCTGTTCGTGGCGGTGACGGTGATGCTCTCCACCTTCGGCACGCTCAACGGCTCGATCCTCACCTCGCCGCGCATCTTCTACGCGATGGCGGAGGACGGGCTCTTCTTCCGCAAGGTGGCGGCGGTGCACCCGAAGTACGACACGCCCTGGGTGGCGATCACGATCACCGCGCTCCTCGGGATCGGCTTCGTCCTCATGCGCACCTTCGAGCAGCTCGCGGATGCCTTCGTGACGGCGATCATCCCCTTCTACGCGCTCGGCGTGGCGTCGATCTACGTGCTGCGGAAGCGGAAGGACTACGACCCCCCCTTCCGGGTGCCGCTCTACCCGATCGTGCCCGCCC
Source organism: Gemmatimonadaceae bacterium (assembly GCA_036401195.1). Classification (GTDB taxonomy): domain Bacteria; phylum Gemmatimonadota; class Gemmatimonadetes; order Gemmatimonadales; family Gemmatimonadaceae; genus JACDHQ01. Next base: position 5,711 of record DASWVQ010000236.1, read on the forward strand.
TGTTCGTGCTGGCCACGACGGCGCTGCTGGTGAACGCGGTGATGGACCCCGGAAGCCGCTGGGCGACGCTGTCGGTCTTTGGGGTGATCGTGATCGGGATCCCGGTCTACTACCTGACCGTCGGGCGTCGGCACGCCGGGCCAGTGGGGTGAGATACGAGCGATACGGGCAATCCCTGCGATAGTCCTTCCCGCCGGACCGATTGGGTGAGATAAGAGCGATACCAGCGATACCAACGATGGTTCGTCGCCGGAGAGACGGGGTGATGATGAGGGGGTACGAACTGTACCTGCTGACCGTCCCTAAAAACATTCAAGCGCCCATGCTCCAGGCGGAGCATGGGCGCTTGAATGTTGGAGGAGCGATCATTCTTTCAGATGGTACCCCCTTGTATGTCGCCAAGTCGGCAGATTGAGCGCAAGTTGGCTCGGGGCACTAGCCCGATACCCCCTGGGTGTCACACACCGCGGATGAGCCGGGGCGGTGTCCCGACCACAGCTCAGCGAAAGCCCGAACAGTTG
>DASWVQ010000237.1:0-2588 GCA_036401195.1 Gemmatimonadaceae bacterium
CGCAACGCCGCCATCGGGGTCTGGGCGAACACCTCGCGGCCGGTGATGAGGCCGATGGTCACCGCCAGCAGGATCATCGCCGCGGCCACGAGCAGGGCGGGGGCGAAGGTGGGGACGAAGGTGCCCTCGAAGACGAAGCGCACCAGCCCCCACGCCGCCGCGAAGGAGAGCGCCACGCCGGTGAGGCTCCCCAGCAGCCCGAGGAGGGCGTACTCGGAGAGCAGGATGCGCCCGATCTGCCGGCGCGTGGCGCCGAGGGTCTTGAGCAGCACCCCTTCGCGCAGCCGCTCGCGGCGCGTGGCCGACACGGCGCTGAACAGCACCGGGATCCCGAGCGCCAGGGAGAGCGCCGCCATGAAGCGGATGGCCATCGTCACCCGGGTGAGCACATCCTTCACCGTGCGCTGCACCAGCGTGAGGTCCACGCTGGAGATGCTCGGCCACTGGCCGATCACCGCCGCCTGCAGGCGCGACACCGCCTCCTGCCCCGGCACGCGCGCGAGGAGCACGAACTGCTTCGGCGCATCGCGCAGGGCACGCGGCTCGAACACCACGAAGAAGTTCGGCTCGAAGCGCGCCCAGTTCACCTCGCGCAGCGAGGTGATGCGCACGGGCACCTGCACCCCCTGCACGTTCCAGGTGACCACGTCGCCCAGCGTCAGGTGCAGCTCCTCCGCGACGTCCTTCTCCACCGACGCCTGCGACGTGTCGCCGGTGCTGCCGTCGTGGAACCACTTCCCGGCCACGAGCGTCTCCGAGAGCACGAGGGTGTCGCGGTACGTCGAGCGGAACTCGCGGCGCATCGCCCAGCCCGCGCGCCGGCGCCCCGGCGTGGTGTCGCGCATGAGCTGCTCCACCGCCACGCCATTGATCGCCGAGATGCGCATGGGGATGATCGGCGCCTCCTGCACCACCGAGAATCCCTGCGCGCGGATCATCGAGTCGAGCCCTGCGTGCTGGTCGTCCTGCACGTCGAAGAACACCAGGTTCGCCGACGACGCATCGAGCCGCAGCGAGAGCTGCCGCAGCAGGGTGCCGTGCACCTGGTACAGGGTGCTCATGAGGAACACGCCGAAGCCGAGGGCGAGCGCCACCGCGCGCGTCTGGTTGCCGGGGCGGTAGAGCGCGGCCACTCCCTGGCGCACGGTGAAGGGCCAGCCGGGGCGCACCACGCGTCGCGCGAGCCATGACACGGCGCCGGCGCTCACCCACAGCGCGAGCACCGCGCCGCCGACGCCCGCGGCGAAGGCGAGGCCGCGCCGCACCGACCCGGCGCGACTGATGGCGATGGCGACCACGCTCGCCACGATCGCCAGCGTCACCAGCCACCCGAGGGGGTCGCGCCGCGCGCGGCGCAGCGCCTCCGCGTCGCCCTCGCGCCGCAGCGCCTGGAGGGGGGAGATGCGGCGCAGCGACACCAGGGGCCCGAGCGCGAACACCAGCGCGACCCACACCCCCACGCCGAGCCCGAGCAGGATCGCCGGCCAGGAGAGGCGCACCGACACGTCCACGGGGAGGAAGTCCCGCATCACCTGCGGCAGGAGGAACTGCACCCCCACGCCGATGGCCGCGCCGGCGATCGCGCCGGCGAGCCCCATCAGCGCGGCCTGGGCGACGTAGATCACCAGCACCTGGCGGCTGGTGGCGCCGAGGCAGCGGAGGATGGCGACCGTGTCGATCTTGCGCATCACGAAGGCGTGCACGCCGCTCGCGACGCCGATCCCGCCCAGCAGCAGCGCCACCAGCCCCACGATGCCGAGGAAGTCGCGGAGCTGCTCGATGGAGCGCGTGAGGTTGAACTCGTTCTCCACCGAGGTGCGCAGGCGCACGCGGTCGGACTGGAGGCGCTTCTCGAAGCGCTGCTCGAACTGCTTCGGGTTCGCGGCGTTCGCGGGGAGCTTGATGAGCGTCTGGTACTCGGCGCGGCTGCCGAAGACGAGGAGCCCCGTCTCGGGGAGCCAGCGGTCGGCCACGTAGATGCGCGGCCCGATCGCGGCGGCGATGCCGGTCTCGCCGGGCACGTTGTCGATCGTGGCCACGATGGTGAAGCGGCCGGCGCCGAGGGCCAGCTCGTCGCCCACCTTCCCGCCGAGCGAGGTGAGGAGCGCCGGATCCACGATCGCGGTGCGTCCCTCCTGGAGCGCGTTCCAGCGCGCCGCCGGCTGCGTCGTGATCTCGCCGTAGAAGGGGAACCCCGCGCTCACCGCGCGCACCTGCGCGAGGCGCGTCTTCCCCGTGCCGGGGAGGAGCGCCATCGAGGCGAAGGTCACCTGGTCGGCGACGCCGTACCCCGCGCCGGCGAGGGAGTCCACGATCGCGGTGACCTTCGCGGGGAAGGGCTGCCGGGTGGAGAGCGACACGTCGCCGCCGAGCAGCGCGCGCGACTGCTCGCGCACCGAGGTGGTGACGTTGTCGGTGAAGGAGTCGATCGCCACCAGCGCGGCCACGCCGAGGGCGATGGACGACATGTAGAGGGCGAGCCGGCGCCGCGCGGTGCGGCTCTCGCGCCACGCGAGGGCGAGGAGCGGGGAAGGCATCAGCCGGGGGCGAGGCGGGGGCCCGCGGTGCCGGCCGGGCCCGCGGCTGCG